>JABDJE010000016.1 GCA_013002625.1 Saprospiraceae bacterium | reverse complement strand
GCCCAAGACACAGCGCTGGATGCATGTTTTAAAAATTTCACCATAGCATCATTATAATATTCGGTAAATACTCTTTTTTGACTTGGTATGGTATTGTAAATAATCCGACCATCCTTGTCTTCAATCCTTAGCAAAAAACTTGGTTCTATAAAAGTTCCTTGATTTGCAAAGGTGGCATAGGCTCCTGTCATTTCGAGAACATTCACCTGTGCTGCACCCAAAACAATGGAAGGTGCATCAGGAATTTTCTTTTTGTCAATACCCATCTTATCTACGAGGTCTCTTATCAGTTTTACACTGCCGAGTTCTTTAACTAACCATACAGATACTGAATTGAGCGACAATCGCAACGCTTCTTTTAAAGTAACCATATCTCCCGTAAACGACCCCCGCGAATTACTGGGCGCCCATGTATCAAGCAATTTGAAATTTGGATCACCTGCCGGAATGACGTATTGCATATCCTTGATTTTTTGACAAGGTGAAATACCCTGGTGAATCAATGCTGTGGCATAAAGAAAGGGTTTGAAAGTTGACCCAACCTGTCTGTTGGAAAGGACGTGATCATATTTAAAATATTTGTTTCCAATTCCCCCTACCCATGCCTTGACATGACCTGTGGATGGATCAATTGAAACCGAACCAATCTGCATGTGTTTTTGATGATACCGTATTGAATCCATCGGTGTCATCGTCATTGTCTTTTCACTGCCCTTCTCATATGAGAATACCTTCATCTTACGGGGTTGATTAAAAACCTCCATGGCACGTTGATCCAGTGCAGCGCGCTCTTTTTTTAATTGTTGCCATTTCGGGTTGCGCATGATGGCCTTATAAGTCTTGATCTGAGAACTTGACACAATATCCCTGCGCGCCAGCTTATTCAAATAGCCAGTTTCTTTTTCCTCACCCAACATTCGATTGATATCTGATTCCCAAAGCCGTGCATTCGGAATTTCGGATTGTATTTCCGCGATAATTTTTCCTACCGTTAAAGCACGCATGTTCTTATAGCGTTCAGATTCTCGTACTGCTCTATTAAAGGCATCCTTTCGAATTCTTTTTTGATTTGCATCAGCCTTATATGTCCAGGGATCTTTATTCTTCCATACGTTGAAATAGGTCTTTTGAATTTTTGCCATGTGGTCAAATGCAGCTTCCTCTGCATATTGCTGCATCGTCTTATTGATGGTCGTATATATTTTCAAACCATCTTCAAACGGGTTATACGCCGTACCGTCAGGTTTGCGGTATTTTTTCTGTTCAAATAATTTTTTCAGATAATTGGTTAGAGTTGTTCTAAAATGAGGGGCCAGACCTTCATATTGAAATGTGCGATTGAAATTTGACATATCAATTTTCAGTTCCTTGAGCTCTTCAAATTGCGCCTGCTCAATAAGCCCATTTTTAAGCATTTGCCCCAGAACAACGTTGCGTCGCCTTTTTGCGTTTTCTGGATTGATTTTAGGATTGTAGATATATGGGTTTTTCAACATTCCGATCAAGATCGCTGCTTCGTCAAGCGTAAGATCCTTCTGCTCTTTCCCGAAATAGGTTCTGGATGCTGAACTCACGCCAAAGGAAGAATAAATGAATTCAAATTTGTTAAGATACATGGCAATGATCTCCTCCTTGGTGTATCTTTTCTCAAACTCAATAGCAATCACCCATTCTTTTAGTTTTTGCCAAACCCGCTTTACAAATGATCGAGATCTTTTGGTAAAGAACTGTTTTGCTAATTGTTGTGTAATGGTGCTCGCACCTCCCCGTGTACTTAAAAATATGACAGCACGTGCTGTTCCCCGAGCATCAATCCCGGAGTGTCTGAAAAACCGTTCATCTTCCGTAGCAACCAAAGCATTGATAAGATGTGGATTTAATTCTTCATAGGTTAAAAGAACCCTGTTCTTGGAATAAAATCTTCCCAATTCACTCAAGTCATCTGCATAGATGATGGATGCTTGCTCGTAATCTGGATTTTCGAGCTCCTCAGTATCAGGCATTCGGGTAAACGAAACCAGGACAAATGCAGCGAAAAAAGCCACTATGCCAGTAATTAAACTAAGCCACCCCCATTTGACGAGTAACTTCATGATTTTATTATAGTCTGTATGCTTTGCCATAGACAATTACATATTAAACAAAATTATAATATAATAATGGTATTAAAGAATTAATTAGACGATATAAGCATTGTTAAGTGTGTGGGAAAGCTCAGCAATACAACCGATTTAATATAGATTTTATTTTATCAAGTCTAATAATTCCCTCTGCTCTCCCAAGAATACTTACTTTTATACGCATCATTTCATGCCTCTTTAATGGATTATATTTTAAGACAATATTTTAAGATAAGGCAAAAGCGAATCCAGAAAGTAGCACTCAAGCCCCTACCCTTTCAACAGGCAATTCTTCGATCGATTTTGGACTTTAATAAAAACTGTCTGTATGGTCAAAGCTATGATTTCATAAATCTGAAATCATATCAAACATTTCAATCTAAAGTTCCTCTGGTGCAATATGAGGACATAGTCGATCATGTTAATGACATGATGCAAGGTGTACCCAGTGTGTTGTGCTCAAATAAAGTAAATTGGTTTGCTAAATCTTCGGGTACTTCCAATGATAGAAGCAAATTTATCCCGGTAACCATTGACTATTTAAAGCATGGCCATTTGAAATGCGCATGGGATGCTGCAAGTATAATATATCATGAAGATCCATCCGCCAAATTATTCAAGGACCGATCTCTTATCATGGGCGGCTCACTGG
>JABDJE010000205.1 GCA_013002625.1 Saprospiraceae bacterium | reverse complement strand
GTGCTGACTCCTCCTGAGCAGGTTCTTCATGAGACGCTTGAGGGGATTCCTCAACTTCCTGAGCAGCTTGAGCTTCTTCCTGAGCTTCTTCAGCTTGCTCTGAAACTGACATATCTTCCAACTGTTCAACCGCCTTATTGAGTTGCTTCTTTAATTTCTTCTCAGCTTTTTTTTGCTTTTTAAGTTTTTTCAGCATTTCCTCGATCTCCAGATCTTCAGATTGATCTTCTGGTTCCATTGTCACGGCTTCATATAAATCCAGTACGTATGCTTTAAGCAAATCCTTCTCGGTATCGCTGGCTTCGCCTATGCTGTTTATAATATCGTAGAGGCGATTTATTTTCTTAATTAAAGTTGAGACGTTATTCAAGTCCATTTATTTGTAGTCTATTTGTTTTGCAATTATTTTATCCTATTTAACTTCGGTCAACAAAGTTTTATTGAGCATTATCCTTTAAAAAAGCCTCAAATCCTATATTTGCTCAATATATCTTAATTTATTTTAATACGAAGTTATGTTTTTGGAACCGAATTTTAAAGGTCAACGCAGTGGATGGATTGAAGTGATATGCGGTTCCATGTTTTCTGGTAAGACAGAAGAGCTTATTCGACGGCTTAAGCGGGCAAAAATCGCCCATCAGCAAATCCTCATTTTCAAACCCAAAAAAGATGTGCGCTATGACGACAACAGTGTCGTCTCTCATGACTCCAATGCCATTGAATCAATACCAGTCGTCAAGAGTGAGGACATCTATGATCATATTGCGAACACCAATGTGGTCGGTATAGATGAAGCACAGTTTTTTGATAATAAATTAACCGAAGTAGTTCAAAAGTTAGCGGTGAAAGGTATTCGCGTCATTGTTGCTGGATTGGATATGGATTTTATGGGGAATCCATTTGGACCTATGCCCGATTTACTAGCCGTTGCCGAGTATATTACAAAGGTTCATGCCATTTGTCCTCATTGCGGCAGTCTGGCAACTCATTCTTACAGATTGAGCCAGGAAAAAGAACAAGTTGTGTTGGGTGAAAAAGATAAATATGAACCGCGTTGCAGAGTCTGTTACAGCATGGGGAATATCCTTGACTTTAGGCAAGGGCATTTAGATTAAAAACATGCAAGAATTCTGTACATTTGTGCACTTCTTAAAGTACATAAATGCCAACCAAGCAAATAAAATCCGCACTTATTTCGGTGTTTGATAAATCCGGTCTTGATGACATCGTTGATTTATTGGCACAATCAGAAATTACTATTTATTCTACCGGTGGAACCTATGATTTTTTGGAGTCCAAAGGTCTCAGCCCCATAAAGGTGGAAGATATAACGAGCTACCCGTCAATTATGGATGGCCGTGTGAAAACTTTACACCCAAAAGTATTTGGAGGTATCCTTGCTCGAAGGGAAGAAAATCATCTAGGTCAATTAGCGCAATATGAAATTCCAGAGATCGATCTGGTAGTGGTTGACCTATATCCATTTGAGGATACGCTGAAGTCCACAGATGATGAAGCTGCAATTATTGAGAAGATCGATATTGGAGGCATCGCATTGATTCGAGCGGCAGCAAAAAATTTCAATGATGTCCTGATTATCCCTTCTAAAAACGAATATGGATTTCTCGAAAATGTGTTGCGTGAAAATGGAGGCGCTACCAGTTTGGAGCAAAGAAAAGAAATGGCCTCTTCAGCATTTGCTGTTTCATCGCATTACGACACCGCCATTTTCAATTATTTCAACAGAACGACCCAGACCAATAGATTAAAGTTAAGCTTTAATCAGGGCGAGGTATTGAGATATGGTGAAAACCCTCATCAGGAAGGAATCTTCTTTGGTGAATTGAATCAAGTATTTGAAAAGCTGGCAGGGAAAGCATTATCATTTAACAACCTTGTCGATGTCGATGCGGCCTTTCAATTGATGGCTGAATTTAAGAGTGAAAACCCAACTTTTGCAGTCCTAAAACATACGAATCCATGTGGTGTAGCTACACGACCGACTGTTCTGGAAGCATGGAAAGCTGCATTGGCTGGCGATCCAATTTCTGCATTTGGGGGCATCCTAATATCAAATACTAAAATCGATCTTGCAACAGCAGAAGAGATTAATAAGCTGTTTTATGAAGTACTCATGGCGCCTGAATTTGATGAGGATGCTTTTGAATATTTAAGCCAAAAGAAAAAGCGCGTGCTATTAAAGATTCATCATTTCAATCGTGAGGATAAGAGCTTCAAAAGCGTATTGAACGGGGTGATCATGCAGGATACGGATAAGA
>JABDJE010000188.1 GCA_013002625.1 Saprospiraceae bacterium | reverse complement strand
ATGACTTACCAATAAATGATAAAGGCAAATACATTGATTTATCCGTAAGCGGTCATTATCAACGGCCGGATGTTTTTAAGTATTCTGTGAATAAAGAAAGGCTGTAGCTGTAGTCTAATCGCCGATTTTCTGAAGGATGCCATGATTATCCATGACGACTTCAGCATCTTTAAATCCTCTCATTTTAGCAATAAGCTTGGCTTTGTTTGCTTCGTCTTGGTTGCGATAGCCACCAAGAACAAAAATTGTCCACTCTCCTTTGCTCCATTGCTCTATGATACCAAGGTCATTTACCCTGTCAGTCTCAAACCATTTGGGATCTGAATAGCTTGCCAGTCTCACCTTATAACTTCTTCCTGTTGTGTAATCCGTCACAAAGCCGGTATTAGAAGAATCTAAATTGGCATCATCTGAAATTGTTACCAATTCAATTCGAGTCGGGTCAAGATTTTCGTAGGTAATAAAAGCATCCGCATAACCAAGATTCTTAACTTTCTGAAGGATGTTTTTGGCTTGACTTTCTTCTTTAAAATAACCGAGTTTCACTTTGGTGGCATTGCTTTGCTGGACCTTGTACAAACTTCCGTACTTGGTCAATGTACTGAAAATACCCATATTGGCTTTGCTCTTGAACAAGGCTGCCAACTGGATGAAATATACATTGGAATGATGATCCAAAATCAACTCTCCACTCGCAACTCTTTTTGCTCCAACAAGGGATACATTTGCAACCATGTGCTTGGAAATATCCATCGCTTCTGGAACATTTTCCATTTCAAGATAGCTATCAAAATCAATGAGATTTTCTTCTTTTCTTGAAGATAATTCTTCTTCAGAAGTCAGAACTGCAGTTGCAGACTCGACTTCATTGTTATGCTCAACCACAATATCTGTCGCCTCAGTAGATTCTTCAGATGCTTCTGGAATCGGAACCGCGGCAGGAATAGCTGCATCAAATTCAACATTCACCGGTTCAAAAGTTTCTTCGCTGTAGTTTACAAACTGTGTTTCAACATTTGACACCTCTGATTCTTCAACATCTTTCTGCAAGTCTACAGCTGGCGGTGTAATAAGTTCAGCAGCAAGCATTTCTGCTTCTGGTGCCTGATGAACCAGATATATATCGTGATAACCCCTTCCACCTAGTCTATTGGAGGTCAGGTAATAACTTTCTTGGCTGGGGTGCTTGATGAAATAGTAATCATCTTCTGGTGAATTTACGCCGTTAAGCATATTTTCAGGTGTGGTCCATTTTCCATAATCCACAAAGGCCTTAAAAACATCATACCCTCCTAAACCAACATGAAAGTCAGATGAGAAGTACAGCTGCTCACCATCGAAGAAAGGCGTTATTTCGTTGCCTTCCGTATTGATTGTAGGACCAAGATTATCGGGATAAGTCCACTTGCCATTTTTATAGAAACTTACATAAAGGTCAAATCCGCCGTATCCACCAGGCCTGTTTGAAGCAAAGTACAAAATCTTTCCAGTAGGATTTAAAGTACCAAAACCTGTGGCATAGCCTACCTCATTATATGGAAATGGCTTGATATTGGTAAAGGATCCGTCTTCATTTACATAAGCCAAATAGAGCGTTAATTCGAGATCATTGCTGAAGATTTGTTTTTCTCCATCTCTGAAATTATTACGCGTAACCGCAACGATCGGCGCTTCAGAAGCATAATGAATTGGCCCCATATCGTAGGTTTCATCCTCGTCCTTCAGCAAGAACTGTGTATTGTTCACATCACCTGTGAAACCCATTCCAGATATAAAAAGCTGACATTTTTCATCCTGAATCATACTTGAGTTTTCAACTCTCAGATCTCTTTTAAAATTATCTCTAAATGAACAGAAAACCAGTTTGTCTTTATAGACCGTTGGTCCAAAATCCGTTTGCTTTGAACTTGGTGCATAGAGATTCAATTCAAAATCGTGTGGAGCACTTAAGCTCTTGATGGCAAAATCACAACTTGCGACAAAATGCTCAGCTTTGATAGCATCATGGACTGCGTAATTATTGAAATGCGTTTTTGCCTGCTCATACTCTCCCATTCTTTTCAGCAATAAACCATAGTTGAAGTGAAAATCTAGTGGAAGATCTGTTTCGGTTTCAAGTTGAGAATACCAATAGGCGGCATCAATATTTTCATTCATCATGCGCAATGATTCGGCAATAATGTACTTGCAATCCACGCATGTGGGTTCCTTTTCTAAAGCTTGTTTTGCGCTTTCGATGGCGAGCTCAAAGGCTTTGAGTTCGAATTGTCTTTCAGCTTTGATCAGTGATTTTTGAGAAAACAGTTGGCTTGTTGCCAAAATCGCGATCAAACATAAAGCATATTGTAGTTTTCGGACCATCATTTATAAGTTTGATTCTCTACATATTATAAATAACAAATATATAAAATATATTGTAAGATAGGCTATAATATATAGCTACAATCTATATGTAAGTAAATTACTTATAGGGCCCGAAAAAGCTAGTTTGCGTAAATCTTTGTCTGACATTTTGACAATAACCAAATTAGTACTGCACCAAGAATAAATGCGCCTATGACAGCAATAATTCTTGGGCTTCCATCATAAGCAGAAGGAGAAACTGCATGATCAGTGAGGATTTTATATAATTCGTCCAGCTGATTTGGGTCAATCTGATTGTAGGGCATAATGTTTCCGCTTTCCTTTTCAACAACCTGAGCAATGTTTCGCCAGGGCCAAATTTTATTAAGTGACCCAAGCATGAAACCGGATAATATCGCTATCGTTCCGTCATGGTATTTATTGAATGCTGAGGATACGATTCTTGAGAAAAAGAACAAGCCAAAGATACAGCCTAAACCAAAGACACCAAGTAACAACAGATCTGAAAAATTAGGACTGGATAGAAAGTTTTTTAATGTGGGAATCACCAAGCTGTACAGACCCAGAAGAAGTAATATAAAACTTCCAGAAATACCTGGCAGCACCAATGCGCAAATGGCCAGTGTTCCTCCAAAGAATAGATAAACTAAAGATTCTGAACCTTCAGCGGGTACCAGGACTGTTACCCCGTATGCAATTATTGCCCCGATTATAAATTGTAAAAGATAAGAAACCGTCCTGCCTTTTAATTGACTAAGCATGTAGGGAATGGACCCAAGGATTAAACCAAAAAACAGACCCCAAATAACTTCAGGATAGGTATCCAGCATATAACTCACACCGAAGACCCCCACTATGATTCCCAATGTCATCCCTGTAAGCAATCTCAAGAGAAAAAATCCATCTATATGGTGGAATGCCTGCCTTATTTTTCCATTAATTATAAATTGGAAAAAATCTCCGTCTACAGAAGTGATGGCGTTCAAGAGTCTTTTATAAATTCCTGTAATAAAGGCAATTGTACCACCTGACACGCCCGGAATTATTTCGGCAATTCCCATTGCCATACCCCTCAACAATAGGCCTGGAGTGCTTATTTTCATTCTTGATGATGATTTGAATTTAATACGCTTCGATCCGCTTCCTCTTTGGCAAACTGCAATTTGTCCTTACTGTTTAAATCAGGTTGTCCGGCATCCACCCAAGCAGAATACCAAACGCTGCCAACCGCATTAATACTGGCTCTGAACCGGTTTTCAACCATCCCTTCAAGCGCATCATGATAGGCTTTTGAAAATTCAGGACACTGGATATATGTTGTGTAGTCTCCACGTTCGTCAAAACAAAGTTGCTGATCGCTTGGGAAGTTTTTTCTTAGTTCCATTTCAGTGGACAACACTTGTGGAAGGTGACTGTGACTCTCTGCAATCATATTCCAAAAGAAGGTTGATTTGTCTTCAATGTATTCAGCCTTACCTGATAAAAAATCATATTCCTCTTCTGCAAAAAGCTCAGGCAATCGGCTTTCCCAAAAACCATGAATACCATCCTGTCCAGTAAGTTGGCCGTTGTAATTTAAAGTGGTATGCAAGGGCACGTGACCATCAGAAATATAGTGGCCAATATCCGCTGCTATTTTCAATACTTTTTTGGTATCACCCGATTTGAAAACAGCTACTAGGCGATCATAAAACTCTACCAGAAAATATGGTAACACGCCATACGCAGCCAGTTGATTATCAAAAAAAATGGATTCTACATTAGCATTGAGCTTAAGGTTCTCGACATCTACTTTGTATATACTATCAAGTGGAATTTCAATTGAATTCGAATAACGGTCTTCATAGACGATCCTTCGTACCACTGAATCCTCCTTGATCAAACTATCCAGTTGCGGAATTTCCAATGTATCCTTTATTGGTGAT
>JABDJE010000185.1 GCA_013002625.1 Saprospiraceae bacterium | reverse complement strand
GCCTACAGAAATGAACCACCTTACACGTAAAGAAGCTGCCGAAGGTATGCGTTTGGCTTGCCAGGTAAAGGTGCGTGAAGACATGGATGTAGCTGTTCCTGAAGAGGTGTTTGGTATTAAAAAATGGGAATGTGAAGTTATTTCAAATTACAACGTTGCTTCCTTCATCAAAGAATTCGTGGTGAGATTGCCTGAAGGTGAATCATTGGATTTTAAACCAGGGGGCTATATTCAGATCGATGTACCTGAAGTAACTGTGGAATTCAAGGAAATGGATATTTCAGCACACCCTGAACACCATGATGACCCTGAGAAATTTAAATCTGAATGGGATAAGTTCAATATGTGGGACTTGAAAATGGTGAATGACGAACCTCAGTTTCGAGCATACTCCATGGCCAACCACCCAGCAGAAGGTAATATTGTAAAATTGAATATCAGAATTGCAACACCGCCATTTGACAGAGCAAAAGGAGGATGGATGGATGTTAACCCAGGCGTGTGCTCTTCTTACGTATTTGGCTTAAAGCCAGGCGATAAATGTACGATCTCAGGACCTTATGGAGAATTCTTCATCAAGGAGACTAAAAAAGAAATGGTTTACATCGGTGGTGGAGCTGGCATGGCACCGCTTCGTTCTCACCTTTTCCACATGTTCCAAACTGAAAAATTAAAAGACAGAAAAGTATCATTCTGGTATGGTGGTAGAACAAGGAGAGAATTATTCTATATCGATGAGTTCAGAGCAATAGAACGGGAATTTCCAAATTTCAGATTCTATGTTTCACTAGACAACCCTCTGCCCGAGGATAATTGGCAAGTGAAAGAAAACATTGATGCTGATGGAGATGGCTTCCAGGGATTTATAATGCCTGTTTGTGTTGAACAATACTTGAAAAATCATCCAGAACCCGAAGAAGTGGAATATTATTTCTGTGGCCCACCAGCTATGAATGCTTCAGTAATCAAAGCTTTGGATGAGTTGGGTGTTCCTGAAGAAAATATTTCATTCGACGACTTTGGAGGATAATTATATGAAAGCAATACTGTTCCTGAATATATTGGTTCTTTGTGTTTTTCTGGCTTGTTCGTCAGAGGAAGAGCCAGTAGAAGTTGCAGGACAATGGGATGCCTTTTTCTGGGAGTCCGCCAACTGTATTGATTCAACCAAGAATTTCACAAGAGACCTTTCTGATGGCCCTTGTATTTGGGTCCTGGATAGTATGGTCGTAGATTCCATGTTAGAAATTGATTCCTTTTTCGTCGATACCATGATTGTCGATAACATGGTAGTTGACAGTTTTGAATACGATACAACTGTTATTGCTATATCCCTCGTAGACAGCATGTTTATATGCTATTACTGGGAGATCGAGTTCGGTATGAATAACGCCATGTCATATTCAGAAAGGGCAGAGTCGGAAGGCATAACTTTATTTGATAATACGGTTGATGGACAATATGCTCTGCTTACCAATAATACAATGTCATATTGCATACCAGAATGTGATACGATCACTTTTGTTCGGTTCGGAACTGAACTGGAATTGATTTTTCCTTCAGATACACTTACCGGCTGTGGCACATTATTGAGGCTGGATCTACAATAAAAAATGTAATAAAATATAAATAGAAAGTGTCGGAGAGTCTTTTCTGACACTTTTTTTGTTTGCAACTTACAAGTCAAATTTAATAATGGAAAGGAAATTATATACCACCGGTGCGAAATGGGAAGATATAGTAGGCTATTGCCGTGCGGTACAGATTGGTAATGTGCTTGAAATATCAGGTACAACGGCTGCAAAAGATGGAGAAATACTATTCAAAGGAGATGCCTATGGACAGGCTAAGTATATCATCGAATTGGCGGCTAAGGTTTTGCAAGATGCAGGCGGTTCACTGAAGGATGTTATCCGCACCAGGATGTATGTGACCGATGTCAAAGATTGGCAAGCTGTCGGACGAGCACATGGTGAGTTCTTTGCCCATATAAAACCTGCCTCAACAATGGTTGAGGTCTCTGCATTGGTTGATCCCGACATGTTGGTTGAAATTGAATTCAGCGCTATCTTAAATTCATGAAAACTTACGCTGTAAAGGAAATATATTATACCCTTCAAGGTGAAGGCTTCCACACCGGAAGACCGGCTGTGTTTTGCCGGTTTTCAGGATGCAACCTTTGGTCGGGTAGGGAAGAGGACAGACACAAAGCCATTTGTCAATTTTGTGATACAAACTTCTGGGGAACCGATGGTGAAAATGGAGGTAAATACACAGCTGAAAAGTTGACAAGGAAAATTATAGAACAATGGCCTTTGGACAGCACACCTTTTATAGTTTTTACGGGAGGTGAACCTGCACTTCAATTAGACAGTGAACTCATCAATGAACTTAAGACTATCGAAGCTGAAACAGCCATCGAAACCAACGGGACAATCGAACTGCCTGAAGGAATTGACTGGATTTGTATGAGTCCTAAAGCCAATACAGAAATTGTAGTTCGTACAGGCAATGAATTAAAACTGGTATATCCCCAAGAGGGTATGGATCCCAAGGATTTCGAAACATGGAACTTTGACTATCATTTCCTGCAACCTATGGATAATGCTGAGCAGGATGCAAATACCTTGATATGCATTGACTATTGTAAGAACAATCCCAAATGGCGGCTAAGTATGCAGACGCATAAATACCTGAATATTCCCTAATTAGTACAATCTGTAATTTACGCCTAGTCCCACAGCATTACCATTGACATTCAGATCCTCTCGTTCAATTATATTAGTGAATTCATAATGGTAAAAGGCGGACAGACTCCATCTCGGATGTATTCTGATATCAACACCGAAGTCACTAAACAATAAGGCTTTTCTATCCAAATTATAATTGAATGGGGTGCTTAAGAATATATTGCTGGTTTGCCTTGATTCATCCGTATCGAACTGGGTACTCAAATACCTTCTATATCCGATGATGTTGAAGACTTCTAATCCAGGCAGGATTCTGTATGCATTGGACCAGCCAATATCGATAAACTTTGTATGGGTGAAACTCCCGTTGAGATATCTGCCCGGATTGACAATGTTTTCAATGGCGCCGGAGGTTGTTTGATCCTCCATATCGGATATATCAGCTGCCAATATCTCGCCTCCAGTTGAAGTTTTACGCAAACAACCAAACCCAAGTGCTGGCCCGGTACTGAATTTTGAAAATGACATTTGATATGTTGCGCCAGCATGCCATCCTCCCATGTTTAAATTGTAGGCATACTGACCTCCAGCTGTAACTATCAATCCTGTGTTAAGCTTTTTCTTTTGAATATCAATTGTCTGCGGTACACTTGAAATAAGCATTTGAGTACCGACTATGTCTTTAACATTGTTGGTTTTGCTAATAAAAGATATTGGACTGATTTTAAGCATCGGCAATGGTAGCACAGGAAGTAACAGATCCAGAATATGTTGTGGTTGCTCAGTTTGTTCTGAAATCAAATGATCGTAGACATTATTATCATCACTTATTACCTGATATTCTGCATCAATGGAACTATCTGTAGAATTCAAATTTTCCGAATTATGAATTGACTTTGTAATTATCGCACTTACATGTTCTATACCTGAATGTTCAGACGCAGTTGTAGTTTGTAAGCTGGAATGGCTGTCTTCTATTGCCAGTTCTGTGTTATGAGAATGATCTGTTGTTTGACTCAAAATAGTATTCGATTCATTCGTTCCTTCAGAATTTGTCTGGTTTGAATTTTCTCCCTTAACTAATTCAGTAGTTTGAAGTACTTCTTGCAATTCAGATTTATCAGTCGGGGTAATATTAGCGACTGACTTTTCAGCTATTATTGCCTTTGAATTATGCGGCACTTTGGATGGTTCATCTTTCGAAGGAGATATGATTGCTAAAATAATCCCTGTGAGGACTAAAGCAGCCAGAGTGGGTCCAGGCCACAACCAAAATAGGATACCACGACGTCGGTCTTTCTCGACGGGCATTTTCTCCTCCAAGGTTATCGACATTTTGTCCCAACCCTTATCGACTCTACTTATATTATCCTGCTTCATTGTAATCTTTTAAAATTTTTGAATTGTAAGCGTCCTGCAGCAGTTTACGTGCTTCAGACAAATACCATCTGCATGTATTAGGATTCATATCCATTTGTTCTGCAATCTCTTTTTGGCTAAATCCTTCTATCGCGTACATATGAAATACACGCATGTGTTTTTCAGGAAGCTTTTCAACCAGTTTCAGTAAGTCCTGATAGTACAGACTATGATTCTCATTTGTACTTGGTTCCGTAACATGGTCTTCATAAAGCAGGAATTTCAGATCGCTGTTTTTCTTTCTGAAATAATTACTGATGCTGTGATACATAATGCGTCTTATCCATCCTTCGAAAGAGCCCTTCCAGCTGAATAAATGTATCTTTTGAAATACACGTAAAAACCCATCATTTAGAATATCAATTATCTTATCCTCATCCTGGGTGTGCCTTAAGACCATTCTTTCCATTATTGGAAAAAAATGGCGATACAATTTTTCCTGTGCAGCACGATCATTCTGACAACAAGCCTGTACGACTTGCTGCCAGATTCTAAACTCGTTATTGTTTATATGATCTTGCTCTTTTTTCAAATCAACCTATCTCTTACAATAATAAACCAAATCTTATTGTAAGTCTTTTGTATAATAATCTTTGTTGACTTCTCCGGCCAATATCCCATGCATCGTCGTAGGTGAATTCCGCCTTTTGGAACTTATATCCAATGTCAAAAAAGTACTTGTTATTAGGATTGTTCCCAAATCTAACACCCACGGCCGGATACAACATCCAGCCTCCTTTAGAATTTGAAATCAAGTAATCTTCATCGCTTAATGCCAAACTATATCCTGCTTGTAAGGCATATCTGAAAGACGTGTTTCTTTCGCTCGTATAACCGGATATTTCACCAAAAAATGGGATCAGCTCTTCACCAGAATTCCAGATATATTGATCCCAGCCCAGTCCGCCACCAATAGCAAGGTATTTATTAAAACGATGTCCAGCAGATACTGAAACAGAAATACCGTTCTGCCCTTTGGCACGATTGCCATCGTTGCCTGTGATCAATGCTGCACTTGGCGATATGTACAGTCCTGTCTCCTTAAAGTTATAGGGCTGAATTTGTGCTTCCTGCGCATTGAGTTGGACTACTTTCTTTATAATCCTCCATGGAAAAGTAATTTCTTCTCCCCAGCCAGTGAGAATAGTAATTGATTCACCGTGGTCCCATGATACGGCTTCACCACTAATTTTGGATCCGTTTTCAAGATGTATGTATACTTGATTGTTACTTGAATCCTGACTCTGCACATGGCTACACAACAGCAGTCCTAGGATACAAATTATATATGTTAACTTTTTCATGGTCGATTATTTTGAAACAGGTAGATAACTGAGCTCCTGCAATTCCGATGGATCACTTGTATCGAACTGATAAAGACCATCGGCACCAATGACTAATAAATGACTTTCAGATAATTGTATGACATCATAGGCATGCAATCCCTTTATATGATCTATGCGGTGTTTGTCAATGGCATCCAATTCTTTTGTTTCGAATACCTTAAGTCCATCTTCACCTTCACACAAGTATAAATTATTGTTGTCTACACTTAGACCGTGGGGATTATCCATATCAAAGCTGGCAATAAGATCAGGTAATCTGATATTGCTGACATCAATTACGTCGAGTTGATTCGTGAAGCTTTCGCATCGTCTGCCATTTCTCAAGGTCACAAAGGCAATATCATTTCTTACGTATACGGGGTCACAAGCTGTGGCATGTCTGAACTCTGACACGTATACCGGTGTAGAAGGAGTTGAAGCATCATAGATGTACATACCATTATTGGCACCTATAAATAGGTAATTCTTGTAGGGAAATATTGTTTCGATTCCTCCCCAGCTTATCAGCGTGGTTTCTGTTTTCATCGGCTTAGCCGGGTTTTCCAACTGATAGGCGATAAGTTCTCTGTCATTGAGTACATATAGATGGTCGAAAATCAAACTGAATCTGGCGAATGATCCACCTGTTCCAGTAACACCCGATGCGTTGTTATCAAAAATCCCTCCTGAAATAGCATCTTCAGCCCAGAATACTGTGCCATTTCTATTAAAATTATTGGCTCCAAAATTTGGATCACCACACTCAACTTCTATAGATCTTTCAGTGGGTTTCGAATATATATAGTATCCAAGATTCTCATGAAATGAATAACGAGAGAATACTTCTTCATCACGGCAGACTATCTGAGGATTATTGAAATCAGAAATATCAATTGTCAATAAGTCTACATAATTATCTGCATACAAATGGTTGTCCTTGATGGCTATGTCTAGATTGCCTGGAATGTGCAAGAAGGCCTCGTTTATCGGGTTTTGTGGATCTTCATTATTGATGACATGTACACCCTCATATCTCTCATTAACAAGAATGTAATCATTATAGAAATACATTTTGCCGGTCTCTTTCATTTCACGAGCCGGATTGGTAGTAATATCAATCCTGAATTCTTCAGGTTGAACATAGATTGCTTCGTATTCGATGAATACACGTGTCTCATCGCATTCATCCTTAAGACATGATTGTAGACTACATAAAGCCAGAACAGCTACAATTAAAAGGAAGCTAGAATAGGAATTAATTTTTTTCATGACGTTATAGCGTTTTATACTGCTATAGACGTCGAGCTTTTTGCACCTGTTGGTGAAATGATCTTTTTTTTAAGCTTTTTCTTCAGTGGGTGTTATTTCTTCCTGATCTGGTTCAACATCCATTATCTCTTGTACGTCGAGATCTTCAAGTTCAACTTTGAGGTTATCGATAATAAAGTTTTGACGCTCTTGAGTGTTTTTCCCCATATAATAGCTGAGGAGGTCAGGAATATGTGTCTGTGGTTTCAATATGACCTTTTCAAGTCGAATGTCTTCGCCAATGAAAGCACCGAACTCATCAGGCGAAATTTCACCCAATCCCTTGAATCGCGTTATTTCTGGTTTGCCTTTCAGCTTTTTAATGGCTTCTTGTTTTTCTGATTCAGAGTAACAGTAATAAGTCTTTTGTTTATCTCTCACCCGAAATAATGGTGTATCGAGGATGTACAAGTGGCCATTACGCACCAAATCAGGAAAAAACTGGAGGAAAAATGTCAAAAGTAATAATCGGATATGCATACCATCCACATCCGCATCAGTTGCGATTACCACTCTATTGAACCTGAGACCTTCTAGTCCGTCTTCGATGTTGAGGGCATGTTGTAAGAGGTTAAGTTCTTCATTTTGATAGACAATCTTCTTTGTCTGACCAAAGCTGTTGAGGGGCTTTCCTCTCAAACTGAATACTGCTTGCGTCTGAACATCTCTGGCTTTGGTGATCGAACCACTCGCTGAGTCTCCCTCAGTGATAAATATAGTCGTGGCATCTTTTACAAGAGCATCACCGCGTTTGTCATCGAAGTGAACCTTGCAGTCTCGTAATTTTTTGTTGTGAATATTGGCCTTTTTTGCGCGTTGATTGGCCAGCTTTTTAATGCCTGCAATCTCTTTTCGTTCCTTCTCTGATTGCTGGATTCGCTTTAAAATGGCATCGGCATGTTCCTTGTTTTTATGTAGGAAATTATCCAGTTTATTCTTGACAAAATCAACAACAAAAGACCTAACGGTGGCGCCTTCGGGTCCCATTTTTAAGGATCCTAATTTGGTCTTGGTCTGCGATTCAAAAACCGGCTCTTCAACCCGGACACTAATCGCTCCAATTATAGATGTCTGAATATCTCGTGCATCAAAGCTTTTATTGAAATGTTCCCTTACCGTCTTAACAATTGCCTCTCTATATGCCGCTAAATGTGTTCCGCCTTGGGTTGTGTTTTGACCATTGACGAAAGAATAATATTCTTCTCCATATTGAGAGCCATGCGTTAATGCCATTTCAATATCATCCCCTTTCAAATGAATAATAGGGTAGCGCAACTGACTTTCATCGGTCTTGTTGGTTAACAAATCTAAAAGCCCATTTCTGGAATAGAATGTCTTCCCGTTGAAAACTATTTTTAAACCCGCGTTGAGATAAACATAATCCCAAAGTCGATCTTCAATGAACTCAGACTGATATGTATAATTTTTAAATATGGCTTCATCAGGTCTGAATTCCACCAATGTACCGGCTTGTTCAGTGGATTTTACAATACGGGATTGATTTTTTAATTCCCCGTATTCAAATTCTGCCATTTTAGTTTTTCCTTCTCTGAAAGCAGCAACTCTGAAATTTGATGAAAGTGCGTTGACTGCCTTTGTGCCCACACCATTCAGACCGACGGATTTCTTAAATGCTTTCGAATCGTATTTACCACCTGTGTTAATCTTTGACACACAGTCGATGACTTTTCCAAGTGGGATACCCCTACCATAATCTCTCACACTGACATAGCCATCTTCTATTTTTATTTCAATTTGTTTGCCATGCCCCATGACATATTCATCGATACAATTATCCAGGACCTCTTTGAGCAATACATAAATACCATCATCCTGAGTACTACCGTCTCCAAGTTTACCGATATACATGCCCGGGCGCAACCGGATATGCTCTTTCCAATCGAGTGATTTAATATTGTCTTCAGTATAACTTACTTGTGTCATAGGCAGCAAAATTATGAATAATTAGCTATCCAAATTTAATAAACATATTATAATTAACTGTAATGTGAGAATTGCCTTTAAGAGCTTTACCGAATAACCGTTAAATTACCCGTGTGGATCTCTTCATCACCTGCGGTATTTAACACTTTTATCAGATATACATAGACGCCTTGTTCAACCGGTTCATTGTTTGAAAAACCATTCCATCCTAAATCAGGGTCATTCACTGGTACGTTTTCAACAAAATGCATTAAATTTCCCCAACGATCATAGATAAACATTTCCAATACCACTGCATCATCAAAATTACTTCCGATGTAGAACCTGTCATTTGAAGGGTTATTGATATCCATGATATTTGGGATATAGTAATCGATCACTGGCGTATAAATGAGGTCTACAAAATCACTGAAGATGCATGCATCACCATAGCTGGCATTTACATTTACCAATGTGTTTTCTGAAATGCTTACACTGGTCGTTACACAATCCATACAGGATAAATCTGCATTACTGCTCCAGAATATATTCTGAAAGTTGGCACCGGTTAAACTAAGTTGATAAGAGTTCGTACCGGATGCAACAATATTTAATTCCAGTCCTGAACTATCAATAAACCCAATATTGAAGTCTTCATCGTATACACAACCAGAATTCCTCAACTGTATATTATGTTGTCCCGGACCTACATCGATCATGATTGGCGTGTTTGAAAAGCTATCATAAAAGACGCCATCCAGAATTACATCTACGGGGTAACCCAATCCTTCAATATCGTCAATATTGACTGTCGCAAATTCATCTTCAGGGCAAATCATAGGTGCCTGTATAAGCGCAGATGGTAATGCGTAACTTAAATTGATTTCGACTATACTATCACATCCATTTGTCGCCCCTCCTTCAAGGACTTCAGTTCCAAAAGGATTAGCACTGTTGTAAGTATTGCCATTTATAATCACATCCGTTTCTTCACAAAAGACATCGTCTACAATTTCGGAGCTGCTCAATAATATAATAAGGCCGACTTCAACAATACTATCGCAGCCATTACTGCTGGCATTAGGTAGAATGGTCATGCCACCTATATTGTTAATATCATAAATGTCTGTGCCTACCTGAATGCTTTCGTCTTCACAAATAGCCTGATTGATGAATCGTATTTCTTGATCAAAAAAGTCAATTGTAACATTAACAACCGAATCGCAGCCATTAACGGATCCATTTGGAATCAAGATATCATCAGACAGGCGATATTCATCAAAGACTTCATTCTCTACAGTTATGCTTTCGCCAGGGCAGAGGGTTGTATTGAAGCTGCCATTCACCTGGGATTCAAAGCTTATATCTACGTTTACGATGGAGTCACAACCATTGCTGGCCTGGTCCATAAATACAAACATGTCTGTGGTATTGCTGGTCAGAATCGTACCCAGGACATCAATCTGATCACCTTCGCAATAAACACCTTCAATAAGTCCTTCACCATTATTTAATTGATTGATATTCAACCTGATCAGTGAGTCACAACCATTAATCGATTGTAGCATAATATCCTCTGAATTGAAGTATTCAGTATTGTTAATTATAATGCTCTCGCCTTCACACAAGTCCACATTTTGTTCAATGTCATAACTTGAGAAAACTTCGATTTCAATAGCGTTATTAATGGGTTCATTCTCGCTACAGTAGCTTACAACATTCATGATTTGTATAGGCTGCAAAGTATATTGTTCAGCAGATGTGCCCAGATATAAAGTATCACCTGATGAATTACCAGATTCACCAAATGAACATAATGTAAGGGTACCCGTCATATCATATAGGATATCTACCGGCCAGGTCTCACCTGTACCTTGATTCAGTAGTTCTAAATCAAGGACCATGAATCCATTGCTTGTAAAAAGAATGTCAAAACAATTGGATTCCGATGCACAGACATTAACATCAAAAATGGAATAATCAACTGTCGGTGATGGACTAACAACGATATTGAAATTTATAGAATCTGAAGGACAGGAGCCACTGCCTTGTACCAGGTACTCAAACGAAGTCGAGACATCTGCCACCCAACTATCAGAGATTGCTTGCTCGGGTGCAGAGTTCATACTGAAACTTCCACCAGGTGATGCATTTTCAATATAGTCACTTAGTAAAATTGTGTCGCCCTCACAAACCTGATTAACCAAAGTGGGATTGCCCGCTGTTATTTGATCGGTTAAATATATTTCAATAACAGACGTATCATTAGGGCATTCTGGTGCCGTACTCGGAACGATATAATTTGCAGTATAGCTTTGTTCTGCAGCACTACCTGTTGTGTTCCATTCATTTCCTGAAATCAGAAAACCAATAGGTTCAAAAGTTCCGGTGATATCTGCATCCGGTGTCAATAAATCAAACATATTAATTACATCCCCTACACAAGCACTTGTATTTACATCACTGCCAGCTTCAGGCCCTTCTGTGAGCTCGATAATAAGTGATGATGCATTGGCATTACATAGTTGTGGAATGAATGTGGCGCCTATTGTATAAGTGAATGCATAAGATCCACTGCTAGCGCCTGAAAATGACACGGATGTACTATCAGACAGATCGATCATGGATGGCCCGGCGACCTGCATCCATTCTCCTCCAAGGGCAGGATCTGTTAAAAGATTCATGAAATCTTGAGGCGGGTCACCTGGGCATAACAATAGGATAGAATCCATGCCTGTATAGAAAGGTTCTGCAACCTCAATAGTTAAACCCGTAACGTACAGCCCACAGGAATCCTCTATAGCATACTGAAATAAATAAGATCCTTCAGGGAGTGGACTTAAGTCAATATCTGTCGAATCAACGGGATTGAAATCTGGAATAAGGGGATAGGCCCAGGTGCCGTCCAGGTCAGGATCTCCAATTTCAGCCATTAGGTTGAAATTGACAATATTAAATCCCTGACATATATCTATTTGATTGGGCGATCCAGCATCGGGCTCACTGAGAATTGTTATTTCAAAAGAGTCAATAAAGGAACAATTTCCAATTGTGTCGACCACATAAATTCTTGCATCGGAATTTAATGCATCACCAGCTGCAAGAAGGTTCATTGGATCGGTGTAGTCGTTGGCATAGTATTGTGGAGATCCCAAAGGCATTCCTGTAGGTATGGGTAATATGTATTCTCCGCAACCAAACGTATCATTTGAAATATTGATCAAAGGCGTGACATCTATTGAGAAATTGATCTCAACTTCTGCAGCACATAATGGATCTTGGGTAGGGTCAAATATATAAAGTGTATAGTTCAATGAATTATTCGGGTCAGCAAACAAAGTGTCTCCCGGACTAAATGTAATACCACCACCATTGGTATCGCTGTAGTAATTAACTTCTGAAGTGGCAGGGATTATATCTGGCAAAATTACATCACCACAATTTATTGGCTCGATGGCAGTCGTATAGGCAATGGAGTTATCGAGAAGGATCTCTATTTCCTCTATGGAATTGCAATTATCCTGCCCATAAGCAATGAGATAAATCAAGTCAATATTATCCATAATGAAGATCTCGTCTCCATCTTCATAACTCGAACCTGATCCATCCATTTCTGTGT
>JABDJE010000155.1 GCA_013002625.1 Saprospiraceae bacterium | reverse complement strand
GTATTGAAGATGCCGATCCGAATCTGGAGGAGGTCTATTGGGATGGCTACTTCAATGGCAAACCTGTTCTTCCGGGCGTGTATGTATACATGACTGATCTATTATTAGAAGATGATGAACAGGCGCTATATGTTGGTGATATAACTGTGGTCAATTAATAGTCCTTCATTTTAAACCGCCCGTCTTATAATTTAGAAAACTGATACACCACAGTGAATTTCAAAGTTATATTATTGCTTTATCCAATAACTTTATTCAAAGCATCTTGTTAAGAAGATAATTTAAGTAGCCTAATTAGAGTTATACTGTCGAATTTCTATTTTTGCAAGCTATGCAATTTGTTTACCCTCAAATATTATGGGCGCTTCTGGCACTTTTGATCCCTATCATAATCCATCTGTTTCATTTCAGGCGGTTTAAAAAGGTATATTTCACCAATGTCAGATTGCTCAAGGAGATCAAAGAAGAGAAGAGTACGCGCAACAAACTTCGAAATCTTTTGGTGTTGTTGTCACGACTTCTGGCCTTGGCCTTCTTAATATTTGCATTTGCACAACCATTTATATCCCGAGGCAATGAAGTCAAAACAGGCAAGAATTATGTCTCGCTTTTTATAGACAATTCACAAAGCATGGCCTCGACGCTGGATAATATACCACTCCTGGATCAAGCCAAAAAGAAAGCAGAAGAAATAATCAATGCTTATGAAGCTACGGATCAGTTTCAAATCCTAACCCACGATCTTTCCTCCGCAGAGCAAAGATGGTTGAATAAAGAAAACAGCCTTAATGCATTGAGCCAGGTTCAAATCACCTCCGAGGTGAACAAGCTCGCCAATGTTTATAATCGGCAATTGCAAACTCAGCCTTCCGACGGCAATCATATCATTTATTTGATTTCTGATTTTCAGCGGTCTATAATAGATCAACCATTGGTCGTTGATAGTCTGAGTGAGGTAAATGTCATTCCGATTAATGCGATAATCGAAAATAATTTAGCTATTGATAGTGTATGGTTCGAATCCGTTGTGCCTGCGCTTAATCAAAACAATAAACTCCAGGTGAGAATTAAGAATTATGGTTCCGAAGCACGAGAGGATGTCAGATTGAGTCTGATTCAAAATGGTCAGACCCGTCCTGAAGGTATAGTTTCAATTCCCGCCAAAGGTTCTATTATTGATTCTATCAATTTACTCTTCACAGAAGGGGGTTGGCAAAATATCGAGATTCGTATCGATGATTACCCTGTTCAATTTGATGACAGTTATTTTATCAATGTGAATGTCAAGGATCAGATGAATGTGCTATCCATATCCGATAATCAATTGAACGTCTATTTAAATGCTGTTTTTAAGGGATTGAATAAATTTCAATTGGACTACAACCGGTCTAGTAATATTCAGTACGACCAGTTAAGTAATAAAGATCTCATCATTTTTGATAACGTCAGAACTTTTAGTTCAGGTCTCATGGGTGCATTAAAAACCTATCTTCAAAATGGTGGAAATGTCCTGTTGTTCCCTGATCGCAATGCAGAGATTGACAGCTACAATCAGATTTTCAATCAATTGGGAGCCAATACGATGGTTGGATGGACTGAAGAAGAAAAAGATGTATTTAGAATAAATACGGAAGAATATATTTTCGCAAATGTATTTGAATCTATAAGCCAAAATATAAAACTGCCACAGTCCACGGGAAATTTCAAATTTAACAGCTTTAGCTCAAGAGGCGGTGAATTTATTTTAAAGTACAGGGATGGCAGTGATTACTTGAAGAAATACAAAATTGGCGAAGGTGAACTGTTCGTGTGTGTCTCTCCACTTGATATCAATTATAACAGCCTGGCCAACAATGCAGAGATATTTGTTCCTCTAATTTATAAGATTGCTCTGGCATCCAATGCTTCTCAAAAATTGTCTTTCACAATTGGTGTGGATAATTTTGCAGAAGTTAAAAACAATGCAAGCTCGGATGAAATTATTTATTCAATAACAGGCCCAGATGCATTTATACCGGGTCAGACCAATCGGGGCGCTAAGACCATCATTAATTTCAATAACATGATTGATAAGTCCGGGCACTATGAACTGATTCTTGATGAAGAGAAACAATTGGGACTTGCATTCAACTATGACAGAACAGAATCTGATTTGGATTTTTACAATACATCAGAGTTAAAAGATAATTTGGGCGACCAAATCAATATAATTGATAATGTTGTAGCGGCTGATTTAGGTATTATCATTAAAGAAAAAGACAAGGGTGTTATTTTATGGAGATGGTGTCTTATCTTAGCGTTGATATTTTTAGGAATCGAAACATTGCTTTTGAGATTCTGGAAAGTCTGATTACTTACACATGAGCATACTAATAAAAAATGCTACCCTCATATATCCTGGAGAAAAGGATCACAATAAATCTCGAGACATTCTTATTTCTAATGGTAAAATCGAAAAGATTGGACCTAAGATAGATGCGCTTAACGCCAAAATAATATCGGGTAAGAAGTTGTGTGTTTCACCAGGGTGGCTTGATGTCGGCACCCAGGGAGGAGAACCTGGCTTTGAATACAGAGAAAACTTTAAAAGTCTATCCATTGCTGCCGCTGCCGGAGGTTTTACGGGTTTGGCA
>JABDJE010000140.1 GCA_013002625.1 Saprospiraceae bacterium | reverse complement strand
GAAGAAACGCCTCATTTGGTGCACAAAGAATGGATAGATCCTGAACTGGGATTACAAGCATTTCAAACCAGAAAAATTGCCTTCAATCTTGGATTAAGCGGTGCAGCCTTTAAAGGCATGACGAAGTTTATCGCTGCTTTGTATAAATCATTCCTGGGTTCAGATGCAAGTTTGATCGAAATCAATCCTTGCTTAAAAACTGGAGATGACAAAATCATAGCCGTAGATACTAAAATCAGCCTTGATGAAAATGCCTTGTATCGACACAAGGATTTGGCAGAATTAAGAGATGAAGATGAGGAAGATCCTACTGAAGTTGAAGCTAAGAAATTCAACTTGAACTATGTGAAGTTGGATGGTAATGTGGGTTGTATGGTCAACGGAGCTGGATTGGCGATGGCAACAATGGATATCATTAAGCTATCGGGCGGTTCTCCTGCAAACTTCCTGGATGTGGGTGGAACGGCAGATGCCGCGCGTGTTGAACAAGCTTTCAGAATCATATTGAAAGATCCTAATGTAAAAGCAATTTTGATCAACATCTTTGGCGGGATTGTAAGATGTGACCGCGTAGCTCAAGGTGTTGTTGATGCCTATAAAAACATGGGTGATATCAATGTGCCAATCATAGTAAGATTACAAGGAACAAATGCAGATATTGCAAAGAAAATAATTGACGAAAGTGGTCTGGCAGTTAAGTCTGCAATACTACTCAAAGAGGCAGCCGACCTGGTTAAAGAGGTTGTGGCATAAGGACCTGGATTGCAACATGCAATATTTAAAATGAAACTTCAGAAGTATGGTTTGCTTCTGAAGTTTTTTTATTTCAATGTCGTTATGAAATCAGGACTCCCTTCCAGTGTCCTATGCACAGGACATCTGTTTGCAATCTCCACTAACCTTTGTTTTTGACTGTCATCGAGATCTCCTTTTAGCTCAAGCACTTTTTCAAACTGTTCCAATCGCCTGCCTGTACGCGTCGTATCTTCCATGTCTTTTTCATGCGTGCGGCTAAAGGAAATATGGACTTTAACCTCCTGTAAATCCCATTTTTTACGCTGTGCATACATCTTAAGCGTCATGGCTGTGCAAGCACTCAGCGCGGCGTTCAACAAGTCATAGGGTGTTGGTCCATAATCATTGCCTCCCAGTGATTTGGGTTCATCTGCAACAAGAACATGTTTGCCGGCTTTAATTTCGGTAGTAAATTTAGAGCCATCCAATTGAGCTATCACCTGGTGGTTTGTTTGAAGATCCCCCCTTGACGGCAATTGGATATAACGCTTGACCCAACTGGCTATGACCGCGCCGGCATAGAATGCATCTTCCTTGTTGGACAACATGTGATCAGTCCCATCCAGAGTTACAAAGCTTTTGGGATGAAAGGCGGCATGGTATATTTTAGCGGCATTTTCGATTTCTACAATTTCATCCTGTGGTGAATGCATTATCATGATTGCTTTACGCAAATCCTTGATTTTCGTTGCCATTTTCTTGAGCTGCACGTCTTCAACGAAGTGCCTTTTTATAACATATTTTTGACCGCCTATGGATACTTCAGCTGATCCATTTTTTACAATATCTTCTTTGTGGCAGCCCAGCAAATGCATGACATGTTCTGGTTCGCTCGGAGCACCAATCGTTGCAATGGCCTTTACGCTGGCTATTCGATCGGCTGCAAAAATACTTGCTGCACCGCCAAGACTTTGCCCAACAATTATTTCAGGTGCTTGGTAATTCTTCGCAAGGAAATCTGCAGCTGCTATAATATCTTCGATATTGGTAGAGAAATTGGTATCGGAAAAATCGCCTGTACTTTCACCTAAGCCTGTGAAATCAAATCTGAGCACAGCAATGTTTTGCATCGTTAATGCACGGCTGATGTATTTAGAAGCTATTAAATTTTTATGCCCTGTAAAAACATGCGCGAAAATGGCATAGCCGTCAATATACTTATTCAAAGGAAGGTCAAGTTTGCCAGAGAGCATCTGGCCGCGACCGTTTGGAAATTGAACCTTGATGTAACCCATATCTCAAATTTTCAGATTGAAAAAATAGATAATATTGGAGACATTAAATGTGAACCACAGAGTCTATCTTTGGTTTAGTACCTGTAAAATGTCTACAAAACGACGCATTATGGACGAGCGTAATTATCTGATACATCCTCAGTACCTGGCAATGGGATTACTGCTGATGGGAATAACGGCCTTATTTCTTGGTTTTTCAGCTGCTTATTTATACAACCGGGTTCAAGCGGGTCTGGAGCCTATTCAATTGCCGATATTATTTGTTTTTAATGCTTTAATATTGGTAGGTTCAAGCCTGACACTGAATTACGCGCGCTCATATTATAAGGAGGATAAAACGCGGAAATATCAGCAAGCCCTCTCGGTCACATTACTGCTGACTATAGTATTTCTTGGAAGTCAAATCGTGGCCTGGATGCAAATGTATGACCGAGGCCTTTTCGTGAATAACGACAATATGACATCCTATTTATACATTATCTCTATCGTCCATTTTGCGCATGTCATTGCTGGAATTCCATTCTTGGGCATCTTCCTTTATAAGTCCATTAAATTAATGAAGGAACCTGTTAGTGTACTGGTCTATTTTTCAGATCCCTACAAGAAAAGGCATTTAAACCTGTTAACCATGTATTGGCATTTTCTTGATTTCCTTTGGATTTACCTGGTCTTATTTTTTCTAATAAATTCTTTTATCTGATAATAATATCAGTGGCTTTATTATAAGGGAGGAGTTGGTTCAGTCTTTCCAATAATTGAGACTTATGCATAACGAGTTCCTGTTTGAGAGAGGCTGAACTGATGTATACTGTTATTGTCCCTTTGGCAAATCTTACTGAGCTGGTATATTGAGAGATAAGCTCTCCCATGCTGTTACGCCATATTTGTTCGACAGAGTATTGATTGTATGACTTTGAAAGGGATTTGTTGTTCGTAAACAAATCGCCTAGCACATCTTTTATATTCTTGCCATCATGCGTCATTCTGCAATGTTACCATTCTTTATTAGAAAATGTGTATAGTCTATATTTAGTTTCTTTAAAATAAGATTAACGCTCTCTAATTCAGTATCACTGATGAAAATCTGACCTTTTAGTTGATCGAAACATAAAGCAATAAGGCGTTCTACCCGTTGAGCATCCAGTTTGTCAAATATATCATCAAGCAACAAAATTGGGATCTTGTTGGTCTCATTTTTAATCCATGCAACCTGTGCAAGTTTGAGGCTGATAATAGATGACTTTAATTGTCCTTGGCTGGCATATTTCTTCAGCTCTTTATCATTGATTTTCATTTCAATGTCATCTCTGTGAATGCCATGTGTGGTGATGCCTGCAAAGCAATCCTTCTCAAAATTTTGTGACAATTGCTCCTTGAAATCCTGATCCTGAAGGCTTGACTTATACTGTATGCTCAGCGCTTCCTTCCCCTCTGAAATGATATTATAAAACTTCTGGAAAAGTGGCGTTATAGCTTCGACGTAATGCTTTCTGGCTTGCGTAATGTATAGCGCGGGTTGAAGAATTTTTTCATCTATGGCTTCGAAAAGCAGACGATTGATTTGCCTGGTCTTTTGAAAGTTTTTCAAGGCTGCATTGCGTTGTTTTAAAAGTTTGTTGTAATCCAACAAATGATTGAAGTAGGTTTTATCTATTTGACTCAGTGTTTTATTTACCAGCCGTCTTCTTTCTGTACTGCTGTCAACGAGTATTTGTATATCCTTGGGTGCTATCATGAAAGAGGAAAACCTGCCATGGTATTCAGCAAGGCTTTTCATCATTTTGTCATCAAGCTTAATACGTTTTTTTGTGCTTTCAGAACTGCTTATTTCTGTAATAAATCGATTGTCGTCAATGGCCAATGTCCCTTCCAGCCGGTAGTAATTGCTTCCTTCCTGGTATAAATAGACCTCCTTATGTGCAAAAAAGCTTTTTCCATTTGTAAGCGTATAGATGGCATCAAGAATAGATGTTTTGCCCGCGCCGTTTTCACCGGTTAAAACATTTAAAACCAAATGGGGTTTTAATGTAATAGCGGTACAGTTACGATAATTGTTAATGGATAATATTTCTAACGTGATACGTTTCAATTACTTATTTTTGTACTTGCTGAATCCAAATGTAAAGGATTCAGATTTTATTTAATAAAGCAAATAGAAATGGCTGAAGTAGCAGAAAAGACAACAAAAAAGAAAACTACAGCAAAGAAATCTTCATTTTCTAAGGAAACATACCTTGAATGGTATGAAGTGATGTTGCGTATTAGAAGATTTGAAGAAGCATCTTTAAAGGCATACAGCCAACAAAAGATCAGAGGGTTCTTGCATGTATATATCGGTCAGGAAGCTATAGCAGCAGGTATTGTATCTGCGCTTAGAAAAGAAGACAAGATAGTAACCGGATACAGACAACACGGTATTGCCTTAAGCAGAGGCATCAGTTCAAAAGCCTGTATGGCAGAACTCTTTGGAAAAGCTACAGGTGTTGTAAAAGGTAAAGGTGGTTCTATGCATTTCTCTTCAGCAGAGCATAACTATATGGGTGGTA
>JABDJE010000139.1 GCA_013002625.1 Saprospiraceae bacterium | reverse complement strand
GGCGTAAGCAACAGGGGCCGTTACAATTCCATCTAAATGCCGAAAGAGGTCAGCGCGATACTTTCTTTTTTGTTCTCTTGTCAAATGCTTTTCTTGAATGAGGTGTAATATTACATAAATATCCAGGATGTACTTTCTCTGAATCCACTATCAATTAAACGTCCACATGAAGTTATTTTGAATAACGGAAATATTAGCTTTAAATTTAGAAGATGTCAGAGACAATGGGTACTAGGATCATTGACGTCTATTTGCTGGCTGCAAAGCAGGAAGAGCAAATGTGTCAGAAACACTTGAAGCCTGTCATACGCAATTCGCAGTTCCCTATTGAATTGCATAGTGACTTTGATATTCCGGCAGGGGAAGAAGTTGAAAAGTACAAAGCAAGGTTATATGACTCTGAAATAGTGTTGTCCTTTATAAGCGTTGACTACCTGGACAGTGATGACTGTCATATCAGAACGCAAAAAGTAATACAACGCTACAATGAGGGTAAGACTATTTTGCTCCCTATTCTTGCGAGAAATTGTTTGTGGCGATCTACACCTTTTGTAGATCTTCAAGTGGTGCCGGATAATTTGCAACCGATAAATAACAAACAATATTGGAATAGTGAAGATGATGCATTGACTGAGGTCGCCAACGAAATATGTGAGGCGATTAATTCATTCCAAATAACTAAAGATGATAAAGGGCATCCGGTTGTTCACGACCAATTAATGAGAAATGTCCCAAGTGACATTGTACAGGACACCTTGCAAGGTGATACTGCTCACCAAGATTCTTTAAAGCCTTCAATTAATTCAAATTGGCGCAACACCTATTATAAAAGGGCGGGGTGGAAAAGATTACAAGCATTTTTATTAGATATTATATTGACCTTGTCACTGATCCTTTTATTATTATTTCCGATCAGGTATTTGGCGAAAGATATGATTGAGCATCAAAAAGAACTATACCATGCCGGTGAGTTAGTGTTTAGTTTAGACTTATTTCTGTTCAATTTTATATTGTACATACTGCCTTTGTTACTATATGTGACGTTCTGTGCTTTATTAGAGGCTTCCAAGTGGCGGGGAACATATGGCAAAAAGATTTTAAAATTACAAATTACAGAAATAGATGGATCCAGGACACCTTTTATAAAAGCTCTATGGCGAAATATCCTGAAGATACTGATTGGCGGACTTTGGGTCTTTATACCAATGGATTTCTTTTATTTCTACGAATCAACTCAATTTTACATACCACTTAGCCTGGCACTGGTTGGATTAGGCATGCAAGCCTGGTATTTTGCCAAGACGAGAAAACTATTACACGATAGAATTACAAAGACAGTTGTTGGTGAAAAATTGAAGGCTTGACTTTGTTCGTAATAAGAGAGAGGCGTGATCATGTGATTACTTTACGGCTATCGCCGTTATTTCAAGTTTATTTATTATTTTTTATAAATGCTCCTAAGTTACAAACTTAGGAGAGCGACCCATTTTAAATGTCTTTTGTAAACCTGCATTTTGGGTAAGATGCACAACCAAGAAAGGCTTTGCCTTCCCGTAAACCTCTTTTAGCTATTCTTTCGACTAATTGATTGCCACAATGCGGGCAAGTTGTGAAAGATGCGTGCCTTTGTTTCAATGACCTCAAATGATCCTTTTTCCTTAATACTGATTGGGCAAGGTGTTGTTTTATAATATAGATGAGCGATTCCACTTCTTCCGGTTGAAGTAGTGTAGATTTATAGGCTTTTATATGCTTGGCTGGTCTTGACCTAATCACATTTAATGGTACTTCTGTTTTGAATTGACAATTACCTGCAAAGTAGATTACAGGGAAAATTAACGATTCAGTTATATTCAAAAATTGTGATAGAATTTTCTTCTGTCTGAATGTTTGCCGAAGTGGATTTTGAAATGAATATTTATTTCTGTAGATCACTTGAGTCCATTTGGCTTGATTCTCAGCACCAAAAAACCCATCCTTTCTTGTTTTTAGTTTCAATGATGAAAATACCGTACGAGGAGATAATGAGATGATCAATTTGGGTGGTGCCACTTTTAGAAGGAATTATAATATTATGAAACTTATGATAGGTCTTATTATTCAGATAGAGCCACAGCCAGAACTTTGCTTTTTGTTCACCGAACCAGCCTCGTAATTGTTTCATTTAATGTATTCTATAGATGTGTGACTTCTCGGATTTCAATAGTGCGACGAATTCAATTCGGTGGTACTATGGGGGTTAGATCTTCGTGGGTTAAGAGGATGGGTTGTTCTTTATTCTTTCGATAGAGCATAGAGATTGATTCTTTAAGTGGCATAGTAACTGAACCTTCTGCAGGAATCAATATTTGCTCCCATATCCGCCATTTCTTTGGGAATGAAATATCATTGCTTAGGTAATATCGATTGTCCAATGTGATAGGTGCAGCAGTCTTATTTTGAAATAGAAGTTGTATGCCCCTGTTTGGGTCTTGCTGAACAGAATCAGAAGTGGCTTGTTCATCCGATGTAATTATTTCTAATACTACATCACTGGGGCTTATGGAACACAGAATCGGCTCACAACTGACGCCCAACTTATTCAATGTGTCCTGTAATTGAAATTTTCGATCCTTTATGTAGTCTAATAGGGGAGCGGGAACAGCTGCCGTTACGCCGTTTTTATTTTGATGGATCAACTTATAATTGGAAATAGCCAGCTCATTTAAAAAGGGTTCATCCGCTACATAGGTCAGCAATTCACATAACGTGGTATGGTATTGCTCTTTGAGCGCTGGCACTTCAATAAAATTATTTAAGGAGGGGAATGTAGACGTAGGATAAAGATCCTTTGCCTCCAGCTTAGTCGAAAAAGCAAAGTTGTGGTCCCAGTTGATAAAATGCAATTGCTCGCTTGTGGGCTCATGGTAAATATAAAAGTTGTGCCTTCCATAGGCATAGCTGTCCCAATCACCGATTAGTATGTCGATGGCTAATTGTTTGAGGTAGTGATCCAGGTTGATGTATTGATGCAGTTTGCCGACCTGGAGGTTTCTTTTCCAATTGTCAAAGGCATCCATATTACCTTCTTCGACTTTCACAGATAGGCCCCTAAAACCAAAATCGCCTTTGTACAAACTGCCCTCATCGCTCCCATAATAATGGTTTAAAAAAGTCTTATCAATCATTTCGGTGATGGAATAAACACCCCTGAAAACCTCATCTACATAGACTTCGGCATAAGACGAGCGGCAGGAGGGCAGACCAGCCCTGCGG
>JABDJE010000124.1 GCA_013002625.1 Saprospiraceae bacterium | reverse complement strand
GAAGAAATACTTCAATCCCTGAAAAGCTTGTGCCAGCGTTTTAATGCCCATTTATACATGGTTCATGTGAAGACTTTTGGGGATTCAATATTTGAATATGATCCTGCCATGGATATTTATCTGGACGGGATAAACTATTCGTATAAAGCATTAGAAAATGAAAGCACGGTGGCCGTGACCTTGAGTAATTACTGTGATTACCTTGGCGCAGATGCCTTGTGTATGATTCACAGGCAAAAGACTTGGTTTCAACGTCTGTTTGCAAAGAGTATAACCAAAGAAGAGTTGTTTGAAATCAACTTACCATTGTTGATTTTGAATGCACATAAATGAGGATAACTTTTTTAACTCTAGATAAGTGTTTTGTATGACACCCATCAGAAGGCTGGTGGGTGTTTTTTATTTCAACAATCTAGGTACAGCATCTGCCATACCCGCATTGTATACAAATAGCGTTATTTGATTTTCCTTGGACATTTCATTGACCCAGTCAGCTAGAGATTCATCGTTACGATTTCCAGAAAAAGGCAGGCCTAACATTACAACTTTGGAATACCGGCTTTCCTTGCGAATAATTCGATTTATATCTGAATCAGAAATAAGAATTTCAACTTCGGCCTTAATACGTGCAGAAGCCAGCTGCTGTTCAATCTGGGTTTCCATCATCTCTTTGTCCTTATCATTTCTGACAATGGATTTAATCAGGATCTTCTCTTTTCGATAATCCTGACTGAGTTGCATTAGATAGGCAAGCAATAACATAAGATCTCCATTATTCTGTGCACCTCCCCACCATATTAAAATGTTATTTGATCGGTCATCCTTTGGTAAATGCCTGTTGATTTTGGCATAAATTATATTCTTACCATAATCTGCCATGGACCTGAGTTTGGAAATCTGTTCAGGTCTGTAACTTATGCGTTCGGAGACACCTTCCATTATTGTGTTGGATTTGAGTCCTGCGATGCCGTGCGCTCTGGCAATCTCCAATGAGCCGGTATCAAGGTGCTTAACTATATTGACTTCACAAAATGCTTCAATCCCTAATTCTTGTAAATCAGAATACATCTCAAGCAATGCAGCATCATTCTTTTCATGGGATTCATAAGAAGACAGAGGTACCATTTGACTCAAGGTCAGTACGCCTTTCGATTCAGCGATTGAGGCCCCTAATTTGACCAGCTCTGCCCTATTTTTAATCTCGGCTGTAAATAAAAGAATGATGGGTCTCCAGTTCCGGTCATTGCGCGGTCTTTTGCTTTGTGAAAGCAAGGCTTTTTTTGCAATATTCAAAAGTAAGCCAGATCCAACATCGCCCCATTTTTGTTCCAGAGCTTTTCTGCTGAGATATGTGAAGATTCCTATCTCTATGATAATGGCAATCAGACAAGCCCAGGGACTAATTAAGAACATCACGAAAATTGCACCCAGTGCGCCCAGCAATGAAATATACCAAGGCACTTTGATTTTGGGTCGGTAATGCGGTTCTGCAACGATCACCTCTATGGCCGCACTTAAATTAATTGCAACATAAAGGGTTAAGAAAAGAACGGACACCAGGACTGCAACCGTATTTAAGCCACCAAGCAAAACTGCTATCAGAGCAATTGCACCTGTACCCCAGGTTGCTATTGTAGGTTGGCCCGACGGTGAAAGTCTGGCGAATAATTTTGGAGCCAAACCATCATCAGAAAGTGCCTGAAGAACACGCGGTCCATTCAGAATACTTCCAAATGCCGATGAAAGAATAGCGCCTAAGACAGCTGGCACAATGAACAAACTCCCGAACAAGGCCACCATACCCCATGCTTCTACACCACGTTCTGGATTAGCAAGTACATCATCGGGTACTTTGGTTGATATCCCCAAAATAATTGGAATCAGAATATAAATTCCAAGACAGGTCAAAACGGCTCCGATCGTGCCAAGTGGAATAGATTTCTTTGGATCTTTTAAATCACCACTCATTCCTATACCTGCCGTGAAGCCGGTTACGGCAGGAAAAAATACAGCAAAAACGTACCAAAATCCTTTTTGTGCAGTTGTATAATGCGCTTCAAAACTGGGTGATTGGATCGGTCCTGAAAATACACCTAACACCAATGCCACAATCGATCCTACGACTAGTATTAGTATCGGGATTTGGGCTTTTAGGACAAGTTCGGCACTTTTCCCGGAGAGCAATGTGATCAATACTATAATACCGCCAGCCACCCATTGCGTAATATTGGCAGGCGGTGCGCCCCAATCTACTGGCCAGAACATGATAGTTGCTTCCGCTAAGCCAAAACAATAAAAAGTAACACTCAAGGTTCTACAAAAATAGAGCGGTATGCCAATAGCTCCACCCATTTCAATTCCGAGAGACCGAGAGACCATATAGTACTCACCTCCTGCGCCTACCAGCATGTTGGTGGCAATAGCAGAAGCACTCAGTCCAGTGATTAGGGTAATCGAACTTGCAATGACAACGATTAAGATAGTGTATGCTAATCCCACATTGGATAAGACCCAACCAAAACGGAGATACATGATAAGGCCAAGGATTGTTAGAACACTGGGTGCATAAACCCCCAGAAAGGTGCCAAATTTTTTTACATTTTTTGGATTGTTTTCCATTTCTATAATCCGAATCTAAGATATTCAATTGAGTTTCGAGAAATGGAATATATAATTATTCAATGATCAATCCGATAATTTCAATTTGATGCTGCTTTTTGATTTCTTTTGAAATGAGTTGATAATATTGCCAGTGTTCTTGATCATTCACGAATACAGGTATTAAGACACAATGAATGTCTTTTGTTCGAATGTATTCATTGATTTGATCACAGGATTCCGCTGAAAAAACTTCTTTAAAAGTTGAAGTGTGGCGATATACTTCGATCCCAATTGTGCCTAATTTTGCTTCAAGGGCTTCACTTCTGGCGCTCATGACAGGAATGTGATATTGAATGACAGAACAATCGATCAAATTAATATTACACAGGAAAACATTCTTCTTCTCCATAGTAAACAAATTATCTACAAAGTGATTGAGCCTTCTCTCTAAAGTATCGTGCTCACTGATAATCATGATGTTTTTCATCGATCCATTGTTTGTTTAAAATTGAGATAAATCAGATTCATTTCCTTTGATTCATATCAACGGTCCTGTTGATACCAGTCATGTCAATATTATCTCAGGACAATGACCTTTATATCGTAAATTCTATGATGAGAAATGTTGATATAACTTTCAACATATAACGAAAGGTATTACCTTCCAATAAATATAAGCTGAAATGAACATAATACTTGACAGACCAATAAAATCAATCATGACCGAAAATTTGATGACTGTAGGTAAAGACATCATCATGACTGAGGTTGCTGCAATATTTAATGACTATAATTTTCACCATATCCCGGTTCTTGATGAGGATAACCGACCGCTGGGTATGATCAGTAAATCTGATTTTCATCAACTCCAGCATCACTTCACTCATTTAGAATTGCCAGATGCCAACGAACAAAACCAGAAGTTCTTTGGCTCATTATTGGCTTCTGAAATTATGGTAGATGATCTTGTATGTCTGACAGTTGACGATTCAATTTCTGATGCTGTGGATATATTTTTAAAAAATAAAATTCACTCAATATTGATTTGCAAGGATGATGAATGCGTGGGTATTGTTACGCCGTACGATATAATAAAGTCTCTTGTGGAACCAGCATTGATGTCAAAGCAATAATTGATTAAAAATGGAAGTGCAATTGGTAAAGGATTCGATGAACAAAAATGTGGGTGTAGTTTACGTCGATGACACCATTGATCTTGCTATTTCTAAAATGGAGCAAAATGCCTTTTCGCATTTGATGGTTGAGGATGCAAATACTATATGTGGTATTATTTCAAAAACAGATATACTGGCCCGATTAAAATCAATCACTTATTCAACCGGTGGCCGAAGCTATAACGAAAAACTCCTTAAAGGAATGAAAGTATGGGAATGCATGACACCTTCACCTGATTGCGTTAATATCAACGACACCTTAGAAGTCGCGGCAGCTGCAATGCTTGAAACAAATCATAATGTATTACCTGTTCTCGATGATTCTGGCAAAATTTGTGGAATTATTTCAACACTTGACCTTGTGAGAAGCGTCTATAAGCCTAAATAAATTAATTTAATGAGAAACTTAATCATACTTATATTCCTTGCCCTTTCAGTTAACGGTTATGGCCAGGATACAGAAAATGCAATTTATAACAGCCGACTAAAAGTGAGCCCTATACAATTTGGAAACTCTCATTTTGAATTCAGTTATGAGCGATTTTTTGGAAACAACAAATCCTTCACAATTTCTCCAACAATCATGTTGAAAAGAAACAATTTTGAAGAGTTTAAAGGCATACAATTAGAACTTCAGTATAGAGTATATCTGAAAAGACTAAACAGTATAGAACATTCGACATGGATATTTAGCAACATTGACTTGTACGCTGGATTATATGCCAATGGTTTAACTTACGATGAAGATAGAACCGAATGGGGAGACTGGGATCCTGTTACAATGACCCAGGTCGTTGATTCGTATAATAAAACTGTGGTAGGAGGCGAAACAGGTGTTTTTGTAGGTCTTCAACTCAATGTAGCCAAACGTATAGTCATTGATTTTACGGTTGGTGGAGCAGTGCGCTACACAGAGATTGATGATGAATTTGAAGATGCATTTTCAACATACAATTATTACTATGATGTATTTGATCTTGAATATTATGGGGTCAAGCCCAAATTGAATTTACAGTTGGGGATAACGTTGTAGGTTACGATTGGTGACTGAAATCATACCCTTCTATGATCGAAGTCAGTCGGATCAAAGTGATGCATCATTATCTTTATAATGCAATTTTAAGGACACTTACAAGGACAGATTATGAAATTCAATATTTCATAAGTCTTAGTAACAAGTAAGCTAAAGGGAGGGATGACCTCCCTTTTTTATTGAAATTATAATACTCAATTATGCAAGACACAACGATGATTTATCACCACAACGAACACCGTGATTGGATGAGTAAAATAAACTTCTATCAAGATGAAATCAAGATATTTCAAAGTACTTTATCCAAAGTCATTCAAGCGCACCCTGATATTTTTTCGATCATTGATTTAGTACATGAATATCGAAGAATACTCTTGAGAAAACTTGAGAAACTTGACAACATGCGCTATCAGATTGCATTGCATGAACATCAATTGGCAAAAGCAAAGGACGACGCTGAGAATGATCAATTATGGGATCACCAGGAGGTCAGAGATCGCATGATCAATTTTGAATCAGAATTCGAAAGTTTTAAATCAGCCTTAAGGCATTTTGCTTCAAAGCATATTAAAGAATAGAATTGACGAAGGTCTATTGGTTAACAGCAGCTTCCTCAACATCCTTTTTAACCCGCCCTATCATACAGCTCACATAGGAGCTTGCTTTATTCAAGGCATTGCCTTCTCCTTTTTTTGGATAGCCCATTTTTGCTAATGATTGTTCAATCATTTTAATATCGGCATCGTAATCGAAACTCAAGGTACCGGCCTCATTGTCCACTTCTACTTTCTCGGCGCCAAATTGATTGATCAATTTGGTTTTTATTGAATTGGCACAACCGTTACATTTTATATTCTCTAATTCTAATTTATGTCTTTGCATTGTTCTTAATTTAAAAATTATTTAAAGTTTACCTGACTCCAAATCATAGTCAGATTCCATTATTTTCCCATCTTCCATCAAAATCACTCTGTCGGTCTGCTGGGCAAAATCACTGTCATGGGTGACCACTAATAATGAAAGGTTTTGTTCGTCAGATAGGTTCCTTAAAATATTAAAAACATTCTGTGAATTTTTAGAATCGAGGTTGCCAGTTGGCTCATCACCCATGATAATAGAAGGGTCGTTGATTAAAGCTCTTGCTATGGCTACACGTTGTTTCTCACCTCCAGAAATCATGGATGCTTTTTTTTGTTCCAAATGCGCTATACCCAAAATCTCTAATTTGTGCTTAGCATCTTTAATAATCGCATTTTTTTCTTTGGCGCCTAGTTTGAGTGCAGGCATCATTATATTATCAATAACAGAGAATTCCGGCAATAAATAATGAAACTGGAATATGAATCCGATTTCCTTATTTCGTATAAAGGATAACTCATTTTTTGATTTGCCTGTGACTTTATCTCCATTTAAATACAAAGCGCCTTCATAATCGGTATCCATCGTTGAGAGGATGTACAATAATGTAGATTTGCCACATCCGGACTTTCCCATGATCGAAACAAACTCGCCTTGCTTCACATGAAGATTTATATCTTTTAGAATATGAAACAACACAGGTTTCTTAAAGTATTTATTTACCCCTTGGGTTTC
>JABDJE010000079.1 GCA_013002625.1 Saprospiraceae bacterium | reverse complement strand
GTCAGATATTGATTTCAGGATATCACGAAAATGATGATAAGGGGTTCATAGCCGAACTCCTTTTACCATTGGATGAGGCTGATAACTCCTGTATTCTAAGTGACGAACTATATACCGTCAATACCATCGATCGTCCTCATATTTCAACTCCTGTCAGTTTGAGCGAAGCCAATCCCGCGCTTACCACGATTATCACACCCAAAAACTTTTCAAATGTTTCAATTCAAACAGAGGGTGCATGTACTTATTCCTGTTTGGAAATATGCGGCAATGGTATGGATGATAATTTGGATGGTCTCATAGATTGTGAAGATCCAATTTTCAGGGACAGCTGTTGTTGTCTACCCGTTCCGTGGCTCGACCTGGGACAAGATACACTGGTTTGTGAAAATGCTGCAGTTGAATTGCTTGCTGATCCGGGCTTTGTCAGCTACAAGTGGAATACAGGTGAAACCGAAAGAATTATTACTGCCGCCTTTGATGGTCTTTATCAAGTAGAAGCAGTGGATTCCTGCGGTAATCAAGTCATTGACTCGATTCGAGTAGGCTATTTTGAGAATACAATTCTTGAATTAGGCCAAGATACTTTTACCTGCGAGAATAGTGTGGAAATCTCTTCCAACCTCCAATTCACCAACTATCAATGGTATGTTAACAATTCGAATTATGGATGTCCTGGTTGTCCTTCTTTAATTGTTAATGAGCAAGCTGGCGACTATGAAATCATTTGTGTTGCTTCAAATCAAAATGGATGTATCTCGGTGGATACGATTCAACTCAGAATCAATGAAAAAATTGAATATGACATTAATCTGGGAGAAGATATAGTCAGTTGTGATGATTTAATTCAACTCAACGCCGGTTACAATAATATTCAATGGTCCGATGGGACTTCTGGGAGTGATTTGAATGTAACTGCATCCGGAATCTATATAGCACAACTTATAGATACAATATGTGCTGTTACTTATGCAGATACAATAATTATTGAATTGCTCGATGATATCAGTATGGATACAATATTTAATATTTGCAGTGGGGAATCTGTAATGTTTTATGGTGAAGAATATGATGTCGCGGGAGACTACACACAGGCTGTCCCAGGTCTGATGATGTGTGATACGATGTACTTTATTGAAGTCCAGCTTGACGCATCAAACAGGGTTGATGAAAGCTATTATATCTGTCAGGGAGACTCGATCTACATCAATCAGGAATGGATATATGAGGAACGCTATCTAGAATTCAGAAAGTCAAATACCGAAGGATGTGACTCCTTGTTTTTTATTTCAATTGAAATGCTTAATCACTCTTATTCAAGTTTGGCCTATAAGCTTTGTGAAGGTGAATCAGTCGAAGTGAATCAATTGGTTTATGATAATGAAGGCGTTTATACTCAAAATTTCAATAATGATGTGGGTTGTGACAGTTTACTTGAAATAGACATCACATTCAATAGTCCAACAGAAAGCTACGTAGAGACGGTCATCTGCGAAGGCGCGCGGTATTCATTTAATGGAATACGTTACGATGAAGCCGGTAGCTATGAACAGATTCTGCTAAATCATGCCGGCTGCGATAGTCTGGTATATATCACCATAGACGTGGAAGACATCTATATTCCAAATATCTTTTCACCGACCTTACCGGGTAACAATGAATTTAAAGCCTATACGAATTGTCAGTTTGATTCTTACGCCCTCTCTGTCTATGACAGATGGGGTAATCTGGTTTTTCATTCAAGCGATCCTGACGAAGCCTGGAATGGCATAAAGGATGGTAAGCTGTTAGAACAAGGGGTGTATATGTATGCTATTGAATATTCAACACAGAATGTATCAAAACAAAATTCAATTTTTGGCAGCATTACATTGATTCTTTAATCATGTTCAAATAATTCAATAGCTCTTTCTTATCCAGAATACGTTAAGAATTATTATCTTTAATTCACACTGGTCAAGCATTTAAACTAAAAAAAGAACAGCACTTTTAGTTTACCCCTAACTGCTCAGTGTAAATAAGTACAGCTTTAAAATTATGCTTTATCTTGGTCATCAAGATTAAAGCATTTTTTTTGGAAGATATTCAGCCACAACTTATTTTAGAAATCATCGCCACCCTTTCGGGTATCCTGTGCGTCTACTTGCAAACAAAGGAAAAAATCATGGCCTGGCCATTTGGTATTTTGAGCGTGAGTATATCGGCATTCCTCTTCTATCAAACAAAACTATACTCGGATCTATTACTGCATGTGGTATACATATTTTTAAATATCTATGGCTGGTATGTCTGGTTTATGGAAGGCGATGATAATACTGATGCACCTATTCACCAGTTAAAATCTAAAGGCATTTTCTTAGCCATTGGTCTGATCTTAGTCGTGACTACAGGGCTCGGGTATTTTATGGGAACATTTACCGACGCGGACTTATATTATTTTGATGCGTTCACGACATCTGGAAGCTTGGTGGCACAATATCTTCTTGCGAAGAAATACCTACAGAATTGGATAATCTGGATCGTTGTGGACCTCATTGCTGTACCTGTCTATCTATACAAGGGCCTTTATTTTATAGCGTTCCTTTTCTTTGTCTATTTGATTTTGTGTATAAAAGGATGGTTGGATTGGAGGAGAAACTACCGCATCCAGGGAGATAATTAATTTTTCTATTTATTAAAAAATCGATAGGTCAATTTCATAACAAAGAAGTTGTCAAAACTGGCCCCGAACAAGTCATCATCCAATGAAGGGAAAATACCTTTTGCAGGGTCTCCAAAATTGGTGGTCGATTGCTGCCATACCAGGAAGAATTCCGAGTTAGGACTGTATTCCCATCTGAATACCAGATTGGAACGCCACTGCAAGAAATTGAAGTCTGGATTTCCAAAGCTGTAGTCTGCCAGGCCATCAGCATTCTCATCCACCGAAAATAGTCGGTCAATATCGTTGTAAGACAGTTGCGTATCATTATACAATTGGAATCTATCTGTATATGTGTGGGCCAGTGGGTCTGTAATAAATTTGAAATCCTTGTATGTGCCTTTGGATACGAAAGGTTGGCCCCAATACTGGAAGGTCATGTTAGGCGTGATACTCAGATTAAGCCGCATGGATACTGAAAAAGTCTCTTGTCTAACTGTACCTATGATATATCTTGGATCACCATTGAAGTTTGCAGATGAGACGTTTTGCAATACGCGATTGCTTTTGAAATAATTTGGATTTATACTAAAGCTTAATCGATCACTGATTTGTGCACCACCCCAAAAGCCAGTGCTGATGACATTGACAGCGCCTTTATCTTGCCAAATGGATTGGCCTCCGGAAATATTAAATCCAAAAGTGACTTTCTTTCTGGAATCCGAATTAAAATTTAACCAACTGAATGAACTTGGTGATCTTTTCAACAATGGACCACCGAATAAAGCCTTCTGGGATACATCATACATTTCCAATGTGGTTCCCATACTTAAATTCATAAAGTTTTTAAATGATGCATGCATGTTCGTGTTGACCGCATTGTAAAGATATTCTCCACCCGTTGTCCACCGTTGATAGTGGTTTGCGTTGATACGGAATGATCTGAAAACAGAAAATGGTTTTGGGAATCGATATCCAACCCATGTAACATGATTGATCTCATCTGCAGTATTCAAAAATCCGATATCGTTCAAATCCAATCCAGGGCTCCGATAAGTTACCCCCGTCTGAAAGCTGAGGTTATCCGAACCACCGTAATTACCAATTGAAAATGTGCCTCCATTTCCTGTAAGGTTTGTTCTGGTCTCATCTACAGTTAAATGGTCTGCATCAGGTCTTTGATAGTAATGCTCGAAACTGGTTTGTGTATCCAGGATTTTTTGCGCTGACCCTTCCACATTACTAAATATATAATTGGCTCTGATTTGCCATTCTCTACCCTTCCACGAATGCCATAAATCCAATCCTCCGGTTATGGCCTGATCATGAAACTGATCCTCAAGTCCTGTGTTACTTAGTTTTCGGTTTACACCTGTCAATTTAGCACTGATCCTTGAACCACCCTCCCTGAAATCTTTAGAGATTCCTGCAACAAAATAATTTGTCAGAGGCTCAATAATATTGGTCTCTTCAACCCCATTGTTTGTCACTGTTGCCGTTTCTTCGGCCGTTACACTTTCCAGAAATGAAATTCCCCACCCATCTTTTGTTTTACCACTCACTTTAGCCGCACCGATGATGGTTGTAAATCTTGGCCGGTTTTCAAATGCCTCTGTTGGGTTATTAACGAACCCTGATGGTTGTGCTCCAATTCTACGCGAATAAAAGAGGTTGTCGTTTCCAAATGAACCCCCCGCATCGAGCGGCGAAACACGGAACTCGAACAAATTTGCATTTTCAACAAAGAAAGGGCGTTGTTCGCCAAAGAAAATCTGGAAGCCATCCAAGGTTACTCTTGAAGGGTCTGCTTCTACCTGCCCAAAATCAGGATTGATGGTAAAGTCAAGCGTCAAATCTGATGTCAGCGCATACTTGCCATCGACACCAAAATTAAATGATGTCTCCGATCCATCCGCAAATGGATTCCCTTCTTCTTTTTCAAATACATGATGGTTGGCAACCACAAAGGGTTGAATTTCCAATTGCTTGGCGGGCTTAATACCTGTTATACCATGAAGTTCTGCAAAGTTGCTCACCCATCCATTTACATTGGGCGGTACCCACTGCCATGTGCTGCGCTCATCAGAACCAAAATCACGGCGCATAACCTGAAAACCCCATACATGGTTTTCTTTATCTCCGAATCGCAGTTGACTCATTGGAATTTTAATTTCTGCGGTCCACCCTTCTTCATCAATATTGGTTTTGGCATACCAGATAGGGTTCCAGTTGGTATCCCAATTATCGCCATTCCCGGTTACAAATTCATCTCCCTTCACACCCGATACAGAGGTTGTAAATGAGAAAGCGGTATTGTGATCAAAGTAGGAATCAATATTTATTTCAACCCAGTCGCCTGGAAAATTATCACGTCGTGACAATCTGTTCTCGATCTTTTCAGGGTCTTCATGGTAAGCACGATAGGCTACATACAGGTTCTTTGTATCATAGAGTATCTTGAATTTTGTGGAACGCTTGGGTACATCTCCATTATTGGGCATGCTGACAGTAAATTCTTCTGCCCAGGGTACGCTGTCCCAAATAGCATCATCAAGTATACCATCGATTTGTGGTACGATTCCGGTGTCTATATTTTTAGTGGTATAAGCGCGTCGTTGATAAGATTTTTCCTCGTTTGGATCTGTAGTATCCTGGGGTTGCGCATTCAATAGCGTAAACATGCACATTAAGGCAAGCGTCAGTAGATTTTTCATAGCAATTTCGAACGAATCAGTCTGAAAATTAAACGAAATTCTGAGGTTTATATTTTTTTATCCGATCAACCCATGGTTTTTACGGATGAATGTGGAAATAAGGGGATTGAGAGATTAACACAATTGGATTAGCTGTTAATCCATCGCAATTTCTTCCTCTATAAATCGCTGACGGTCATTGCAGTAGACCTTGCATTGACAAATGGGCGAAGCATAAATATGTAAGCTAAGCGCACGTTGGTTACCCATGGTTTTTAAGGTGTGAAATCCCATTTTATCGTCCATATAGGAGATTGAATTGGAAGAGACCAAATGCGTACTTTTTAACTTCGGTTGATTGTTATTGTCCAATTCAAAAAGTTGTTCTTCTAGCTGGCCATTCAAATGATATATCCAGCATTGTTGACCACCATGACTATGGATAGGGGTCTCTATGTTACAATCCCAGCAAATCAGAATCAGTTCGAATTTTTCTTCTCTATGAATATAATTACGTGTGTAAGACCCATCTTCAAAATTGATGTATTGTTCAAAGTCAGAAGGTGATAATTTGAGTCGTGAAATAAGATTTCCGTAAGATGACACCTCCTCTGCTTGCAGGGCTTCGATAAATGCTTCAATGTTGGAAATTAAATCGGGTAAAGGGGTGTCATTATCAGGTTCTATTACACCGGATTCGGATGTTGTCTCTTTTTCACGCATGCGCCTAATATAAATTAATTATAATAAAAATGTCAACTATGACCCAATTTGACCCATTAACCATATATAAAACATGCCCACGAGGATGGCCCAGCCAAAGCTGATTAGGGTGCCAATAAGAATGTATTCGGTCAGTTTTCGCCCTTTGGCGTCTTTGAGATCTCCAAACCTAAATACTGATTTGGCAGCAATCAAAAAACCAATAGCCTCCCATTTCATGGAAATGATAAAAAAGAAAACAAATAAGCGTTCCAGAATGCCAATGTAATGTCCAGCTTTGCTTAGAGAATCATCATTCTCGCTTTCTTCTGGTTGCCATCGCGAAATGATGGCTTTGATAATAAAGGACGCCACAGAGGTAATAAGTAGGACACAGATTAGTAAGGTCAAGATATGATTAAGATTGATGACGGCCAATAATTCCCATCCGCCATAATAATCACTTAAGGCAACAATTACTGCAAGGTGGGTTAATTGGTCAAGGGTAAACAAGCTACCTTGATTGGATGCTCTGATCGCGTATATTTTCAGTAGATCTATTAGATAATGTGATATAGCCGTGATGGCAACTGCCCAGATATATTGATCTAATTGTTGTGTTGCAGCTAAGAGTATAATCAATATGACTGCATGCACAGATATATGAAGATAGAGCTTGGGTGACCGGATCTTTCTTTTCATTTTATCCTGCACCCATGATGACGGTTGCCACACAAAGTCACCTAGAATATGGGTTAATAGAAGAATCAAGAATAATTGCATCAGCCTTTCAAGTTTTGATTTATTAATTCGCTATGATATCGCAGCCATTTTTTCAATGCATTCTGTCCTGCGCGTTTTAATCTATCGCTTATGCGCCCCTGTGTTATACCGAGGCGCTGTGCCATTTCCGTCTGATTGATATCCGGATTATCTGCCCATAAGCTATAAGCTTCGGCCTCGGCAATGGACCAATCTTCGACAATATACATGGCCATGTCTACTGTGGCATCGATGGATTTATTCAACAAACGCCAGGGCGACTGTAGAGCCAAAGTTCTTTTCTTAAGTCCGTCGAATGCCTTACCGGCAAATACAAATGCCTTTCCTTGGGATTCTGTTATTTGGTTGGATCTGTAGTCTACTTCACCAATGCCAATCCCTAATCTTACGGTTGCGTCACAATGACGCCTTAAGTGCGCCTTCAAATGTAAGGCGGTATCGAGCACTCTACTTGCATCCTGAACTTCAAGTTGAAAACTATCGCCTCTGAATATTTGCCAGGTGCTGGGCGATGGACCTTGACAATCCAAAAAACTTTTCAATGGCGTCATCCATTGATCAACAGGTATTTTTTGACTGTCGACAATATCACCGAGGATTATTGCAGTATAGTTTGGCTTTTTCATTTATCTTATAAATATCAGATATTCAAATATATCTTATTTTTAGCAGATAATCAAGATTATTGGGTTATGCTGACGACCTGCCTAAGGCGCGATATCAGCATCCTGACCGAACAAGTTCGCGTAAGGAGGGGGAAGGGGTAACAATGTATCATGTATTTAATCTTTACTATTGGTAAGAATGAAGATTAATACCTAATTTAAGAGTCCCCTGCACTTTTCAGCTTATCCCTTAGAACGATTCGTACCCTTATGTCGATTTATCATGGTAAATACAAGTAGCCATGCTGATTACAAATTATGTAAAAGGTCAATAAAATGGTCACAAGGTATTTCAATGATTAGGTCACTCTATTTAACAATAAAACAATCACAATATGAAAGTTTCATTAGAAAAGTTACAATCACTTGAAGCTGGACGAGAACTAATAAAATCAGAACAAATTGGTCTAGAGAAAACTGCTAAGGCCTCAGCTCACAAGGATATTCTAGTGCCATTGCTGGTTGAAGAGAAAAAACAACCCAATGAAAATATTCATGGAAATGCAAAAAATCGAATTAATAGAAGAGCTCTTATAAAGAACACAGCTCCTGAGCCTGTGGACTTTGCTTTTGAGCGTGCTATCGGCAATAATGATTCTGTATTCAGCAATTTTATAGAATTGATTTTAGGTGCTAAACAAAAAGTTGGTAGAATAGCGGTTATTGAAAACAATACAGTATCTGGATATGCAACAGGATTTATGGTATCGGATACACTCATGCTTACAAATTGGCATGTATTAAGCACAAAGGTTGAAGCTAGATTTAGCACAATTGAATTTAATTATGAGTATGACGTAAAAGGAAATCTCAAAGAATCAATAACATTTGCACTAGATCCAGAAAGTTTTTTCTACAGCAACAAAGCCTTAGATTATTGTTTGGTTGCAGTTAAATCAAGAGACTTAACCAATGAGCATGATTTAGCTCGATTCGGTTCGTTGTACTTGAGCCCATTAAGCGGTAAACTTGGAGATCTAGGAAAAGAAGCTTTAAATATTATCCATCATCCTGACGGAGATCCAAAGCAGCTTTCAATTCGGGAGAATACGTTTGTAAGGGTACTTTCTAATGCAATTTGGTATGAATCTGACACAGCCCAAGGCAGCAGTGGTAGTCCTGTTTTTAATGATCAGTTTCAGGTTGTAGCACTCCATCACATGGGCATTGCAAGTAAAAATAATGCCGGTGATTATCTGGACAAAAATGGAGATCCAATAATGGTGGATGCAAACAATAAAATTGACATTTCAAAAATTCATTGGATAGCAAACGAAGGTATCCGCATAAGCGTAATTAGAAAAGATCTAGAAGAAAATCATTCAGCTAACCCACTTGTACAACAAGTACTAAATAGACCTCATCTAAGATCTTTTAATGATATAAATCCTACTCCAATAATGATTAATGCTGCTCAGGAAGCGCATGACTCAAATATTGTCCAAATCAATATGCCATCCAGCTTAATTAAATCTGAAAAGAGCATATCATTTAATGTCTCATCTAAAATGCAGTCCGGTGAGATACAGGTTGCATCTGACCTTAGATCAATAAATGATATTGATATTGAAACATTAACTCTTGAAAGAAATATAGATTATAGTGATTGTCGCGGTTATAAAAGTAACTTTTTGGGGAGTGGTGAAAAGAGTATCGGAATACCAAAGCCAACGGGCATTTTCTGGCACAGAAAAGCAAAGCTAATTGGCGGCAATTCTTATGTTCTGAAATACCACAAATTCAGTGTGATCTTCGATTCATTTCACCAAATGCCTTTTATTAGTGCAATCAATGTGGATGGAAATCTTGATTTAAGACAAGACAAAACCAAGAGGGTTGATAAATGGATTAGAGATAGACGGATTAGTCTATCCATTCAATTGGATGATGACTTTTATTATAAAAGTGGATTTGACCGAGGACATATGAGTCGAAGGGAAGATGCAAATTGGGGAGAGACTCCCAAGGAAGCGAAAAGAAATGCAGATTTAACCTGCGTACATACCAATGCATGTCCACAGGTACCAACTCTAAACAGAAGCAACAAAAGTGGTTTATGGGGAAAGCTTGAAAAAATTATTTTAGAAAAAGGAGCGGAAAAAGAAGATGGGAAAACCGGGAAGATAACTGTATTCAGTGGGCCAATATTTTCAGATTCTGATCCTGTGTTTCGTGGAGTCAGTATTCCAATGAAGTTTTATAAAGTGATACTTTGGCTAACTAATGGCAAACAGTTAAAAGCCACCGCTTTCATTTTGTCTCAATCTGATTTAGTATCATCGATTGAGTTTGAGGCCATAGATATCGATCAAGATGTTCAATTCAAAGAACATCAGGTAAGTATTCAACATTTACAGGATTTAACACATTTGGATTTCGGGGAAGTCATCTCATTTGATACTTACATAGGTGATAATCCAGAATTTGAAATCACATCTGAAGAAGAGATGCTCGAAAGAATTTTAATTTAGAAGGTTAAAAATGAAGCCTATTCCTATACCATTGATTCTCTGCATAGGGTGAGGGTGAATGATATAAAGAAGCGGTGATTTCGAACAGTTAAAAAGTTAAAGGGTTCAAGCTTAAGGGAATTGACGCAACTGTTTATAAAATGTCAGTATTTGAATCTGAGTTACTCTAATATCTGAACGAAACAACTGAGCTTCAGTACTAAGAGTTCACAGCTTTCGCGTCTGCCCGCCATTACCTTGAGGTAAGGAGGGTTCCTTCTCTTATCGAATTGTCATTCGCTACTCTACGCGATCGTTCAGTCACCCCCAGGGGTCACCTAAGACAACTCAGCTTTGAATAAATCTTTAATTCGTAAACATTTTACACCAGTCTTATATACCTTTGCATCGATTCATTGAGTCATTCAATAATTAATCAAAGGCCCCGTAGTTTCCCGACGTTTATAAATAATGTCGGGACAGGCGTTTCACTACGGGGGAAAGCATTTTAGGAACGCGAATTATTTATTGGCCCCGTAGTTCAACTGGATAGAATATCAGATTTCGGCTCTGAGGGTTGGGGGTTCGAATCCTCCCGGGGTCACTATAGAATAGAAAGTTAATGCTCGCAGAGTGTTGGCT
>JABDJE010000046.1 GCA_013002625.1 Saprospiraceae bacterium | reverse complement strand
ATTGTCCTTCATCCAGGGTGGTGCTGTCCACGGGGAAGACAAGATTTTAAATCCATCTTTCGACATCACCATAGCTTCTTTTATCATCGGGATGAGATCGTCGCGATCTTCATCTATCGAAAAATGTTCTAATTCTCTATCTCCATCTACTGGTGCATAGGAATAGTTGCTCAATGAAAAATCACAAGAGTTGATATGGGTACGAGTCAATGAATAGTTGGCACCGGCTTCACCAAAATAGGCCTCTAATATTTTATTGCGATTCTCTTTGCTCAATCTGTTCAACAAAGAGGCCGAGGCTTCTGTAAAAGAACCTCCAAATCCTGTGATCGTCTGGAACTCTTTTTCTGGCAATAAATTTATTGAAGCTGCTATTTCGGCTGCTTCGAAATTGTTTAATTTTTGCAGTTTATTGCCACTAGCTGAAGTTTCATAAACTTCTACCACTAGCTGCTTTGTCTGTTCTTCACAACTCAACATAAGAAAGAAAACGCTTATAAATAGACAGTACTTGGTTGGTTTCATAATAGTGCATTTAAAATAGGTCAATCTCTTTCAGAGATTTCCTTGGCTGTCGGAGGTGCCAAAACATCTTTCATCAGTGCTTCTTTATCGCCATTATAGGTTTTGCCAATTTGGTTTCCATTTCGTGTTAATCCTTCAAAAATGCCATCGTCAACCAAATCCCAAAGAGCATATTTGGCTTGACCATCCTTGGTAAAAAGACCAAAATGATTTTCTGAACCATTCTTGTTGTTGGCATCCTTCCAAGGCTCATTGAAGCCTTCAAAATAAAAGCAGGAAATACCAGCAGAATCAGTCCATTTCCGCATTAGTTTGTGATACAAACCTTCCTTATACTCATCGGTTGCTTTTGAACCATTTGGTCCATAATATCCATTGCTAACAGTTGCCCATCCTGTTTCTCCTATGTGAATAGGCTTATCAACTCCTAAACTCTTTACATAGCTGTACACACTGTCATACTGCGATCGTGCAAATTCAAGTGCTCGATCCATCGCGGCATTCACTTTTTCAATATCTGAACGAGATTCTTGGTCTTCTGGAACACCCCAAAATTCAGGATTGTAATGGGTATTGTGATACGGATAAGTATGCATCGAAATATAATCGACAGCATTCACCAGTTTTTCTAAATCCTCTGTATGATAACTGGCGTCACCTCCACCCCAAGAGGAAAAATCATCTGAACTTGTAATCCATAAGTCTTTTGGCAGTTTACCAGCTTCCTTTAAATCTTGAAGGTGATTCACCCATTTTAGAATAATGCTGGGTTGTACATAATAACTGGCCGCCCATCTTACCATAGCTTCATTGCCAACGGCAATGACCTTTACGATATCGGGATACTGGCTTGCAAGTTCTACCGCTTTTGCTATTTGTGCTTCATTGTCTTCACTTTCAAGGTCGTGATTTGGTTCTTTATCAGTCCATGCATTTTTGCAATCAATCCAGGCGCCCAGCATGACATACATTTCAAAGCTGGGATCTTCTTTCTTTATTTCACTGATCGCTTTTAATAGATTAGATGCCTGAGGCAGGTGAACTTTATAGGTGCGGACAATTCTAATACCCATGGCAGATAGTATTTTCATATCCTCCTTGAGTTCATCTAAGGTCGGTTCAATATCATGATCGACGTATCTGTATCCACCGTAGGACATGGCGCGATAATTTGGATTTCCCAAGATGTCTTTAGCAGTCATATCAACTTTTTCTGAAGGCTGATGATCTATTGATTTATCTCCACGAGCTGTCGAGATAGCATCCATCAATCGTATATTATCGAAATGGCGAGTTATTGTTTCTATAGTAGCTCCATCTTCGAATGGATTCAATTGGTGTACTTCCCTTAAAGCATAATAAGCAGCGCGAGGATAGAGATCATAGAGCCCTCTGCTGTCTGTAGGTCCTTTGGCACAAATGCCAAACCACTCTTCGTTCATGTTATTTACACCTTCTTTTTCGACGTCTCTTGGATAGCCCCCGTTGAACCAAGAGGCGTTGTTGTCGTGTATATCCAGATTTTTTGTTTGACCATATTTCCACCAACCATCACTGAATTGAAAAGTGAACCCTCCAATTGAATTGCCGGCTTTTCCAAGGCCTGCAGCATTCTCATAAATTTCCTTCCAGTTTCCAACCATATAATACGCCTGTGAAAATTGATCTTCACAATTGTCAACTGCGTTGAATGCATCTGCCCCAAATTCAGTGAACATAATGGGTTTTTTAAACTCGTCTGAGACTCGCTCAAAAGCATCACCAAATGATACGCCGCGATACATGTTTACACCAAAAATGTCTATATCATTACACTCTTCTGCAATGATCTCTGCAAATAGCAAATCACCATTACACATAGCAATCGGAAGAGAAGTGTCCATAACCTTCATTGCCAAAGCAGCCTTATTGAACATTTTGTACATGGCCATTGCACGGACAGTTGATTTTCTATCCTGGATAGGGATGTCCTCTGTTTCAGCACCTCCCCAAAACAAACCGAAGTTGTTTTCATTGCCCAACAAATACATGAGTAGGCCAGGAGTGCCTTTATACTCTTCAACCATCTTCGTAACTTCAGATATCAACAATTCTTGGGTTGCTGGATCTGAATATTCGGTATTGGCTATCCACTCTCCATTTACAGTCAAACCATATCGTCCAAATGAATGATTGATCATGGTATAGATTCCATAGTTCTCGTAGATATACTGTATCCATTTTGGTTGAACACCGGTATATTGTCTTATGGCATTGACGCCCATATTTTTCAATAATCCCATCTCAGCATCTAGTGCTGATTTAATAATGTCATCCGGTTGATTCCACAGGCTATAGTTGAAATTGGTGCCAATTGGGTAATAATCCCAGTTCATTCCATTGATCATAAAACCCTTCCCGTTTACGACTAACTTCATTCCAACATCACTTTTTTCAATTGACACATGATCGACCTGTCCAAATACAGAGGAGAGAAAAAAGCAAAGAATTAGGCCTGAGAATATGCTTTTCATATTTTGATATTTATCAATTTGATGTTTGGTCTTTTATCAACTTAAGTACATTAACCGCGGACAGTCACGCAACGCTTGAATCAATAGATCGCAGTAAGATCCATTATAATTTTAGAGTGACCAAAAATATTTACTTCATCACTTTTTTCAACATTTTTTTCAATTCTACGTCAATATCCATTTCAGCAAATGCTAAGTCGTTGATAATCAAGTAATTTGAAAATTACAAACTTGCAAATTCCTGGGTCTGTCTGGTCATTAAATACATCTTATTCATTTTAATACTGCTTTTTCAGGGACCTGTACCTTATGGTTTTAATGGAAAATATCTGATCCCAAATTTCTCACGGGCTGAGTATGATGCGGGAAATCAGAATATCGATTTTGCCCAAAACAGAGGAATGGATCTTTTTTATAGCCAATAATTTAGGGGTCCTGGACTACAATAGATATGTAAGAAATATGCTTTCAGATTGATTGGAATTAAATAACTCTAATTGATCAAGTTTCTGGTTCATTAAGTGATTTTGACGAAGTTGACATTAAACAATACATTTGTTTCTTACGAAACCAACATAATGCGCAAGATCAATTACATCCTTTTATTGCTGGTACCATTTATTCTTTCATGTGGATCTGCTCCTGAAACTAAAGTAATCCAACTATTCAATGGCCAAGACCTTGAAGG
>JABDJE010000043.1 GCA_013002625.1 Saprospiraceae bacterium | reverse complement strand
AGTCAATACCTTCCTTATCAAAATGATCTAAAAAAGCTTGCCATCTTTGGGCCAATTCTTCAAAGGCTGTTTCAATTAACCCTGGGGGACGTTGCGGCCATGGATACAAATAAGGCCAAGCCAATGCCCCTGAAAATGTAACATGCGCTGTAAGGCCTAAATTCTTACTGGCTGTAGCAGCATATTTGAGCTGTTGAATAGCCCAGGTTGTTCTGGCTTCTGGATTGTTGTGAACTTCTTCTGGAGCAAAAGCGTCGAACAGTGAATCATATGCAGGATGCACCGCTACCAATTGCCCCTGTAAATGTGTAGACAGCTCTGTAATCTCCAAACCGTATGAAGCGACTTTATCTTTGATAGCATTACAGTAGTCAAGGTCTTGAGCGGCACGTTTTAAGTCAAAATAATGAGGATCACTTGTTGGAATTTGAATGCCTTTGAAGCCCAAATTGCTCACCCATTGACATAGATTTTCCAGTGAATCATAGGGAGGCTCATCACCCATAAATTGAGCCAGGAATATTGCGGGACCTTTTATTGATTTCATCTTTATTGTATTGGATGGGTAAGATATCCATTAGGCAATAAAGGACAAAAAATGTGACGTAAAACCCTAAGTATTTATTCTTCCTCGTCTGTCGTAAGTAATTCTCTTTCATTGAGAAATAAAAACCATCTTATGACTTTTTTCATATCATTGACAGAAACACGGTCTTCATCGTAGTCTGGAAGAATACTTTCAAAATACTCTTCGATTTGGTAAGTTTCTGACTTCGTGCTTACAGGTGGATTGTTTTCGAGTTGTGTCAACATGGTTTCAAATACCTCCTTAAGTGAGACTGTGTCCTCGAGCGTATAGATTGCAACTGTACCCAGAGGTGTAAACTGATGCTTTCGAACGGAATAGAATTTAGATTTCCCATTTTCAAGACTTTCCAAAATAAGGCCATTATTCCTTGAAGTTACCAATTTAAATAAGGCACCAAATCCGCTTACCGATACATATGGATCTAAATTCATTTCATTGTTTTAGGCGACAAAAATAGATTAATTTTTAAAGCCATATTCACTTAATTTTCATCTTTCATAACCCTTTCTTGCTGATCGATACTCTCATCGTGAATAGCCTTAATGTATTGGGTAATGAAATCACCACTTAAGCCGCCTTTTTCAGCTAAAATATGCATGCGTTTGAGGATTGCAGCCCATCGTTTAGCCTGAAAAATTGTCATGTTGTGCGCTTTCTTATAGACACCAATATCTTTGGCAATTAACATTCGTTCAACGATCAACTGTATGATGGCATCATCGATCTGATCAATCTTGTCACGCAGCCTCACCAGCTCATTCTGTATAACCGCATCATCGGCATGCGTATCTCTGTAGACCAATTCATGTAAGAAGCTGTTCAATTTAGGAGGCTTGATTTGTTGTGCGCTGTCACTCCAGGCATTATCAGGATCAATGTGCGATTCAATCATCAGACCAAGATATCCTAAATCCATTGCCTTCTGAGCAACATCAAATAAAATGTCGCGCCTTCCACAGATGTGACTTGGATCACAAATAATAGGTATCTCAGGGTAATGACTAATGAATTCGATGGCAATTTGCCATTGAGGGGTGTTGCGATAATATTTCTCAGAGAGATTGGAAAATCCTCGATGAATTACTGCAAGATTTGTCAACCCTACTTTTTGAAGCCGCTCAACCGCGCCTATCCATAATGCCAGATCGGGATTGATTGGATTCTTAACCATCACTGGGATAGAAGTGCCTTTCAAAGCTTCTGCAATTTCCTGAACTACAAACGGGTTCACTGTTGAGCGTGCTCCGATCCACAGGACATCGATACCGTGCTTCATGCACAGATCTACATGACGGGCATTGGCTACTTCCGTGGTTACTTTAAATCCGTATTCTTCTTTGACTTTCTGAAGCCAGGGTAATCCAATTACTCCGACACCTTCAAAGGAATCTGGTCTTGTTCTGGGCTTCCATATTCCTGCTCTGAAAAGATTTACACCACCAATTTCTTTTAATTCTTTGGCAGTTTGCAATACCTGTTGCTCGGTCTCTGCACTGCAGGGTCCAGAAATTATGAAGGGACGCTGTATTTTGTTAAATACAATCTGTTTGGATTCAGACACTTATTTATAAACTTACTAAAGTATAAGGTCAAAAATCAAAAATAGATTTCAAAAAGCTCAACTTTATTCAATCCCTGGTGACCTTTTCAAGTATTCATCATATAAAAGTGTGTGCCTGCTTTCCATTGGTATATTCCAACCTTTGATAAAGAGGTACTTGATTTTGGTCTTGGTCTCGAAAGGATCGCCATCAGCAACAAATAAGTTCGCGATCTTACCGGTCTCTACAGAGCCATAATCCTTATCAATGCCAAATATTTCAGCTGAATTTATAGTAACGGCTTTCAAGGCTTCAATGTAACCCATTCCATAAGTAGCAGCGAAACCTGCATTGAATGGAAGGTTACGTACATTTTCACTTTCATTGGTTCTCAAGGCAACCTTTATCCCTGCTTTTTGCATAACGGCTGCGTTGGCATAGGCTACATCATACCTGTCTGAAGACCTTCCAGGGTTGCTGAGGACTGGACCGGTAATAACATCGATGTTATAATGTGTCAAACTATCTGTCACAAGATAACCTTCGGATACCCCTGTGAAAATGACATTGATATCTTTATCTCTAATCCATGAAAGCGCATTAAGAATATCTGATTTTCGGTTTACTTCAAGCATAAGCGTTCTATCCTTGTTTAATACATCCACAAGAGCATCTAGCTGAGGATTGTAGTCGGCTGCATCAGCATCTGGATGGGCTAAAATACCTTGTCTTAGTTCCGCCTGCTTCCAGAAATCATTCAACTCTTTCTTTGCTTTTTTATCTGCTTTTTGAATGTCCTCATCAGATCTTCTGTCCCAACTTCCTCTTCTTCCCGTCGATGGAAAATTCAATACGACACCTTTAAATCCAGCATACATTTGTTCTGGGGTATATCCGTGTAAGTCGATCAACGCTGCTGTTCCCGGAAATCTGCCCCTTGAAGGCACCGCAAGGGAGGTAGTAACGCCATTAACCCTTGTAACCGGTATGTTTACTGAACTTGGATTAATAGCGGTTAAGGCATCAAGGTGAGGTGCATAACTTCCAATTTCTCCATGATCTTGGGTAAGTGAAATCGACCCTACTTCAGACAGCCCCAATCTTGTACCCCCATCTATCATCCCTGGATAAATTATATGGTTGGTACAATCAATGACCTGAGCACCTGGGTGACTTATGTCATTGTGGATCTCCTTAATTCTCCCTTCCATAATAAGCACATCTGCTTCAATTTGACCTTGGTCAAAAGTTTGAATCTTCCCATTTTTCAATAAGAAAATACCGTTCTGAGGTTTTTGAACCTGTTGCCCATAGCAGAAAGTGGATAGAAGTAACAGACTTAGTATATATGTGTATTTCATTATTTAATTAGTGTTGGTGAAGGAATAGTTGTTCGAAAACGCCTTGTAAACATGAATCTTCTTCTTCGTGCGCGCGGTATTCATAAAATGCAGGTATCTGTTCCTCGGGATTAACTTCCTGGCGCATGTCAGCGGCATCTTCCTTAATATTGAATCTAACAGCACCATCGACAATTGTATATTGCGGTACGGCATAAATTGATAAAGGGTGATTTTTAAAAATGGCAATATCACCATCTTTACCTTCTTCAATTGAACCCACTCTGTCTTCGATACCTAGTTGTATTGCGGGATTAATTGTGATCAATGATAGAGCCTGATCATCAGAAAGTTCTCCATAGCGTTGCGTTTTGGCAGCTTCATGATATAAATGCCTTATAAGTTCTCTGGAGTCAGAATTAATGGAAGTTACAACACCATTTTCGGTTAAGATTGCGGCATTATAAGCTGTTGAATAATAGACTTCAAACTTGTAGGCCCACCAATCTGAAAAAACACTTGCATGCGCACCAAAGGCTGCTAATTCAGGGGCAACTTTGAACCCTTCGTTCACATGTTGAAAGCATATTTTATCTACACCATAGTCTTCCAACACATTCATCAACATCAGAATTTCATCTGCACGATATGAATGACAATGGATAATGATGTCACCTTTGAGAATATCAGCCATGGTTTGCTTCCGCAGATTATATTCAGGTGGAACAGAAGTCACACCACCTTGATATGCCTCCCACTCCTTCATATAAGCCTTACCTTCTGCAAAGGCATTTCTAAAAACCTGCTCAACACCCATACGAGTGGCCGGGACAATACCTCTGCCTTCTCCGTGTACACGCATCGGGTTTTCTCCCAAGGCGAATTTTATTGTTCTTGGTGCACCATCCATACGCATAGCGGCTGGATCCTTTGCGCCCCATCTGTGTTTGATAGTCTCACACTGACCTCCAATGGCATTGGCAGATCCATGCATAGCATGTGAAATTGTAACACCCCCTGCCAGCGCTCTGTAGATGTTGATATCATAGGGATCAATTGCATCACCTACATTTACTTCAGCGGTCACTGGGTTCGTACCTTCATTCACCGCATCGATTGCAATATGTGAATGGGCATCAATGATCCCGGGCATAACATATAAGCCACTTGCATCGATAACCTTGACATCTTCAGCTTTAATATCTTTTGCGATGGATTTTATTTTCCCATCTCTTATCAAAATATCTGTAAACTTGAGGTTACCATTCGTGATGGTAAGTACAGTTCCGTTTTTAATCAATATGTCCCCTGACTCCTGCGCTATGATTGGATAACTGAGGATCAGAAAAGAAAATATATATAAGACTTGTTTCATTATTTAATATTATTCTGGTGAAGTAATTCTTTGACCTTGCATTGGAAATTCTCCAAGGCCATCAATTGAAATAAATCCTTCATAACTGTCTCCTTCAAAGTTCATCGTGAAATTGACAATAAGTGTTCCGCCATCTTCTATGGTGATTGTAAATGTAAGTGTGCTCCCATTATACGAGACATCATTACCAGTAAACTCTGTGTCAGTTTGGTTCTGATCGAAAACCGTTACAGAATAATCATCATCCGCTTTTTCAATTGTAATTGTTCCGGATCTTTCGTCTTCAGGAATCGCGATTTCATAGGACCATTCGCCCGAAATACCCGACCCTGTTCCAGCTTTGGCTTTCTTCTTTTCCTTTTTAGGATGTTCAAGCCAATTGCCATCTACAATAGTATGTCCTATATGTGCGCCTTCATTGAAATACGGTTTATTACTCACAAACAAATAAGCCAATTTGCCTTGTTCTACCGATCCTGCAACATCATCGATTTCTAAGAGCTTTGCTGCATTGATAGTCAATGCGTCCAATGCGCCTGCCTTTGACAATCCAGCATTTATCATTCGATTTAAATTGGACTTAAAATCCTTGGACTTTAAATCCATTGTACTAAATGCAAACTTGTGCCCGGCGTCCTCAAGAAGGCCAGCCTGAGACTCATATCTCTCAATACTTTCTCTTTTGCGCTGAGCCAATTCCTCTTTTTGAGGATGTTCAACAGCTTTATCTTTGTTATCTTTTTTCTCTGCTTTATCACCTTTCTTATCTTTTTCCTTTTCTGCCTTGGGTAAAGCAAGAGAAAGAACTACCGGAACGTTTTGCGCCTTAATCTTAGCTATGGCATCATCAACTACTTCCGCATTTGCCAATACCAACTGATAATCCAGTTCAGCTTCCAGCTCAAGTGCCCTAAAGACAGATTTAATTGATTCTGTTCTCGTGAATACCGCCTGTTCTTTTTTAGTCACCGGTATAAGGCTTTCCAGCATAAGATCTTTTTTAGGTCTGGGTGTGCCCAATGGGCTTTTGTTGAATATGTCCTGATGTTCAGATAAATAGGCTGCATTATTAAAAAGATCTCGCCATTTAGCCATTATGGCAATTACCGTAGAAGGATACATCCGCCTTGCTCCTGTGAATTGCATATACGTCGCAACCCCTTCGTCAAGAACCATATCTTCAGATTTCAAACTGATGAGACTGCTTTGCCCAGGTAACATTCTTCCTCGCGGAACAATATGGGCCATTCCAAAACCGGCTGCGCGGTAGGATTTTATTCCGCCATCTTTGGTGTCATACTTGCCTGTGAGTTTCCATTCTGGCGTTATCCCTGCCACATCATTAGGAGGGAATCCAGGAAACTTTACCCGCGGATCCTCTTTCCTTTCCTCTTTTTTTACCCCAAGATGAGACATCATATCAATGAAGGAAGGGTAGACATAGGAAGAATCCACCTTTAGCGTGCGTGCATTATATGGCGCTTCTAAACTGCCACCCATTTGTTTTATAATACCGTCCTGAATAATGATGTCTTGCATTGTGAATGTCGTATCCCCGGAGTTGTGTACATATACATCGTTGAGGAAGAGCACATCTGTTGCTTCTTTTACCTTGTCATAATCAATTTGCCCAAACATGAATCCGGGCAAGATCATTACAGATAATAAGCGAAAAAGTGTTTTGTACATTTAGTTAAAATTTCGATCGCCTAAAATAATATTTATCTCATTAGATCATAGGTCAATTCTAAAAATATCCAATGGGCGCACTGTTATTCTGTGAAATATATATTATGATTTCTTTTAATTTGTAACTTTGGCGGTATGTCCGGCAAGAAAAATAAGAAATCTTCAAAGTTGTCGAAGAAGAATAAGCCTGTCTCAATTCAAAAAGGTGGTTTCTTTTCAACAAAGAACATCAGTCTGCTACTTTTCTTTTTTGGCTGTTTGCTTTACGCAAATACAATCGGTCATGATTATGCGCAGGATGATGCTATAGTGATATATGATAACATGTTTACCCAAAAAGGCATATCTGGTATTCCAGGAATTTTGGGCCATGACACATTCTATGGATTCTTTAAGGAAGAAGGCAAAGCAAATCTGGTATCTGGAGGTCGATACAGGCCTTTTACTCCAATGATGTTTGCTGTTGAAATTTCGCTTTTCGGTGCCAATCCCTGGATAGGGCATTTCATAAACATGTTGGTATATGGTATGCTTGGAGTGCTTGTATACAGGTGTCTGTTATTATTAAATCCTAAGAATAAAAAATCTACAGCTTTTGCTGCAGTAGCCGCCTTACTATACATTGCACACCCACTTCATACCGAAGTTGTGGCCAATATCAAAGGCCGAGATGAGATAATGGCAATGTTGGGATCTGTCTACGCTTTATATGCCACAATCAAATGGCATGATAGTCAGGATAAAAAATGGCTATTCAAGGGATTAATTGCATTCTTTATTGCACTTATGAGTAAAGAAAATGCAATTACATTCTTAGCCGTTATTCCTTTGGCCTTGGTATATTTCAGATCTCAAAACTTTATGAGTAGTATTGGTAAAACATTACCACTACTAGGTGTAAGCGTATTGTTTATTGCGATTCGCACCAGCATTCTTGGGATGGATTTTGGTGGAAGCCCGAATGAACTTATGAATAATCCATTTTTGAAATGGAATAATGGAACATGGGTTGACTTTACATTTGGAGAAAGGATGTCGACCATTGCCTTTACGCTTGGGAAGTATTTAGAACTGTTGATCTTCCCATATAAGCTAAGTCATGATTATTATCCAAGAGCGATTGAGATAATGAGTTTCTCAGATTGGCGTGTTATGTTAAGTGTTCTGTTGTACATAGCCATAATTGGTGCTGCTTGGATGTCTCGAAAAAAGTCCAAGCTTATTTCATTTGGCCTTTTTTATTATTTGATCACTCTATCAATTGTATCGAATATCATATTTCCGATTGGGACCAATATGAGTGAACGATTTCTATTCATGCCATCATTGGGATTTGCAATTGTAATTTCTGCATTGTTCAATCAATATTTCAGTAAAAGAAATACATTGATAGGTGTCACAGCACTTGTAGTTTTACTGTACAGTATCAGAACGGTTACACGAAATACTGTATGGAAGGATGATTACACATTATTTACTTCCGATGTCTCATCTTCAACCCGCAGTGCAAAATTGCTTAATGCGGCAGGGGGTGCCTTATCAAATGCTGCAGCCCCACTTCAAGATGGCAATGAAAAATCAAGAATGCTGAATGAAGCTGTTGACCATTTGAAAAAAGCGATTACTATTCATCCAACTTATAGAAATGCTTATCTCATATTGGGCAATAGTTACTTCTACCAAAAACGTTATAATGAAGCTATTGCAAGCTATGAACAATGTCTGAAAATTTCTCCTGGTTATCAGGAAGTAATGAAAAACTATCCTATTGTTCTCAGAGAAGCTGGAAAGAATGCAGGTCAGAATGAAAGAGATTATACCAAAGCACTTAACTTATTAAACAAGGCTTATCAAATGAAGCCTGATGATTTTGAAACATGTCGATTATTGGGTATTACTTACGGCATCAGAGGGCAGCACCTCAAGGCCATTGAGTTTTTTGAAAAAGCTTTGCAACTTAATCCCAGTGCCGCTGTAGTGTATGCAAGCTTGGGAACTGCTTATTTAAATCTGGGCGACAAAGACAATGCGAACATCAACTTTAATAAAGCCAAGCAATTGGATCCAAATGCATTGAATCATTTAAAAAAATAATGGATTGAAATCTTTATTAACCATATTAACATTTACAATTTGCTTAAACGGCAATATCTTCAGTCAAAGCGTTGAAGAAGCTAAGATGTGGGCAGATTCTGTGGTTAAGGTCATGTCCATGGATGAAAAGATTGGGCAACTGTTCATGATTCGTGCCTATTCAAACAAAGATGAGACCCACTATAAATCAATCGAAGAACAAATTAAAAAATACCATGTAGGAGGTGTCTGTTTTTTCCAGGGTACGCCGGAGAAACAAGCCAGTTTAACCAACAGGTATCAAAAGAAGACTGCAATTCCTTTGATGGTCTCAATGGATGCAGAATGGGGGTTGGGAATGCGTCATAAATCTGCAGCGATCTCCTATCCCAAACAACTTACCCTGGGCGCCATTTCAGATAACAGCCTGGTGTATGATATGGGATACGCTATTGCAGACCAATTAAAACAAATTGGAACGCATATAAATTTCGCTCCTGTAGTTGATGTTAACAATAATGCCAATAATCCGGTCATTCATAACCGTTCTTTTGGTGAGGATGTATATAATGTATCCACTAAGTCTTACGCTTACATGAAAGGGCTGCAGGATAATGGTGTCATGGCATGTGCAAAACACTTTCCTGGTCATGGTGATACCGATGTAGATTCCCACTATGACTTGCCGGTTGTCAAGCATGGCATTCCCAGATTGGATAGTTTGGAACTAACCCCGTTTCGAGTGATGAGTCAGCTAGGCTGCCAAAGTATGATGGTCGCGCACTTATCGGTCCCTTCACTCGATGATCGTCCAAACAGGCCGACTTCCTTATCGCGAAAGGTGATTACAGAGTTACTGAAAAACAAAATGCATTATGAAGGGCTGATTTTCACAGATGGTTTAGAAATGCAGGGTGTTGCAAAGCATTTCAAACCCGGAACTATGGAGCTTGAAGCTATTAAAGCAGGCAACGACGTGCTTCTTCTTCCGATAGATATAGCCACAGCTTTTGATTCCATTAAGAATCAAATTCTGACCGATAAAATGGGTATAGAAGTGATCGAACAAAAGACCTTGCGCATTCTGCAAGCAAAATACCTTTTGGGCCTGAATGAAAAAGTTGATCTGGGTTCAACTGATAGTATTGCTTACCGTGTAAACGACCCTGATTATCTCAACTTAAAATCAAAACTGTACGAGAAAGCGGTAACACTGGTACAAGACAAATCAGAAGCTATTCCTATTCTCGATAACGAACATGAGACGACGGCTAGTATTGCCATTGGTACTGATGAAAGCACTGTATTTCAGCAAAGGTTGAGCAAATACGGTATAACAGATCACCACATTCTAAATAGCAAGTTCTCACTTGAGGAGAAAAAGAAAATCAAGTCCAAGCTACACGACATTAAGAATGTTATCATCGGCATTCATGATATGTCAATTTCCAATTCCAAAAAATTCAACATCTCAGAGGAAGCATTCGATCTTATTTTTGAATTGAACAGCACAAAGAATGTCATCTTGGTGATCTTTGGAAGTCCTTATGCTTTGAAATATTTTCCTGCGGTTAAAACCATAGTTCAAGCTTATGAAGAAGATCCACTTATGCAGGAAGCAGCAGCAGATGCTCTCCTGGGCACGAACGGAATAGAAGGTAAGTTGCCTGTGTCTGCACACGATGCATTTCCGGTTAATACAGGACTGGTCAAGTCAAGCATTTCAAGATTAGGATATAGCAGACCAGAGCAAGTAGGTATTTTATCTGATAGCCTATTGGCCATTGACACAATTGTTGAAGAAATGATACGACTTAAAGGTGCGCCTGGATGTCAAATTCTTGCTGCACGGCATGGTAAAATATTCTTCAACAAATCCTATGGATATCACACCTACGACGGCATAAGAAGGGTATCAAATGACGACGTTTATGATGTGGCCTCAGTGACCAAAACATTGGCCACCACCATTGCACTTATGAAAATGCATGATGAACGCAATTTGAACATACATAAACCCCTCAAGTATTATCTTGACGATGTCGATACAACCAATAAGGCAGATTTAATCATTGAAGATATTCTTGCACATCACTCAGGATTACCTGGTTGGATTCCTTTCTACAGAGAAACGATTGATCCGGATAACGAAGATGATAAAAAGCGGCTTGAAAAATATTATAGATCAGAGTCTTCTGATAGTTTTGCTCTGCGTATTACAGATGACATTTACTTGAGGACAGATTATGCTGATAGCATATACAGTAAAATATATTCCTGTGACCTGCGCACGAACAAAGATTATCGGTACAGTGATTTAGGTTATTACCTTTTCAAGAAAATAATTGAGAATGCCAATCAGATGGCCTTGGATGCTTATGTTCAAGAGTATTTTTATAAGCCGCTTGGTCTTAAAAACACAATGTTCAACCCGATTGACAAACTAGATCCAAGTAAAATTGTGCCTAGTGAAAAAGACGACTACTTCCGTTGCCAGGTAGTTCAGGGTCATGTGCATGACATGGGTGCTGCGATGCTTGGAGGCGTTTGCGGTCATGCTGGTCTTTTTTCAACAGCTGAAGATTTGGCTGTGCTGATGCAAATGCTGTTAAACGGAGGCCATTATTCAGGCAAGCAGTATCTTAAGCCGCAAACTATACAGAAATTTACAAGAAGATACTATAAGTCTAGTCGAAGAGGTTTGGGCTTTGACATGAAAGAACTGGATGATAGCAAAGTGTTGAATATATCAGAAAAAGCATCAGATCTAGCATTCGGTCATTTGGGCTTTACAGGGATTTCAGTATTTGCTGATCCAAAGTATGATTTGATATTTATCTTCTTGTCAAACAGGACCTACCCTACTATGAAAAATTCTATTTTTTCAAAAAACAATTACAGACCACGCGTACAATCCGTATTTTACAACGCTATAATGGATAGCGAACGTAATTGATACAGCTTGAGAGAACTCAATTTTGATATTGCCCGCCGATATTTATTTGGCAAAAAATCCACCAATTCAATTAATATAATAACTGGCATTTCGGTGTTTGGTATTTCAATTGGAACTGCAGCCCTCATACTTATACTCAGCGTGTTTAATGGTTTTGAGGGCTTAATTTCCGGACTGTTCAATGCATTTAATCCCGATATAAAAATCACCCCTATTGAAGGAAAGTTTTTTGACCTTGACAGCAGTCAATGGGAAGATATCAAGCGAATTGAAGGGATTAACTATATTTCAAAAACCATCGAGGAAGTCGCATTATTCGAATACAAAGGTGCTCAGGAAATTGGTTTAATCAAAGGGGTCGATAAAGAATTTGCAAAAGCCACAAGCCTTGACTCCTTCATTGTGAACGGTAGTTTTCTTCTGGAAAAAAATGGCATCAATTACGCGGTCCTTGGGGCAGGGATGCGTAATAAGCTGAGCTTAAACATTGACGATAGATTGACGCCGGTTACTATTTATATGCCCTTGAGGAAAAAGCAAATGTTTGGTGCCAAGGAATACACATTCCGGGAGCTGTATCCCAGCGGCGTGTTCAATGTTCAAAGTGAAAATGATTTTCAATACATTTTGTGTGGATACGATTTTGCAGCTTCGCTTATAAATGAACGTGGCCGTTATTCTGCTTTGGAAATGGACATTGATGATCAGAGGTCTGAGATTGTTCACTCCGCGTTACAGGAAATTCTTGGAGATCAACTTGAAGTAAAAAACAGATATCAACAAGATGCATCCTTTTTACGCGTCATGGAGATTGAAAAATGGATTTCATTTCTGATTACCGGCTTCACAATGTTGCTCATTGTCTTTAATCTGGTCGGTGCATTATGGATGATTGTTTTGGACAAGCGAAAAGACATCGCCATTCTCAAGTCCATGGGCTATCAGAATTCGGATATACGCAGCGTCTTTATAATGCTTGGCAACCTCATCTGTATATTGGGAATTATTCTGGGTATTGTGATTGCCCTCGGCTTATACTTTGTGCAGACTGAATATGGCCTGATAGGTGTTCCATCTGGATTCTTAATAGATGCCTACCCGGTCGAATTGCGTTTATGGGACTTCCTTCTGGTGATTATTACCGTTCTAATAATAGGTTATGCAGCCTCAATTTTACCCGCTCAAAAAGCCTCTCGTAGTAAAATGGTCCTAAGAAGTCAGTAACAGACCACGTTACATATTTTAAATTTTTCTAAAAAAATATACTGAATGGCATTTTTGGCAAGATATATGCTAATAGATAGTTGTTCAGATTATTGGAGAAGGATATTTGAGTAATCGAGATCTTCTTCAGGCCGGTTCGTAGGGGGAAAACTAGGACCGGCTTTTTTTTTCTGTTCAATCGAGAACTTTGCCATAAATAAAGTTCAGCCATTACGTATTCCAGGTAAAACACAATTCTCTAACACTCTTAAATGCTTGAAACCTATATGAAATAGTAAAAACTCAGCAATTTATGATTCGAATGTTTAGCTTGGTTTGCATCCTTGCATTATCAAGTATGGTGTTACAGTCTCAATCAAATATACCCACATGGGAAGACATGATGGGTAATCCCGATATGAATTTCTTTGAAATTCAAAAAGCATATGAAGCGTATTGGGGCGACGAAGAAATCCCTGGAGGTGCGGGACATAAGCCTTTCAAGAGATGGGAATATCTTCAAGAAACACGTGTTGACAAAGAAGGCTATCGCAATCCATTGGAGCGACAATTAGCCTATGAGGCTTATACAAAACTAAATCCTAATAATAAAAGTAGTAGCAATACCTGGACAGCTCTGGGTCCTTTCAATCATCCTTCGGGAAATAATGGAATTGGAAGAATAAATGTAATTGCTCAACATCCTACCAATAGTAGTATATTATTTGCCGGCTCACCTGCAGGCGGCATATGGAAATCCACAAATGGTGGGTCTAGTTGGACAACCAACTCAGACTTTCTGACAAATTTGGGAGTGTCTGATATCGTATTTCACCCAACAAATCCCGATACGATGTATATCGCTACTGGAGATAGGGACCATAATGATACCAGTACCTTCGGAATATTAAAGTCAACGGATGGCGGTAATACATGGACCATAACGAACTTTGTGCCTACTGCATCAGGACTATCCTTTTACCTCATACACAGATTAATTATACACCCTACAAATGGGGATATTATGATTGCCTCCACAACCAATGGCGTCTACAGAACAACAGATGGCTGGAATACCTGGACTGAAGTCTTATCTGTAGCATGTTTGAGGCATATGCAAGTGAAACCAACAAATCCGAATATTATCTATGGTACAACCTCTTCTAACTATTGTGGATCGGGCGGTACCGCTAAATATTACAGATCTACAGATAATGGTCAGTCATGGACCCAAATTACACTTCCTCATACTTCAACCATAAAACGTGTGGCAATAGGGGTTACTGATGACAATCCTAATCTGGTCTATTTCTTGGCTGCCTATAATGATTCAAGCAATGCCAATGACTTTTATGCATTGTACAAGTCCACCAATTCGGGTGCTACAGTCACTGAAGTCAGTGTCACCACCGCTCCCGTACTTGGAAGTCAGCAATGGTATGATTGGTCTTTCACCGTTGACGAAAATGATGAAAATACATTATTCGCCGGTGGCGTTGGATTTAGAAAATCAACCGACGGTGGTGTAACATGGGTAAATTCAGGAAGCGGAGTTCATGTAGATCATCATTTTGCAAAATATTTTGGATCTGAATTATTTGTTGGATCTGACGGTGGTATTTGGAAATCCACAAATGATGGAACATCCTGGACTGCCCTGAATAATGGTCTTGCCATCACACAATATTATAGAATTTCAAATGCAGAAACCAATGCCGATATAATGTTGGCTGGGGCACAAGATAATGGGACACATCAGCTAATTTCGACAAGTTGGACACATGAGTTTGGCGGTGACGGAATGGATAATGCCATCGATCCAAGTGATGCCACCAATCTATTTATCAGTTATCAATATGGTCATTTCTTTCGTTCTACAAATAGTGGAGGCAGTTTCTCTGCCATGATTGATGACAATACAACTGGGGTCGATGGAGCTTGGGTTACTCCAATTAAAATTGATCAAAACAATACAAGTACATTGTATACGGGTTATGATAGAATTTGGAAGAGTACTAATGACGGGGTGACATGGACCGACCCTTATGGGATGGCCCTGACATCAGGAAGTGCCAGGCTGCAATATATTGATGTTGCAAAATCCAATAGCAATTATATCTATACAACAGATTATTCAAACCTTTGGAAATCCACCAACGGTGGTACCTCCTGGGCTCTGACAACGGATCCGGGTAACAGTATCAGGTGGATAGAAATTGACCCGACAGATGAAAATCATGTGTGGGTTTGTTCCAATCACGATATATTCGAATCAACAAATGGTGGCAGCTCCTGGACCAATATCACAGGAAGTTTGCCGAATATTGATATGAACACCATTGTATACGATGAAGGCACCAACGAAGGCTTATATGTCGGTACTGATCTTGGTGTATATTACAAAGACGCATCAATGTCTGACTGGGCTGCTTTTGGAACAGGTCTTCCAAATGTAATAATCCTTGAATTGGACATTAACGAAGTAGACAATACCTTACGCGCTGCAACATTCGGGCGAGGCGTCTGGGAAGCACCACTTACATCCTTGCCCTGCTCTATTGATGATGTCGTAGATCTAGGTATAGCCTTTTGTGAAGAAGTTCAAGGCAGCTATGCACGGAACCTTGAAGTAAGTTATACCAGTCCACCGGCCACTGGCACATTGACTGTCAATGGACAGAACTTTGTTATTTCAGGCAGCCCACAAACGGTTACTTTGCTCAATCTTCCTTTAGACGGTAATATGGTTGATGTAAATGTATCCTTCAGTGATGATCCCGCTTGTAGTCTAACTGAAAATAATTTGTTTACAAATCCGGATTTCTGTCCTTGCATCATGTTGGATGCCGGCATCACAGTTTTACCTTGTGATGATAATGGTACGCCTTCAGGAGATGATGACACCTTTACTTTTAGTATTAACCCAACGGGAGATAATATTGGTTCTACATATTCTGTCACCGGCGATGTTGCTGCATCCAATTTAAACTACGGTACCCCGGTAGTCTTTGATAATAATGGCAATGGTTATCTTATTATAAATGGTGATTTATCCATCAATATAATCGATGATAATGAACCAAGCTGTTCTTTAAACAATGAAGTTGTGGATGCACCAAACGCGTGCTCTACAAATTTCAATTGCACAGACGCGTTTGAAATCACGTCTAATGGCAATTATACTGCGCCTGGTCCAAACCAAGGAAATGGTGGATCTCAGGCTGGACAAAATGCCAACTGGTATTATTTTGTAGCGCCGAGCAGTGGGTTGATAACCATCAAATCATGTGGTGGTGGGGTTGACACTCGACTCTTCGTTCATGATGGCAGTTGCGCCAACTTAAACACCATTGGAACAAATGATGACTTCTGTGAAATGTCATCCGGTTCGGCACATTATGCCTCTTATTTGGAGTTATGTGTGAGTGCAGGAGTCACCTATTATATTGAATGGGATGATAAGTGGAGTCAGTTGGGTTTTGATTTTGACTTCGACTTTGTAGCAGGTATACCCACAGCACCAACGGTAAGTAATTACCCGTATAGTGAATCTTTCGAAAATACTCCGAACTCCTGGGTATTAAGTTGTATTGATGATATGAACTGGACCATAAATAGTGGTAGTACACCTAGTAACAATACAGGGCCTTCTTCTGCTTTTGATGGCTCAAATTACCTGTATACTGAAGCAACCGATAACTTGAACAATATTGCCTACCATGTAGGGCCAACATTTGACCTGACCAATGTTAACAACCCTGAGTTCTCATTTAACTACCATATGTATGGTGCGGATATGGGAACCCTTAGTTTGGAATTATCAAATAATAATGGCAACAGCTGGACAGTGATTTGGAGTAAGTCTGGAAATCAAGGAGATCAATGGCATGCGCAGGCAATTAATCTGATCAACTATGCAGGTCAATCAATTATGGTGCGATTTAAGGGATCGGTTGGACCGGCATTTACAAGTGATATGGCATTCGATAATGTATCGATGGTGGACAATAATCCGCCCAACTGCCCACCAGTTGAAAATGTTGATCAAGACCCTATTCCGAATGGCGTATATGGCGCAGAAATAATAAATTCAACTGGTGTCGTACCATTAAATGGAAATGTGGAATTCAAAGCACTGATAGAAGTTAACTTAAATGAAGGATTTGAAGTTAAGGCTGGAAGTACTTTTGAAATAACAATGGGCAACTGCAGTTCAAACAATAATCAGGCAGATCACAAAGAACAGAATTAACTATTCTTCCTCAGTTGTGCTGTAATTAATGTCAATCAATTGAGCTTGTTGCAATTCATGCATTTTCTTCATCTTTAAGTATTGATACTCTTTAAAGGCCATGATGTACACAAAGAGTCCGATAAAGATCAAAGCGTAATGGCTGTAGTACACACCTACCACCATAAATACAACTGATAAAAATCGTCCAGTGATTGAAGCAATACGCGTTGCTTTGAGTCGGTCCAGCTTAAGACTTAATCCGGCGCGAAGTATACGTCCTCCATCCATTGGGAATGCAGGAATCAAATTGAACACGAATAGTACTATATTCAACAGAAGTACCATTTGTATAAAACCAATAGGATGTATCAGCATGGTCATGCTTTCCTGCTGAGTTAACTCAAACTGACCAACTATCAAAATAATCAAAAACAGAATTAGTGCAATTATCAGATTAACCAGCGGTCCGGCAATCGCTATTACAAGTTCTTGTTTAGGATTTTCGGGTATACGATGCAACCTGGCCAGACCCCCAATTGGAGAGAGGATAATATCTTCCGTCCCTACCCCATAGCGCCGAGCTGCCAAGGCATGACCGTATTCGTGTAGTATGACGCAGAGGAATAAAGAAAATACATAAAGTATAAGAGCAGCTGATTCCTGGAAGTTAAATCCTTCGTCATAAATTATATAGCCAATCAACAAAAGAATTAGACCAAAACTCCAATGGACTTTAACCGGTATGCCTAAGTAGGTACCTATATAAAGCGATCGCCCCACCTAGAACAATAGTTGTTCATAGAGTTGGCCATTTAAAATACTTCTGGCAATGACCAACTTCTGTATTTCAGATGTGCCTTCATAGATTTGTGTAATCTTAGCATCACGCATCAGGCGCTCAACATGATATTCTTTCACATAACCATAGCCTCCGTGAATCTGAACAGCCTCCACAGTGTGACGCATCGCAACATCGGATGCAAACAGTTTGGCTTGGCTGGCAGCCATATCAAAATTCTCTCCCTTGTCCTTAAGTTGGGCCGCCCTGTAGACCAAAAGTTGGGCCGCTTCCACAGCCGTTGCCATATCGGCTAATTTAAATCCAATAGCCTGGTGCTTATGGATTGGTTTGCCAAATGCTTCTCGTTCTTTAGCATACTTCTGAGACAATTCCAAGGCACCGGCTGCAATTCCAAGAGCTTGTGCAGCAATACCTATTCTACCACCGGAAAGTACTTTCATGGCAAACTTAAACCCAAAGCCATCTTCACCGATTCTATTTGACTTAGGCACTTTCACATCACTATACATAATGGTATGTGTGTCAGAAGATCGAATTCCCAATTTGTCTTCCTTAGCCCCAATCGTAACACCTTCCCAATCAGTATCCACGATCAGGCAGTTTATACCACGATGCCCTTTCTCAACATCTGTTTGAGCCATTACAAGATGAACGCTTGAAGATCCTCCATTTGTAATCCAATTCTTTGTTCCATTCAGTAAGTAGTGGTCGCCCATATCCACAGCAGTTGTGCGCTGAGAAGTTGCGTCAGATCCTGCCTCAGGTTCACTTAGACAAAATGCCCCTATCCATTCGCCAGTACACAATTTTGTAAGATATTTTTGCTTCTGCTCTTCCGTTCCAAATTTCTCAAGACCCCAACATACCAGGGAGTTATTAACCGACATAGCTACAGAAACAGAATTGTCAATTTTAGAAATTTCCTCCATAGCAAGCACATAAGATAAGGTGTCCATTCCACCACCACCATACTCCGGAGACACCATCATCCCCATAAATCCCAACTCGCCCATAGCTTTAATTTGCTCTGTGGCATGGATCATATTTTTATCGCGTTCAATAACACCTGGAAGTAATTCACTCTGTGCAAATTCCCGGGCTGCTTCCTTAACGGCCAATTGTTCTTCTGTGAAGTTAAACTGCATGTTTATGAATTTTTCGATTGAGAACTCAAACTTAAATCAAAAGATTTATAATGTATAATTAAAAGCGTAGTTGTAATCAACAGTATGATACTTAAAATTAAAAATGCATAAATTATATTGTTGGAGCTGTGAAAGAATGGCAGTGTAAATATTGATAATAGAATTATCCGCATCACAATATTGAACAGAAAGAAAACACTTCCTGCCCGACCAAAAAATTGGTTTGGCACATTCTTAAACAAATAAGTTATCCTTGCCACACGTACACCTGCATTCGTTACGCCAATCAACATAAAAGCTAAAAACAAAATAAATAGAGATTTGGTTGAAAAAAGTAGCAGATATATCCCTGCGGTAAGCAAGGTGAAAAACGTCACTACAAATGGTATTGATGTCCTGTAAAAAATATACCGTATGACCAGACCAATAAGGATTGCTCCTGCAGAATAAGCTATTTTGGAATTGGCATAGGTATCCCCCGATGCCTCCAGATGGTTACTGATATAGGACACCCCCAGGTAGAACGCCTCAAGTAAAACCGTCATAAATACCATAAAAGATAAGATACCAAACCAAAGGATGGCCGTTTCGCCTTTTAAATAGGTCCACCCTGTTTTAATACGTTGGAAAAGGTTGCCAGATTCAGCAGTACGTTTCAATATAGGGGTGTACTTGATTGCGAGAATTATAATGAATGCAACAAAATATGTTGAACTGTCAAGCATGAAGATTTCGTGGATTTCCCAAGGCTGAATATCAAATCCAATATTTATTGGATATCCGAAAAAATTCAGGATACCACCTTCAGACCCTTCTAATAATAATGTTGCGCCTGCCCCCGCCGTAATCGTTGTTAGCTGACCTATAATCTCCAGCACTGAAGTCATTCGAGCATAGTGTTTGCGCTCACTTATTTCCTGCACAAATGCATAAAGACATGGGTAATGAAGGTTATAATTTAAAAATGTGATTAAGAACACAGCACCCACAATAAGGCTGGGTAAAGAGCCCAGATAATATCCCAATGAACTTATCCCAAACAGGATACTCCCTACAATAACTGTCAACACCAAAAAGATTTTCTTACGATCGTATTTATCAATGATGGACCCTGTCAACGGCACCCAGAACATTGACATAATTGTAGCCACAACGTAGACAATTCCAAATTGTGTCAACAATTCCTTTTCAGCAAAATACCATGGGATGGCAATCATACTCATACCCTGGGCCACTCCTGAAATAGCGTTGGCTATAAAGAGTAAGATGATTGCGCTTCTGTTCAATTTAAATTATTTAGGGTCGGTGTGTAATACCTGCATTAAGGTACCAAAATAAACGTACCTGTTTTTGAAATCCTTGTCCATTGATAGAACAAGTACTTTCAGCATTTGTTTCCCCTCATTTAAAAAAGCACCTTCAGACGGAAAAGTAAATTGCAGTGCAAAGGTGAGGTCGTTATCTTCAGCCTTTATTAAAATCTCATTGATCTGTGTATGAATTGGCTTGTATAATGCATAGCACTCTGGTAAGTAAGTACTTTTTAAATTATTGAGCCAGTCATCTGAAATATCTGACCCCAGTTTGAATGTCAGGTTGTAAACAACATTGCTATCCATAATAAGCTATATGTTATCGCCCCTCAATTTTCGAAAGCGCTTCCTGGCTTCTACTGCAAAGGTGCTGTCTGAAAAATCAATGAAGAGTTTCTCATACAATTCCATTGCTTTTGGAATATCGGTATAATGTACCTCATAAATTTCGGCCACTTTCATGAGTGCATTATCGGCGCGAATTTCTTCTTCATAATTCTGATAGACTTCTTCATACAAGACTTTAGCCTTATCTATTTCTTTGAGTTTATAATGAAGGTTGGCTTTTTGATAAAGTATATCATCTTTTAATGAATGCTCAGGAAACATCACTGTAATGCTGTCCAGCAAAGCAAAAGCTTCATCAAATTTGTTTTGAACTGTATACAACTCAGCGGTAGTAAAC
>JABDJE010000036.1 GCA_013002625.1 Saprospiraceae bacterium | reverse complement strand
GGTGCGCCTTCTGAATCATCAAAAAAACTACATGAGCCCAACACTATAATACCGATGACGTAGACGAAAATATTTCTCATAAATTGGATGATGCTATTGCAATTGATTCTATTTGTTCGGCAAGAATACTGGTTTTTAGCGCATTTGCAATACGCGCAGCTCCTTGCTTATTATTAATTATGGAATAGTAAAACTGATGTAATTCTGAAAGTATTGCATTTCCTTGAAGTATTCCCGAAGACGCAAAGTGTAAATATTTCTTTCTTCCATTGTACTCAAAATACATTTCACTGGGCTCTTGTTCAGATATTTCGACTTTCTGACTTTCCTTTTTGTTTAAATCCATACTTAGATAGCCATCAGACTGAAAGATTCTAAATTTACGCATCTGCTTGAGACTGACTCTGCTTGCCGTCAAATTGGCTACAGCCCTGTTTTCAAATTCGATACGGGCATTGCATATATCTATGGTGTCTGTTATTATTTTGACGCCATGGGCTTTTATTTCCTTGACCGGCGCATTAACCGTCAGCAATAACAAATCCAAATCATGTATCATTAAATCATAGATAACGGAGACTTCACTGCCTCTGGGATTAAATGAGGCCAGCCTGTGCACTTCAATAAACTTTGGATCCTTGATGTGCTTTGCCAGATATTGAAATGCTGGATTGTGTCTTTCGACAAATCCTACCTGTGTGATCAGCTGTGGCATTGAATCAGCTATATTCTTAAGCGTCTCAGCCTCTGCCACAGTACGCGTCATCGGTTTCTCAATGAATACATGTTTGCCTTTTTCCATGCATTCTTTTGCAATGTTGAAATGGGTCTGCGTCGTACTTGCAATGATAACAGCATCCACTTCCTCCAGAAGGGCATCGAGTTGCTGAAAGACCGGAACTTCATTCACAGCATTATCAGACAATTTAGGATCAAGGATACCTGCAAGCACAAATTGAGTTTGTTGTAGGCATTTGAAATGTATTTGCCCTAAATGACCATATCCTATCAATCCCGCTTTTATCATGCCTGTTGACTATAAAGGATGAGGAACACAATAAGAATAATAATGAATCCACTTGCTGCAAACAATACAAGCTTTCTTAAGCTACGTGTAAACTGAACTAAGTTGTCCACATCTTCCTGGGGATAATCTTTATATTTCTCTCTTATTAAATCGGTCTTCATTAGCATACCTCCATCAAGCTGGACCCTGCTATTTTTTAAACGCTTGTATGCTTTAATAATCTTAACCCGAAATATAATATTGATTACTAAAAGCAAAAATACAAGTGGAATAATCAGATATGATAGAAAGAGTGACATTACAATGTTTTATTGTATTAAAGCTTATTTTCAAGCTTCAAAGATATATCTATGCTATTAAAAGTCGCGAAGGTAAGTATTGTTATAATATTTAGTTTGTTGATGGGCAAAACTACTGCCCAGATTGATCTTAATTATTACTTACCCGACATTGAATATAATGAAGCGATTCCAACACCTGAATCTATTCTATCGTACCAGGTCGGTGAATGGCACGTCACACATGACCAGTTGATACATTATCTCAAAGTGCTCTGTGAGAAATCCGAGAATTGTCAATGGGTTGAATATGCCCGAAGTCATGAAAATCGCCCTCTTGTAAACTTGGTTATAAGCAGCAAAGAGAATCTTGCGAATCTTGAATCACACAGAATTGCACATCGCGATCTTGTCGATAAATCAAAATCTTCAGACTTGAATTTGGATAAAATACCCTTGGTATTATATCAGGGCTACAGTATTCATGGCGATGAGGCCAGTGGTTCAAATGCATCCATGCTTGTAGCTTACTACTTACTGGCTGGAGAAAGCAGGCATTTAAATCAGCTCCTTGACCAAACAATCATCCTGTTAGATCCATGTTACAATCCTGATGGTTTGCAAAGATTTAGTACCTGGGCTACGATGCATCGTAACAAAGCCTTAGTCAGCGATCCTCAATCCAGAGAATTCAATGCCATGTGGCCAAGAGGTCGCACCAACCATTACTGGTTTGATCTAAACCGCGATTGGTTATTTAACATCCATCCAGAAAGCAAAGGAAGGATTGAGCGATTTCATTTATGGAAACCTGATGTGTTAACGGATCATCACGAGATGGGATCTAATTCAACTTTCTTTTTCCAACCCGGGATTCCAAGCAGGACCAACACCAATACGCCTCAGATCAATCAAACATTAACAGAAGAAATTGGGACTTATCACGCAAGCTATCTGGATTCCATCGGTTCGGCCTATTTCTCAAAAGAATCCTTTGATGATTTCTATTATGGAAAAGGTTCTACCTATCCGGATGTAAATGGATGTATAGGGATTTTATTTGAGCAGGCCAGCTCTAGAGGTTATAAAAGAGATTCTAACAATGGTTTGTTGACCTTTCCATTTACAATCAGAAACCAGTTTGTAACCTCCTTGAGCACTCAGAGAGCGGCTTTGGAATTGAAAGAAGACATCCTTAATTATAAGCGCGATTATTATGCCGGCAAGTTAAATACAGTGCGCAAGGGCGCTTATATTTTTGAAGCCGAAGACGCTTTTAAGCGATCATTTCTCTTGGAAATTTTATTGCGTCACAAAATAGATGTTTATGCCTATAAGCAAGGCATGGCAAAAACAGAACATGATTTCAAGGGTGGAAACAGTTTTATTGTACCCATGGAACAAGCGCAATTTGGTCTGGTTAAAACCATATTTGAAAAAGTGCGCAGCTTTAATGACAGTCTCTTTTATGATGTAAGCGCATGGACCGTTCCTCTGGCTTTAAATATTCCGTATGAGGAAATCGATGATTGTCCCAATCTTAATAAGCTAAATCGCATTCATTCCAGTCATACTGCAGATTTAAATCAAAAAATCGAAGATTCATTTGTTGCATTGGCGCTGTCTTGGGAAGACTATATGTCTCCAAAGCTTGTTCATGACCTCTTAGCACGCGATGTCAAGCTAAAAGTTCTAATGAAACCCTCGAGCTATTATTCAGCAGGCGCAATACGCAATCTATCCGCAGGAACAATTATAATTCCTTCATTAAAAAACCTGCGTGAAACGGATCCAGAAAGTATTGAATTCATAGAAGATAATGCCAATGCCTTGCAGATCGGTCTTATTGGTCTTGACTCAGGACAGAGTATAGAAGGTGTTTCACTCGGAAGTAGAAATCTGCGTGATATGGAAGAGAAAAATATTGCCTTGATTGTAGGTAATGGTGCCAACCGTTATGAAGCAGGATCAAGTTGGTACCAGCTTGATCACCGTTGGGGCATTCCCGTAACATTATTGGATTTAAACCAATTCAGACGTGCCAATCTGGAGAAATATGATGTCATAATATTGCCAGATGGAAGATACAGTTCCACAGATCTAAACAAGGATAAGCTATCGGGATGGGTTCAAAAAGGTGGTACTTTAATCGCCATGCGGGGTGCATTGAATTATCTAACGGGCCAAAATATTATCGATCTGGAAAAGAAAGCATTCCCTGAATTAGCTCCACGACCGAAAGATTATGATGATGTATCAGCAACCAGCGGTGCTCAGGTCATTGGTGGAAGTATATTTCAAAGTAAGATTGACCTGAAGAACCCGCTGGCTTTTGGTTATGAATCTGAAACGCTTCCTGTTTTTAAGAGAGGGACACAGTTTTATGAACCATTGGAAAATGCACTTGCCAATGTGATGATATATAAAGAGACAGCTATTGAAAGTGGCTATATTTCAGATAGAAATGCAATGCTTGCCAACGGTGCCTTGGGTGTGGCATGTTTTGGCAAAGGAAGTGGTCAAATTGTTGCAATGGTGGATAATCCAAACTTCCGAGGATACTGGTTGGGAGGCAGCCGATTGTTTGCAAATGCAATCTTCTTCTCTGATTTAATCCAAAATGCAGCTTTGGAACGCTAGAAATACAAAGATTTAGCCTTTGATAAATAAGGTTTTACTTCTAGGTTTTTATACTTTTGCAAGCCATTGAAAAAGAATAATATGAGTGGTACTAAAATAACATTATCCCGAAGAGGGAAACTACAAGTTCCAAAAGACCCTATCATCCCATTTATTGAAGGAGACGGTATCGGACCAGATATCTGGGCATCTGCAGTGCGTGTATTTGATGCGGCAGTTGAAAAAGCTTATGATGGTGAACGAAAAATTCACTGGAAAGAAGTGTATGCAGGTGAAAAAGCCAACGCCAGAAACGAAGGTGACTGGTTACCAAAAGAAACAACGGACTCAATAGCTGAACACCTTGTCGCTATAAAAGGTCCATTAACTACACCGGTAGGCGGGGGATTTCGATCTCTCAATGTAGCAATTAGACAGATCCTTGATTTGTATGCTTGTGTAAGACCCGTTAAATGGTACAGAGGTGTGCCTTCACCTGTAAAGAAGCCAGGATTGGTAGATATGACCATCTTCAGAGAAAATACTGAGGACATCTATGCAGGTATTGAATACTTACACGGTACTGCAGAGAACGATAAAGTAAAAGCTTTCTTACAGGATGAAATGGGTGTTACCCAGATCAGATTCCCTGAGACAGCATCTATTGGTGTAAAGCCGGTTTCGGTTGAAGGAACAGAAAGACTGGTACGTGCAGCCATCAAACATGCCATGGATATCAAGGCGGGTTCTGTAACACTTGTCCATAAGGGTAACATCATGAAATTTACGGAAGGTAAGTTCAAAGAATGGGGTTATGCTTTGGCGAAAAGAGAATTTGGCGCAGAAGACCTGGATGGTGGACCATGGCAGGTAATCGATCATAAAGGAAGGCAGATCATCGTAAAAGATGTCATCGCAGACGCTTTCTTACAGCAAATCATCTTGCGTCCTGCAGAGTATGATGTGATAGCAACCCTTAATCTAAATGGTGACTATATATCTGATGCTTTGGCAGCGATTGTTGGGGGTATAGGGATTGCACCAGGCGCCAATATCAATTATGATACGGGTGTAGCGGTCTTTGAAGCAACACATGGTACAGCGCCTAAATATGCTGGATTGGATAAAGTAAATCCAAGTTCTGTGATTCTTTCAGGTGTAATGATGTTCAACTATATGGGTTGGAAACAAGTGGGGCGAATTATTGAAAGAGGATTAAAGGGCGCATTGAAAGCAAAACGTGTTACTTATGATTTCGAACGATTGATGAAGAATGCAACATTATTGAAGTGTTCTGAATTTGGGGACGAGATCATCAAGCATATGTAATCATTTCAGATAAAATGAAAAATTAAAGGCCTTTGCTCACTGCGTGAAGGCCTTTTTTTTGTCTTAACATTTTCAGTTAAAAATAAATTAAAGCATACTCCTGTACCGTCACAAATCCGCTGTTTAACTATTTTACAGGTAAACAATATGCTATGAAACAATTTCTATTCTTACTCATTAGTCTATTTTCTATTTCCATTACTGCCCAGCTTGACTGGGATGCTTACAAAGATCCAGGTGGTGATTTTTATAGAATCATATTAGATCCCAATGTATCCTTCAGTTATGATGACTCAGATTTTACAAGTATTGTTGAAAGGTCATTTCTTGCTCGATTAGGGGCAACTTTCAATGTTGACATTGTACGTGAAAGATCATTATTGAATGTCAATGCAACGATGACTCCAGTATTTGATTACATAAAACCAAAGAATGTTGCTTCGGGAGAATCTGATTTTACGTTTGGACAGAATATTTTTGCTGAATACACCTATTACTTTAAAGAACGCAGGGGCTTCCATGTTCAGCCCAATATTTCTCTCAATAACAGATTTGGGGATGAAAACTATTTAAATACCAACCGTGTCGGTGTAAACTTTGGATATGGCCGATTGGAAAATATTTCAACCGTATATCAAAGTCTGAGAATTCAAAAACAAAACAATAACTCTGGTGAGGCATTGGTCGATATGAGTCAGGATCAATTATTTCAATTGGCCGATGTAATACGACAGTTGGATTTTAATCAAAAACTGGATTCTAGATATAGAAATATTGATAATCAAAGCATTTTTCTTGAAAATGCTGAAGATCTTGGGTTTGTTCTCAATGACTTTTTTAGTATTGCCAATATGATTGATGCATACAGATTTGAACGTTCTGCTTCGAATGTAGCACAAGGAAATTTATATCAAATAGGTTTCACGCAGACATGGTCTGATTTTGGTGGCTTGGAAGGACAAAACCTCACAGGAAGGGCCATATTGGCACGAGCTATGAATCAAAATTGGCATGTGCAACATAATTTTTCATTTCAATATGATTTGGATTCTGACTATAATATAATGTATTCTAACAGATTCACTTACGTTCCAATTGGAAGAACACAGATTTCATTTGGTGGAAATGCTTCCTATCGAAAATTTGCACCATTAGAAGGTGCATTTAACTTTTCTGCATTTAGTACGATGAACTACTTTGTCAGTCCACAGGTGAGCTTAACTGGAAACATGAATTTATCGCTGTTGAACTTAGGAGAGGATTTTGCCCAAAACAGACTTAATTTCTTCTTTGGAATAAGGTATTTTGCTATATAGGGAATTAAGCTGAAAAACTCGTTCCGCATCCGCAAGTCTCGGATGCATTCGGGTTATTAAAGATAAAGCCTCGATTATTTAATCCATCGAGCCAGTCGATCTCCATCCCTAGCAGATAAAGACCATGGGCTTTTTCCATATAGACTTTGATGCCTTTGATTTCAAACTCATCGTCTTTATCTGTTTTTTCATCAAAACCTAGAACATAGGAAAATCCCGAGCAACCCCCGCCTTTGATGCCAACACGGAGTCCATACCCTTCAGGTACTTCTTTTTCTCCGAACAAACGATGTAATTGCTTGACCGCTCCATCCGTTAAAGATATAGGTGCTTCTATTTGAGTAATTGTCTCTTGCATCATTAATTAATATTAATATAAGATCAAACTAGTTACAAAAATATAAATTTGTAAACGTAGATGCTCTTTAATAAGTTTTTTAAAAAGGAATTAAATAGTGGAAGTCATTCTTGAAATTCTAAAATATACCATTCCCGGACTCATTGTCTTTGCGGCATGTTATTTCATTCTTAGACAATATTTGAACAATCAATACAACTTGAAAGCGCTCGAAGTGCGTGGCAAATACGCGCAGGATGCGATTCCTTTAAAGTTGCAAGCCTACGAGAGATTACTCTTGTTATGCGAACGGATCAGCATTCCAAATCTCATAATGCGCTTACGCATGAATGACATGACGGTCGATGCCTTGAAAAATGCCATGATGATCTCGGTTCAAAAAGAGTATGAGCATAACATTGCACAGCAACTGTACACTTCAAAGAAATTGTGGGATATTATTAAGTTGACAAAAAACGATATCATGGCTATTATTAATCAACACGGTAACAGTATGTCACCGCAAGCCGATTCTAGTCAATTGATGGATGCTTTGTTTGATTATCTAAGTGCAGGCAGCAATAACCCTGTCGATATTGCAATTAAAGCCATTAAAGAAGAAGCCAAAATAATATTAGATGTTTAAAAATGTAATTTATGCCTTTGTGTTTGTAGCGCTTTTTGCCTCATGCAAAACCTACAATCATATTCAACAGACTGATGTCGTCTATGAAAACACTGAGGGAAAAAACTATACCGAGGACGCATCCATATCTGAATTCATTGGTCCTTATAGGGATGAAATGAATATTGAAATGGGTGTTGTTATTGGTGAAATGCCGGAAACGCTCCGCAAATCAAGACCCAACTCCAATATGGGCAATTGGTTCAGCGACGTATTATTGAGTGAGGCCCAACGTACCAGCGCCAGGGCAGTAGATTTTGCAATTCAAAATTATGGTGGTCTTAGAATTCCAACTGTAGCAAAAGGACCATTGAAAGTCGGTACAATCTATGAATTGATGCCTTTTGATAATCTATTGGTCATTCTTGATTTAAATGTGAATCAGGTTCAAATGTTACTGGACAAGATTGCAGATGGTGGGGGTTGGCCCATCAGCAGAAATATCACATTTACAATACAAAACAAAAAAGCAACGAATATTAAGATAAAAGGTGAAGCCTTGGGTACCAAGAAAATGTATCGTGTGGCCATGCCTGATTATATTGCTAACGGCGGGGATAATTGTGATTTTTTAAAACCATTGCCGCAGGACAACTCAGGTAAATTCATCCGTGAGGTTGTGATTGAGCATTTGAGATTATTAGCCGAAGCAAACAAACCTATTACAGTCGATAACAGTAAACGCATCAATTAATGGAAAGGAGAAAGTTTATAAGAAATACATTAGCGGGATCAGCACTGCTGGTATCTAATCAGTTTCCGTTGTCGGCCTTTGCCAATGATCCAAATATTGTCAAGCTGACGATATTACATACCAATGATGTACACAGCCGTATTGATCCGTTTCCGATGGATGGCGGCCGAAATGCGGGATTGGGTGGTGCAGCTAAGCGTGCACAGATGATTACTGATATAAGAGCAAAAGAAAAGAATGTGCTCTTACTCGATGCGGGAGATATATTTCAGGGGACACCCTATTTCAATTTCTTTGGTGGTGAGCTTGAAATAAAGCTGATGAGTAAAATGGGTTACGATATAGCAACGATGGGTAATCATGATTTTGATGCAGGAATTGATGGATTTAATACACAGTTGCCGCATGCAAATTTTCCGTTTGTTGTTAGCAACTATAATTTTGATGATACCATCTTAAATGGTAAAATTGAAAAATACAAGATCTTTGAAATGGATGGCCTGAAAATCGGCGTTGTCGGAACAGGCATTGAATTAAAGGGTCTTGTTCCGGATACACATTACAAAGCAACCAGATATCTTGACCCGATCACCTCAGCACAGCACTATGCAACGATGCTCAAAAAAGAGATGAATTGTGACTATGTAATTTGTCTTTCACATCTTGGCTATAAATATGGTAGGGAGAAAGTTTCAGATGTTATCCTGGCACAGAACACCCAAGATATTGATTTAATCATCGGTGGTCATACGCATACATTTATGCGTGAGGCGGATAGAAGAAGAAATAAAAACGGTGATCCTGTAATTGTCACTCAAGCAGGTTGGGCTGGTATTCTTTTGGGACACATCGATGTCTACTTTGAGCGGTCAAAAAATAAGCGGTGTATCACTTGTAAAAATCAGTTGGTCGGTTGATTATTGGAACTTAGCTCATTATAAATGTATTGAATATTATATACATATTGCATTGATATTTAATATATTATCCATTACATATTTTCATAATGTGTAAAATCTTCATCGATTTTAAAATTTTCAAAAAAAAAATGATTAAAACCTTTTTTCATTTTCTTCTAACTGATTTTTTTTTCCAATATTTGTCTTTCCCAAGATTCCCAGTAAACTAATTTCAAAAACCAACTTTAGACTGAGGGATCAGTCATAATTGATAATATAACAAAACAGTAGCAATGATAGAATCTCATGTGTCTATATGGGACAGTTGTCTGACCATCATCCTAAACAATGTTCCGGAGAAAAGTTTTAACACATGGTTCAAACCTATCAAAGCTATTAAGTTTGAGAATAACATCCTTACCATTCAGGTACCCAATAGATTTTTCTATGATTGGATCGAAGAGCATTATCTGGGTATACTTAAAAAGACCATTTATCAAGTATTAGGACCCAAGGGTCAGCTGGAATATAAAATTGTACTCGACAACAGTAAGCCTAATACTTCAAAAACAGAATTCAACTCCAAGGATATCAAAAATCCATTCGTTATTCCTGGATTGAAAAAGACAAAAATCCAATCAAATCTCATTACCAAATACACATTTGACAGCTATGTAGAAGGAGACTGTAACAGATTGGGCCGTTCTGCAGGTTTGTCCATCAGCGCAAAGCCAGGCGGTACAGCATTTAACCCCTTGGTATTGTATGGAGATGTTGGATTGGGAAAAACGCATTTGGCACATGCCATCGGAAATGAGATAAAAGAAAATTTTCCCGATCATAATGTATTGTACCTAACAACAGAATCATTTACAACACAGATCGTGTCAGCGATCAAGAACGGTACAATGGAAGATCTGGTCAATTTCTATCAATTGATCGATACATTGATTGTTGATGATATCCAGTTCTTATCGGGAAGAGAGAAAACACAGGATATCTTCTTT
>JABDJE010000031.1 GCA_013002625.1 Saprospiraceae bacterium | reverse complement strand
AATTTAATCGGCTCTGGAAGTTATGTGCTTCAGGAAAATCTGTGGGGACAACAGAAGGTTAAGTTCAAGTTCAGCTATTGGCCGATCACATACCTTGAGGATAGGATTCAATCTGAAACTGGTTTGTATGAATTTAAGTTAAGCGATCGTGCCCGGGCACTGTATGGGGCGCAATCCATTGAAAGAATGCTTAAGGATTATAATGCTCAAACCATTTGGATGTCTCTGGATATGGATGCTATTTTCCCATCCTGGAATGGTCCAAAGTGGTTGGATTTTGCTTTAGGTTACGGAGCAAATAATATGTATGGTGGATTCGAAAATCGTTGGGAAATCAATGATGAAAATATTGTTCTAGATCCAGTGCTTTATGGTCGACACAAACAGTTTGTATTGGCATTGGATTATGACCTGAGTGCCATCAAAACAAAATCTCCATTTTTAAGGACCCTCTTGGATGGCTTTAATATTTTTAAATTACCCGCTCCTGCTATAGAATACAGCACCGATGGGCAATGGACATTTCATTTGATGTTTCTTAATTAGAATCTACTTCACCGTCGACAACAATGCGGTCTTCCCGGTTGGCCAAATCCCAGGTGACATGAAAAATATGACGGCCGACCTTTTCCATCTTAGGAAACAAGATTTTATCTACTGTATCGCTTGGTCTGTGATAATCCTCATGAGTTCCGCTAAAGAAGAAAATGGCTGGAATACCTTTTTTTGCAAAATTATAGTGGTCTGATCTGAAGTAATATCTGTTAGGATCCTTCTCGTCGTTGTATTTATAATCCAGAACAATTTGTGAGTACTTCTGATTTACATCCTCATTGATCCGATGCAGATCTGAACTTAGCCTGTCTGAACCAATAACATATATATATTCAGGATTGTCTGCATATTTTGCATCAACACGACCTACCATATCTACATTTACATTTGCAATGGTATTTGCGATCGGGTACACAGGGTTTTCTGCATAGTACCTTGAACCCAATAATCCTTTTTCCTCTCCCGTAACAAGCAAAAACATAACACTTCTCCTAGGCCCATTGCCATCTTTCTTCGCCATGGAAAATGCTTCTGCCATTTCCAGAACCGTTGTTGTGCCCGATCCATTGTCGTCTGCTCCATTAAAAATGTCTTTTGCCCTTTTGCCAAGATGATCATAGTGTGCCGACACAATCACCAGTTCATCTTTTTTATCTGAGCCTTCAACATATCCCATCACATTATACCCCTTAATAACATCCACGTCTCTTTGCATGTCAATATATAGTTCTGGCTTAAGGCAAATATCTTTTGCCTTTCCTTTTCGGGTGTTTTTCTCTCTCCATTTCTTGATTTTCTTGTCCTTTGAACCAATGATATCCTTGGCCATAGTCGAAGAGATATATATATGATTGGCATATTCTCTCTCCCCTAATTCACCGTCACCCAATTGAAGTGATGAGCTCACCAAAAAACGTCTGTTCTTTCCCAAAAACTCCTTAAGTTCGTTTTCAATTACAAGTACCAGTTTAACGCCTTTTTCCTGCGCCGTCTTTAATTTTTTCCATGTATTTCCATCCCAATCGGAAGGAGCTTTTGTGCCTGTTATATATGAAATACTGTCTGCATTAAAAGGCTCTCCCTTGTTAATCATGATTACCTTACCTTCCACATTATTGCCCTTGTAGTCACTGTACCTGGGGTCATCGATTCCAAAACCCAAAAAGACAACCTCTTCAGGTCTGAATGAAGGCATATGGTCGTTAATGGTAGCAAAAGAGAGGTAATCCCAAAGATGCCGGTAATCATTGTCATTAATATTAATGGCATTTTCACTCCACGAGGTTTTGTTAAATGCCATGGGTTGATAATATGTATCATTTTCACCGACGGTAGGTAAACCCAGAGACTGAAAATGCCTGGCTATATATACAGCTGCAAGGTCATTGGCTTTCGTACCTGTTTCTCTTCCTTCGTATTCATCTGAAGCCAGGATATTTAGATGTTTCATCATGTCCTCCTTTGTAATGCTGCTGGCATATTTATAGGATAAATCAGAAGGGTCCATTACAAGTTCGACCGTTGTATCAGGAATGGAGGCATGACTGACGTATTGCGCTTGAATATTTGAAATGGATGCTATGGCGCAAACACAAAGGATAATTCTTTTCATTTTAGTCTTTTCGTTAACAAGAAATCTTTCCTACACGTCTTTTATGTCGACCTCCTTCAAACTTGGTCTCTAAAAAAGTAGAAAGCATTTTGGCTGCTTTGGGTTTACCTACAAAACGTGCGGGAATGCAAATGATATTTGCATTGTTATGCTGACGTGCCAAGGTAGCAATTTCTTCTGACCAGCAAATAGCGGCTCTGATCTTTTGGTGTTTGTTAGCTGTCATGGCAACACCATTGGCACTGCCACATATTAATACACCAAACCTGACGCCTCGATTATTGGCCACCTCTTCTGCAACAGGGTGCGCAAAATCAGGGTAATCAACAGAGTCGGGATTGTCTGTTCCTTTATCGATAACGGTGTGCCCCATGGCCTCCAGTTTATCTGTCAAATATGATTTATAATCAAACCCAGCATGGTCCGATCCAATACAAATTTTCATTAATTTTTAATTTTTGAAATATCATATCCTCCCAGCTCTTCTTCAAATTTCTTAATTAATTCATTATCGTTCATACGCTTTGAAAGCGATAGTATTTCAGTTACTGCACGTACGGCAAACCCATAATCCTGACGGAAGCTCGCAAAATCATCTTCACTTAGTGAGTCATAAAATGCAAGTTTTTGCCTTGTCTCCTCTCCCAAAATCCTCAGGTGTTTTTTTGCTTCTTCAGTTTTACCGGTTGTCATTAACACTTCTATAAATGGAACGATGCTTTCGTCATAAGGGAAATTAAAATGAGGAAATGCATCAAAGTATTGTTGTGCCAATGCCCCGGCTTTCTCTTCCTCTCCCAATTCCAACAATCGTTCAGAAGTACGCATCATAACAATTTTCATAGCCTGAATTTCAGCTGCATAACTTCCATCTATGAAGGTCTCGTGGTTATCGAAGTTACCCCAAGCCCACCGGTTCATAACATTGTCATAAACTTTGTCTGTTGCTACACGCCCCGAGCCATAAATTGACAGTCCGCGAATACTGTTGCTTCTAACGGGAATGATCCGTAGTCCAAGCCCTTCCATTTGCATGAAATCGTTCATGCCCAACAGCTTGTCATTCTTACATGTCACTGCAAAGTAAATTGGTCTGTCATGTATATTGGACGCTACCACGTCCAAAACAGCCAATTGATCCTTGGTAATGTAATTTGTCTTTGGCAAATTGATATTGATTGCTGAGACCATGTTTGCCGTATCGGCCACAGACATCAGTCCTTCCTGAATCAGCTTTCTCTGATTTATTGGAATATATAAATTACGTGTCCTCATGTAGGATTGTCCTTTAATGTTATTCTGAGGACTTCCGATAAATGCCAGTTCAGTATTGATGTCCATTGGTGTGGACAGGTTTTCCTGGTTGGCTGGATTGAAAAAGAACACCTGATTGCGATTATTTCCTCTATATGCTTCCGTAGGCACCGTTAATTTCAAGGCTGGCGAATCATTAACCTTACGACGCAGTTTTTCAATATACCAGTCAACCGCAATCAAGCTGAGATTCACAACCCGAACATCTCTTCTTATATTTTCTACTTCCTGCGCATACCATAGCGGATATGTGTCATTATCCCCGTATGTGAAAATGATGGCGTTTTCATCTAAGGAGTTGAGAAAATTGGCAGCATAATCCCGTGAAGCATAATGACCCATACGAGACATGTCGTCATAGTTTTCAACAGCCATAATTGTAGGTGCAGTCAAAACAAGAATACCAGCTATCAATGCGGTTATTGGATGCTTTAAATTAACTTTTGTTTTCAGCCACTCTACGATTTGTGGAACTGCCAGACCAATCCATATACAGAATGTGAAGAATGATCCAACCAAAACATAGTCACGTTCTCTAGGTTCATTAGGTGGCTGATTAGAATAAATAATCAAGCCCAGCCCCGTAATCAAGAACAACGTGAACAGCGCGGTGAATTCCTTGGGACTATTTTTGAAATGGAAGAACATTCCTATCAGTCCAAATATTAACGGTAAGAAGTAATAAGAATTATTCCCCTTGTGCGCTTTCATTGTATCTGTTAATTCATCCATGTTATGTAAGCGTGCTTCATCGATGAATTTTATACCTGATGCCCAATGTCCGCTGCTGACATCCCATGGCATAAATCCTTGCTTGGCATTTTGCTTACCAGCAAAGTTCCACATAAAGTACCGCCAGTACATCCAGCCCATTTGATACTTAAACATGAACTTAAGATTATAGCCAAAGCCCGGTCGTCCACGATGTTTTTCTCCCATTATGGCTTCGTGCCATTGCCTGTGTAAGGCAGGTCGAGCACCTTCTGTATGACCAATCCTTGGGAACAACATTTTATCCTTATTGTCAAAAACATATTCCAGGCGTTCATCTACCACTTCATATTTATCACCAACACGACCATATCTTTCTTTTCTTTCAAGGTCCTTGGGCTGTGCATCGAAATGTGGTCCGTAAATCAATGCGCGCTCCCCGTACTGCTCACGATTTAAATAAGGTAACAAGCGCATGGCATCGCTTGGTACATTCATATTAACAGGAGTATCTGCATTTGCTCTAATAACAATAACACCTATTGTTGAGAAACCTATCGAAGCCATCAATGCCCCCATTACAAGAAGCTGTGCTGTCTGCTTTCTATTCTTATGTGTCCATTTCAAAAGGAAAAATACAAGCGCCCCAACTACAAGTAATGCCGCAACCAATCCCGAATGGAAAGGTAATCCAAATGTATTGACCAGCGGAAGCTCAAGATTTTGCCAAAGTGTTGGAATACCAACGATGATAACCTTCATAATGAACATCACCACCAATGCGCCCCCAATAAAACTTAAAATGTATCCCTTTAGATTGTGGTTTTTGTATTTCTTTAGATAGTATAATATACCAATGGCCGGAAACGTCAATATGGACAAAAGGTGAACCCCTATGGATAGTCCGGCGATATATGCTGTCAGGATCAACCACCTGTCATTTTTCGGTTCATTCGGAAGGCTATACCATTTTAAAGCAGACCATAATGTCAAAATTGTAAAGAAGGTTGACATTCCATACACCTCACCTTCTACTGCACTAAACCATATAGAAGAAGCAAAGGCAGTGGCCAATCCTGCTGCAGTTCCTGAAAACGCTAATGTAAAATTCTGTGCACCGGTTGTTTCTTTTGTTCTGCCGACCAATGAGATCTTACCCAATAGCATGGCAATTCTGGCAATCAGAAAAGCACCAAAAGCGGTACAGGTCGCGCTCAGCATATTTACTGCAAAAGCAATATCTGCAGGATCATTTGAAACCATTTCGCCGATCCAGGCAAATATTCTTCCGATCAACATAAACAATGGGGCACCTGGCGGGTGCACGACTTCAAGCTTGTATGCGCCTAGTATAAACTCACCTACGTCCCATAAACTTCCTGTACGTTCTACAGAAAAAAAGTAGACAACAATTGCAATAGCAAAAACTGTCCAACTTGCTATATTTTTAGCCTTTTTGAAGGAATTTATTTCCATTTGATATTAATGTGTGTGGATTATTGTTCTGTAAAATTAATAAATAAGGATAAAGACTCTTGCACTTATCTACGAAACGTTTCGTTTTTTAGATTTTATTAAAGATTCTATCCATATTCAGCCTTAAACTCAGGTGATTATTTGCTCCGGCAATGTGGTAATATCCCCATCCGTAGTCAAATTTAATTTTCTTGATATTAAAGCCAAGTCCAAATGAAAATCCAGCCAGGCTTCGAAAAGTACTCACTTTTAATTCCTGCTTTCGCAAATGATTGTAACCGAATCGTATTCTGAACTGCTCTTGTTTGCCAATAAGGAACTCTCCATTGAAAATTAAATGGCGGAAAAGATTATCTACGCTTTTACTGAATCCACTTTTAGAAGTGACATTTCCAAATATATCTGTCTGATTGTCAACATCCGGATCATCATATCGGATATACCACTTTTGCATTTGATGCGCAATAATTGAGAATCGAAATGGCAGATGCTGAAGTCTTTTTGACATGCCGATTTGTAAATCGAAAGGCAACCATCTTTTGTCATCAACAATTGGATTTAACTCTCCGCCCAGGTTGCGCAAAACGATTCCCCAAGTTGTGAGAGACCCTGGTTTTTGATAATGGAGCCCCAGATCCACGCCCATGGCAAAGGCTCCATAACTTTCATAGTTAGCAATAAAGGTCTTGAAGTTTATCCCGCCCCGTATTCGTTCATTAAGTTGCTTGCCTACTCCCAGGACAAAGCCATACTCTCCGGCAGAAAATTCTCCGTTAATGTTTCCAATGGCGTCGGTAAGGTCAAAAGTGCCATAATCCATGTACTGGAAAGCTACATGTGCTGTAAGCCCGTATTTTGGTAAATATTTACCAAAAGCAAGGTTTCCGTTCTGTGTACCGGCAAAATGAAAGTTATGGTTAATTGAAAACTGGTTATCCATGACGCTGTCAAGGGCGGCGGGGTTGAGTTGGGCCAAGGCCACATCATCATCAATGACTGTAATAAGACTTCCTCCAAGGGCTGAGAGCCGCGCATTCGGGGGAAGGTTGGAGGATTCGAAAGCAAATCTGCCCCCTATTTGAGAATAACCTTCAAGGCAAATCAATAAACAGAAAACGCTACAGTAAAATTTAAGTCTCACAAAATCTGATTAGAAGCACAAACTTAATTGATATAGATAAGTATAGATGAATTATTCATTAATAATGTCGCCATCTTCCTTGGTCCAGATTGTTTTACAAACGGCCATAGAATCACATTCCATTTTCCGAATCAATTCACCATTTTCATTGTATTCCTTGAGCATGCCAAATTCATTATCACCATTCAGATAATTACCTTCCCAATGAATCTTCCCATTTGAATGGAATTCTTTGAAAGGACCATTTTCATTATTGTCCTTCATTGTCACCTCCTCTTTAAGCACACCATCAGAAAAGAAAACTTTGAGTGGGCCACTCATTACTCCGTCATAAAAATTAACGACCTGCTTTAGATTTCCGTTATCATGATAAACAAGATAAGGTCCATTCATCACATCCATCTCGTAGCGTTCAACAATTTCAACCTGCCCGTTTGGATAGAATAACTTGCGCTCTCCATTTAGTTTCCCATCTACATATGTTGATGTTTCATTTATAGATCCATCAGAATAATATCTCGTATATAATCCGTTACGTACGCTGTCCTTGGTCACCTCAAATCGTTCGATCAAAATGCCGTTTTCGTCCTTGTTTTCAACCATTATGCCCTGCTTGCAAGAAGCAAGCATAATAATTGCCATGAAAAGAGCTGGAAAATAATATTCGTTTTTCATATGCTATAAACGCAAATTTTAGAGTTTTATTAAGAAATAATTCGTATAAAGCATTCTATCTTTACAAAAAATATAACAAAATGATTAAAAACTACATGACCACATGCATTTTGGCATTTTTCTGTGCCTTTAGCATTTCACAGTTATCGGCTCAAGATAATAAGGAAGTCAAAAAAGTTGTCGTGATCGAAAAAGTCACAGACGAAAACGGCAAGGTTGTCGAAAAGAAGATTGTCAAGGAAGGTGCAGAGGCTGATGCCTTCGCAAAGAAAATGAAATGGCAGTCTGAGGATGGCACTGAAATCAAGATTAGAGTACAATCAGATAGCTCAAAAGTGATTGAACGAAAGGCTTATAAGTTTGTGTCTAAAGATGATGAAGGCAACGAACAGGTTTTCGAGTGGGAAGGTGAGGGAGAAATGCCAGAGGAAATGAAACAACTTCTAGAAGAGAATAATATCGATGTTGAAATGGAGATGGAGTTCAATGAAGAGTTCGAAGGTAAAGAAATCGACATCGATGAGGTTATAGATTCAGAAAACATCAAACACATCAATGTTATTAAAACGGACGGTGATGAGAAAAGAATTGAAATCATGCTTAAGGGTGATGAGGTTCCTGAAGATGTAGAAAAAATGCTTGAAGAAGAGAATATCTTTATTATGATGAATGATGGAGAAGATGGTGAAGTTGAAGTAATTGTAAGAAGTGGCGATAAATCAAACAGCAATAAAGCACAACTGGGCGTTCTTATAGAGAAAGCTGACAACGGTGTGGGCGTCATCGATGTCATGGAAGGAACTGCCGCAGAAGCTGCTGGAATGCAAAAGGGCGATGTCATTCAAAAAATAAATGATGTTCCTGTAAAATCAATTGATGATTTACTCACAGCTCTTAAGCCTTTCAAGCCTGGAGATAGTGTAGTTGTTGAAGGTGAGCGCGATGGAGAAAATATATTCTTTGAAGCGACCTTAAAAGAAAGAAACACAGATTATGATCTGAACACCTGGGAAGAAGCAATAGAGGGAGAGGAAATCATCCATGAAATACACGAGGAACACAAAGACGGCAAAAAAGTAATTAAAAAGAAAGTCATCATCAAAAAGGATGACAAATAAGCATCCCATCCCAAATAAGTGCCGGCTAGAGGGAACTCTTGCCGGTATTTTTGTATATACATAACTGTGCAACAGTCAGAAGCCCGAACACGCATTAACAAACTCGGCAAATCGAGAAGGCCATTTGTTTTTCTAATAGATTTCGAAATGAACAATATCGAAGTCTTTCCGGAATCGTCCATTCCAGAGGATGTTTATTTTGATCTTCCAACTTTTTCAAATCACAGTCCCTTTTCAAAAGATCATCCTTTAAGCCTCGACTTTGATCCTATTGATTTTGATATTTATAAAAAAGCTTTTGAGTTTGTCCAGGCTGAAATTAAGTTCGGAAATAGTTTTCTGACCAACTTAACTTTCAGAACACCTGTCAAATTTCAGGGAGATCTGATGGAAATATATCGGTCTAGTGTGGCTAAATATAAATTATTGTGGAAAGACAGGTTCGTTGTCTTCTCTCCTGAAAGCTTTGTAAAAATAAAAGACAATCAGATAAGTTCGTACCCGATGAAAGGCACCATCGATGCTGGTATTCCAAATGCAGCAGAGATCATTCTCAATGACAAGAAGGAAGAGGCAGAACACTATACTATTGTCGACTTAATTCGCAATGATTTGAATAGGGTAGCACGCAATGTACGCGTTGAAAAGTTCAGGTATTTGGATTTTATATCAAGCACGCTAAGGGATCTGTTACAGGTCAGCTCCAAAATAGTAGGAGATCTTGAAGATAATTTTCATGACACGCTGGGAGATTTGCTTTTTAAGTTATTGCCTGCAGGAAGTATAAGTGGCGCACCCAAGAAAAAGACAATCGATATTATTCAATTTGCAGAACAAATACCACGTGGCTACTACACCGGGGTTGCAGGATATTATGATGGCCACTCCCTGGACTCTTTTGTTATGATTCGGTTTATTGAGCAAAAAGGAAAGGACTACTTTTATCGAAGTGGTGGCGGTCTAACCTTTATGAGCCAGCTCCAGAGCGAGTTTCAAGAACTTCAACACAAGATTTATGTCCCTTCTGCTTGAATCTATAAGAATTGTACACAATCGGTGTCCGCTGTTGCCATATCATCTGCATAGAATAGATAAAACTTACAAGCACTTGTTTTCTACGTCTGCTAAGCTAGAAGATATTAAATCCTCTATTGAAAAAGCAGCACTTTCAGCACGTAATGATACAGTGTATAAATTGAGATTACTTTATAACAGGAATGATTGGCACATTGAAATTATTCCATATACTATGCGACAGATTTCAAATTGTCAATGCGTATATGACGATACGGTTGAGTATGATTTCAAATTTGCCGACAGGCGCCAACTTGAACAATTAAGCGCGCAGCATGACGATGCCGATGATATCCTAATAATTAAAAACGGCTGTGTAACGGACTCCTCTTATGCGAATGTGGCCTTTTATGACGGCAGGGAATGGGCAACACCTGCCACACCACTATTAGAGGGTACTCGGAGAGCCGAATTACTGGACAACAAAAAAATTGTGAAAAAGGATATCACTGTTCGTGAAATAGTTGAATACCAAAAAGTGAGTTTATTTAACGCAATGATCAACCTGGAAGAAATCACGTTTTCAACTCAAAATATCATTCTTTAAGGGTTAAATTTTTCTTAACATACGATTAGTTTCGTAATAATATGCTATATTACGACAGGTTTCGTATATAATTATACAAACAGTTCGAATTATGAGTATAAACAGAAAGATCAAGCCCACAGAATCTGAGTTGGAAATTCTCCAGGTTCTATGGCAAAACGGCCCATCCTCAGTACGCGTTGTCAATGATGTATTGAATGAATCCAGGGATGTTGGTTATACCACCACCTTGAAAATCATGCAAATTATGACCGAAAAGGGATTGGTAACACGCAATACAGAAAGCAGAACCCACATATACCACACAGCAGTACAGGAAAACGATACCCAGAAGTCCCTGCTTGATAGTTTTATTGAAAAGACCTATCGGGGATCTGCCATGCGACTTGTCATGCAGGCCTTAGGTAACCAAAAGGCAAGTCCTGAAGAATTAGAAGAGCTCAAGGCAATTATAGATAAACTTGAAAAAAACAAATAGACTATGGTCTCTCAATTTCTATCATCTGATATAAGCTATGCACTGGCGTGGACCCTGGTACATTCACTTTGGCAACTGAGTGTCATTGCATTGGCACTTAAGCTCGTGTTACACATTTTTAAAAAGCAATCTTCTTCTATTAAGTATTGTATATCACTGGGTGCCTTAGGTGTGGCTTTAATAACTACTTTGGTCACATTTAGTCTATACATCATAGATGCCCCACAGGTTGTGGTCCTGGCTTCTGAGGGCGGGCTTAGCTCGTCAATAATTAATTCTTCCAGGCTACTCCCCTCTTTGGATTTCACAAATAAGTATATTCCTGTAATCGTGAACGCCTGGCTGATCGGTTCGCTATTGTTTTTGATCAGATTCAGTGGTGCCTATCTTTACCTCAGATATATCATAAAGCAATCGTCTCTGGAGAGTCCTATCCTATTAAACGGTCTGCGTGCATTAAAGAAAAAATATAATATTCATCGCAATGTAATAATCAGAGAGTCTGTACGAATTAGCACACCCATGGTCATGGGTTATGTTAAACCTGTTATTTTGTTTCCCCTGGGTCTTGCCAACCAATTAAGTATGCAGGAAGTTGAGGCCATTCTGGCGCATGAGTTGGCGCATATTAAACGACACGACTTCCTATTTAACCTTATTCAATCTCTGGCTGAAATTGTATTCTATTATCATCCTGCCATTTGGTACATCTCTTCAAAAATCAGAAATGAAAGAGAAAACTGTTGTGACGACATGGCAATTGAAATGACAGGAAATTCGATATCCTATGCCAAGACTTTAGTCAAATTACAAGATATAGAACACAAGGCGCTGGTGCCTGCCTTGGCTTTCTCAGGCAATAAGCGTGAGTTTAGCCATCGTATTTTTAGAATTCTTAATCTACCCGTAAACACATCAAACATGAAACAAAAATTCCTAGCCTTTTTATTGGTATTCACAACTGTGTTTGCATTTGCAAAAAATGCCAATAAGCCTATTGAAGAAAATACAGATCGACAATATGATTTGTATATCATTGAAGACTGTCCTAAGGACGTCGAAGAAATCCCTTATTACCTGGACACGATTCCGGAAAGAAAATCATTTCATATTACTAAGAAAACCAACGAAGAGGAGTTGGAACTTAAAATGGAAAATGGTGAAATAACTTCCTTAAAAATTAACGGAGAAGAAATCCCTGAAAATGAATTTGAAGAGCACGAGGACATTATCATTGAATTGAGCCCAAGCCAGGATCGAGACATCATTACAGTATTCCCTGACTGTGATAAAGAGATGGGTAATATTTTCTTTAGAGATAAAGATTGGGCAGCAACTATTAATATCGATTCAATGATGTCTCTGGAGAAAAAACACATTGATAAACTTAGAGGGTTACACAAGAACAATATTTTTCACTTTGACTCTAACCATGCAAACGCATTTATTTTCGATGATGATGACGATGTAGTCGTTGACCTTAAAAGAGAAATTGAAGATATGTATGAAGATATAATCATCGAATTAGGGGACAATGAAGATGCGCGCGTAATCGAATTGGAAATAAGGGATCGCCTGAATGATTTACATGAAGATATAATCATTGACCTGGACGATCTAGAAGACGAAATAGTTATTCGATTAGATTCAGCTAAGGACTTATTTCCCAATGGTATTCATACCGAACGCTTTTTCTCCGACGATGACAACAACTTCAGTTTTGAATTTGACAATCAATTTAAGTTTAAGGAGAAGCAGAAGATGCATGAAAAAATGAAGCGCATGCACGAACGCGAAAGTGCGCGCAACAAATTTTTCAAAGAAAACAACGATTTATACTTTTTTGATAAGCGCCCGAGAACACCCGCAGATGTTCTTACAGACAATCTATTGGAAGACAGGTTAATCCAATCAGATAAGACATATAAACTTGAACTATCGGGTAAACACATGAAAATAAATGGTGAGAAACAGCCAAGCAATATCTGGGAGAAGTACAAGGAGATATATGAAGAAGAAACGGGCATGGAAATGACCAAAAAATCAAAGATTGAAGTAGAAATTTCACCGAAAGAAAGTAAATCACTATTTTACAGGGGAAGTATCTAACTAACCCTAGAATGAAAAAACTAACTACCCTAACTTTTTTATTGATATCGATATCAATGTTTAGTCAGGATTTGGCTCGTGTGCAAAAAGTAGACGAGCCAAATTCTATTAGTGACGCTCAACTTATTTTAAGCGGATACACCTGGCTCACCAACACAGAAAATATCAAGGCTTGTTATGCAAAAGAAACGAAAGACCTATCCATAAAACCACTCGATTATGATGGTTCATTGTCTAATAATTTTATGCTCATCAATCATTTTGAACATAACAATTCAATGACTGTGAATGTCAACTTATTGGATCAAGCTACATTGCAATTAAAAGATGAAAATGGACATGTTGTTTTTCGCTCTAAATTAAAACCAGGCAGACAACAACAAACAATATTTCTAAGTGCCTATCAAACTAGCTCTTTAATCGTTTCACTCATTACACCTACGGAGACGGTAAGTAAAGAAATTCAACTCTAAGCTAATGGGGGCTACCTGATTAAAGCAGACGGATTAAGTTTGAAAGACGAGTTTGAGGAACGCCTCCAGCACCATAAAAGCTTGAAGCACCCAATAAAAAATATCCAACTATGTCCCTATTTGGATTAAGTTTGAAACTTAATCCAAATACCACAATCTTCCGTTTCTAATAATCCAGTGCCTGATCAAGGTCACGTATTAAATCTTCTACTCCCTCAAGGCCGACAGATATTCTGATAATGCTGGCGTCGATTCCCATGGCTTCAAACCTATCGGGGCTCAGTTCCTTTAGGTAGCTGATTACCGGAGCATACACCAGGCTATCATGTCCACCCCAACTTACACCTATTTTGAAAATCTGAAGTGCATTGACAAATGCCTTGATCTTCGAGATGTCCGAGGTCGCCAATTTAAAACTCAACAAGCCGCTGTACCCTCTCATTTGATTTTGCCCTAGCTCATATTGTTGGAACGATGACAGTCCCGGATAAAATACACGATCCACATTAGGGTGTTTGTCAAGATGCTTAGCGATTGCCATGGCATTCTGCATATGTCTTTCCATTCTAAGTTCAAGCGTTCTGAGGCTGCGCAAAATAAGCCACCCTTCGAATGGAGCCATCTTCGCACCAAACAATTCATGTTCGGCCTGGATAATGGCATCGATTATATTTTTTGTAGAAATGATTACGCCGGCTACAACATCGCTGTGACCACAAAGGTATTTTGATACTGAATGTACTTCAATATCAACACCTAAGCTCAGGGGATTTTGAAATATCGGTGTCGCCCATGTATTGTCAATTATCGTTTTTATCCCATTTCTCTTGGCTAATGCTGTTACTGCTTTAAGATCCTGCAGTTCAAATGTAAGAGAGGCTGGGCTCTCCAAATAAATCAATTTGGTATTATCCCGAAGCGCTTCTTCGAATTGAGTTGTATTTGTGCCGTCGACATAAGTAACAGAAATATTAAACTTGCTTTTGAGGTATGTACCAATAAAGTTATTTGTTGGGCCATAAATATTTTCTACGGCAACAATATGATCTCCTGCACTGACACAATGTAAGATGGCGGAAGTAACCGCCGCAATACCTGAAGCACAAAGTTTTGCCTTTTCTCCCTTGCATAGTTCTGCAATTTTTTTCTCTGCAACCTCAACAGTCGGGTTAAGCAGTCTCGAATAAATATAGGATTCGGCTTTAGCATCAAATGCTTTGTCGATGGCATCCCAATTTTCAAAAGTAAACAATGAGTTCTGGTAAATTGGTGGCACAACAGGGCCATGAAGAAAGCGTTCTTCGTCATGACAGAGAATCGTGCCTACTTTTTTATTCTTCATCTTTCTTGTTCTTTTTATAAAAACAGGCTATACCCGTAAATGCAAAAAAGTAAGCTATTACAATATTGATTAGTGACAGGAATTGGTAGGGTGCATACTCCAATGCTGATACACCTAATGTCGTTGCCATAAATATACCTGACGGCGTCCACGGAGCAAGGTTTTCTAACATAGTTCCCGCATCCTCGATCGAGCGGCTTAATACTTTACGTGGGATTTGCATTCTGTCAAAATGCTTCTTAAATGCTGTTCCAATTATAAAGCTTGTAGCGTATTGATTGGATGTTGTAAGATTGGTAAATGCTGTTGTTGTGATCGCTGCCGCAACCGTTTTAGCACGTGTATTCAAATTATCCATCAGGCTTTTTATTACACGCTCGATAGCATTGATTGCCTCCAGTGTTCCAATAAAAGCAAATATTAAAATGGTAATCGTAATTCCTTCGATAAGGTTGTAAAGCCCTCCCCTATTTAAAATTCTCAGCGCATTTGCGTTCTCGGTACTTCCTCCGGCCATATCCATTGAAAAGCCTTTGTTAAAACTATTGAACACATTTGTTACCGAAAAATCCTGAAATATAAATGCAAGCACCATAGCTAACCAGGCTGAAAATAACAGTGTCAGGACTATTGGTTTCTTGCTCATGGCACCCCACACAACAACTGCCAGTGGCAACAATAAAAACAGGTTGAAGTTAAATGTGGCTTCGATGGCCTTTAATGTCATTTCTACTTGCTCCAAAGTCCCGCTATCCGCAGGCACGGATGAAGCGAACCCAGGAGACAGGACCAGATAAATTATGCCTGCTATTAAGGCCGAAGGGCCTGTCGTATAGATCATGGATTTGATGTGATCAAATAAGGGAACATCCGATGCCAGCGATGCTATATTGGTTGTATCTGAAAGTGGAGACATTTTATCGCCAAAAAATGAACCACCAACCACCGCCGCTGCAGTAATACAAAGATCTGCTTCATACACTTCGGCAATCCCCATCATGACAATACCTATCGTTCCAGCAGAACCCCATGATGTCCCGGTTAGGAGTGAAAATATTATACATACTAAAAATGCAAAGACATAGATCCAGTTTGCGTCGATCAAACCAATGCCAAAATGTATCAACATGGGAATAGTGCCACTAACAATCCAACTGCCTATCAATACGCCTATTGAAAAGAGTATCATTAAGACCGGAACTGATTCGCCAATTTTTTTTACTATGTGTTTTTGAATTTGGTCCCAACTGATGCCCAAACGAATAAGATAAATGGAGTGGATGCTCAACGCCATCAGAATCAGTACCTCAAGAGGGAGCATTCCTGCCTTGAATAAAACAGGATGTACAAACAGACCATACACCAAAAGAATAAAAAATAGCATCAATGGATAATATGCCTTTCCTATCGAAGCGGTTTTAGGCTGTGGTTGATCTGTCATTGGTATAAATTTATAAATCTCTCAATCGATAAATCCTTATTTTGATAAAATGTCACTAATTAAATTACAGTCTTTTGTTCATGGCTTGATGTATATCATCCTGTTTGTCTCTACACATTCGGTACTTATGGCCCAGGAAAAGACCACTGCTGATATCGCCTATATCAATCAGGACTATGCTACTGCATACCGCCTCTTTTCAGAGTGCTTTAATCTAGACAGCACCGTTTATTGTGGAGAGAGGGCTTCATTATCAGCTTATCAGTTGGGAGATTATGCAGCAGCAAAAAATATAGCGCTGGATGTGGAAAGACTTGATAGTGCAAATCATACTGCAATAAACCAATTGGCTAAGTTATATGAGATAGAAAAAAATACACCCAAGGCCATTAAATATTACCATCGATTGGTTAATTCTAATCCCACGAACGCTATTAACCTAAGAAAACTTGGATTACAATACTTGCAAGGAGGCCTGCTTATAGATGCCTTCAAATATTTGAGTGAAGCGTTGGGGTTAAACCCAAGGGATATGGTGGCATTAAAGGCTTGCGCAGATATTTTTATCTCGAATAAACAATTTGAAGAAGGGGATAGCTTGTTGCGTAAAGGCCTTGTCCTTGATGATAAAAATATCGGACTGCATCTGTCGATCGCACAAAGTAAGTTTAAGCAAAAGGCGTATGACAGCACAGCGGTGTATCTTGAAAGAATTAAAGGACGTGTAGATTTATCTCCTTACTTCAACAAGCTGCTTGGTTACAGTTACATTCAATTGGACTCCCTGGATGAGGCTATCTATCATTTAGAAAAATCACTTCAAGATGAAGGGAACAAAGAGTATGCACATTATTATCTTGCCACAGCATACGAATCGTTGGATTCAATCGATTACGCAAGGCATCATTATTCAGAAGCGATTGATGCTTCCATTTCAAAAAATGTAGGTCTATACCATAAATCCCTGGCCCAGATTCTGGAGGGTAAAGGTGAACTCAGGGATGCAATAGCGCACTTGAAGGATGCAGTAAAGTACAGCGATGATCCTTTCAATTATTTTCTTTTGGCAAAAGCCAGTGACACTTACTATAAGGACAAATCCATTGCTTTGAGGTATTATCAAAAATTCCTTGACAGCAAGCCAAGAAAAACACAATACTATTCTTATGCTCGTGAGCGTGTACAGCTAATAAAGGGCTA
>JABDJE010000020.1 GCA_013002625.1 Saprospiraceae bacterium | reverse complement strand
GGCCAACGCAAGCGATGGCAACTGGTATTTAGGCTATATCATAAAGAAAGACTATTGGGGCGGTGGATTCGGAAGTGAATTGGCAACGTGGATTGTCGATTATTGTGATCATACCTTAAACCTTAATACGGTATACGCGCTAATCGAAGAAAACAACGCAGCTTCCCGCCGAATTCTTAAAAATCTTGAATTTCAACTAGCCGAAAAGAAGGAGGAAAATGGGATAGGCCTGGAGGTTTATGGGCTGAGTTTAAGGGATAAAAGTTGAGGATCACGGCGTACAAGTATCTGGGTAAGGGGCAAGGTTTTAGGTTTTAAACCTTCGACCTTAAGCTTTAGACCTAAAAACTTCTTATGCTTAGTTACGCGGACCGCGCCAAACTTTAATGCAACGCTGCTTTTATTTCCAATCCTTCAATAGCTTCGGCCTCTTGTTCAACCCACCATGCCAACCTTTCATAGACCTGATCCTTGTCAAAATACTCTAAAGCCATTTTAACAAAAATATGCCCATGCTTGGCTTCAGATGTCCATAAGGTTTTATAAAAGCGCTGAAGTTCTGGGTCTTCTATTGCTTCTGCTACCATCCTGAATCTCTCTGCACCTCTGGTCTCAACAACCGAAGCAATGAGTAATCTATCCAAAAAACGCTCTTCTCGACCAGAATGACATTTCTTGATGAGTTGTTTCACGTATAGGTCTTCCTTAATCGAGTGGAGTAGAGGTATGCCCCGCGCTTTCATTAAATCATATACCTGTTTAAAGTGTTCAAGTTCTTCAATACCTGTATCGATAAGTTCAGGAAGAATTTCAATTCGGTCAGGATATTTAGCTACAAAGCTCATCGCCATGGCCGATGCTTTACGCTCACAATCTGCATGATCCTGAAGAAAGCTATCAAAATCATTCATAACGGCATCAAGCCATTCCTGCCTGCTGGGAACAGCAAGATCTAAGTTTAATTTCATGAATGCACAATAGACTTAAAGTGTGAAAATGACATACAGTAATACAAGCAGTACAATTGTAACCAGTGTTGCTATCATAAAAAAGCGTTTCTCTTGTTTTTTACTGCTTGCCTGAGCCCGTCTTTTTCTTCTCGTTTGAGACATGATTCTATATTTTAATTAAATATAATAATTGAAAGCATTTTCACCAATTTCTAATTTTATAATCGTAGTATTCTACGATTGTAGGATCAACAAGAATGTCTCTTGGGGTGATTTTCTTCCTTAATGTAATACCATCAAGCGTACGACAACGACTTAAAGCCACGTACGTTTGACCATAATCAAATGCGCCTCTTCCTAGATCCACAATAATATTATCAAAAGTCTTGCCTTGGGATTTATGAATAGTGATCGCCCAGGCTAACTTTAAAGGGTATTGGGTAAAGGTTCCGGTTACCGAGGTTTTGAACTTTTCAGGATCTTCGGCATCCATTTCATACTTCATCATTTCCCAATCCGCCTGATCTACATTAATATATTTTATTTCACCTTCTTTTTGTATGGCTACAATGATCTTATCGTAATCCAACTTTTCAACACGACCTATTGTTCCATTCACGAATTGGCCTTCAGGATCATTTTTTACAAACATGATCTGTGCCCCTTCCTTGAGCCACAATACGTTATCAGCGGGACTGATTCGCTCATTAAAATTACCAGTCATTTTAGACTTATATTCAAATAGTGGAGAAGTCAGCGATTTAAGGCGTGTACTATTAATGCTATTAACTTTAGCATTTGTTGCGCATAGGGTAATGGCCATTTCCTCTGGATCTTCTTCACTGTACCGCTGATTGATTTCGTCCATGACATCATGATCGATGTGTCTGAGTCGTATATTATCCAACAAATTGATAAATCGCCGCTCGGTCTGCCTGTATACAGTCCTTAACTCGATCATTCTTAGTTCTATCTCATTGAATACATGTGCTGCAAAGAAATATGGTGTCCCGTAGCGCTCCTTTAAGTATTGTCTTTCAAACGCACTTGAAACAACCGGCGGCAATTGAAATAAATCACCAAACACAACCAATTGAACACCGCCAAACGGTGCATTATTTTCCCTATTATTTCTTAGGAAAATATCGATACAATCCATCATATCTGCCCGCACCATCGAAATCTCATCAATTATCAACAGTTTGAGTTTCTTGTAGAATCGATGATTTTTGCGTTTTGTCAATTCTCTTGGATCTACCATTTTTGGCGGCAACTTAAAAAACGAATGAATAGTCTGGCCTCCTACATTCAATGCAGCAATACCTGTGGGAGCTACAACCGCTGCATTTTTTCGCGTTGTTTTTTTGAGAATATTTAGAAGTGTAGACTTACCTGTACCCGCACGTCCTGTTATAAAAACATGTTCATTTTGATTCTCTATCAGGTCCAGTACCGAAGTGAATTCAGAATTAAGAAGCGCAGGTTCTTTGCCGACCAAGGTTATATAGATTTCAACAAATATACAAGAACAGGAAAATGGTCGCTATATCCACCTTGATACTCGTCGCCATCAAATGTCCTGAATGGATAGCCTTTATACTTACCCCATTTCTGGATAAGGTATTTTTTATTGAAGATAACGGCCTGATGAAAATGCAAATCATCTTGTTCTTTGTCCAACCAAGCATGACTCAATACCAACTGATCAAATAAAGACCATCTGTCGCGCCAGGCCGTCGTACCATATCCTTTCTGAAATAAGGCATGCATAGGATTATACATATCATCTGGACCAACGGCTTTGGGTTTGAATTTTGCTCGTAAATATTTGGTCAGGCTTTCATTATTCGTGTCATCGTTCAGGTCCCCAAGGACTATGAATTTTGCCTTGGGATCATCAAGCAATAATGAATCCAGAATATATCTGTTTACCTCCGCCGCTTTGTTTCTAAATTTTGCTGTTCTTTTTTCTCCACCGCTGCGGCTTGGCCAGTGATTCACAGTTAGATGTATCAATTCCCCATCCAATTCACCTGATACAAGGAGAACATCCCTGGTTGGCCGTGAACTACCCAGTGACTGTATATCGACCTTGTAAGGTTTCACGCTCAAGGGATTAAACACATCTTTGTCATATATCAATGCGACATCTATTCCTCTGCCATCGGGCGAGCTATGATGGACTATTCCATAATTCCTAGATCGCAATAATGGATGATTGATGAGATCGATAATAACTGTATCATTTTCTATCTCTGAAATTCCTAATAGACTGATTCCTTCTGGACATAACGACAAGCCTAATTGAGATATAACGGAAGCGAGATTGGCAATTTTGTCGGTATATTTATCATGTGTCCACACCTTTTTCCCATCAGGGGTAAATTCCTCGTCCCGGATCATGTTGTTGTCTACCGTATCGAACAAATTCTCGACATTATAAAATCCGACTGCATAGGCTTTAAACTGCCTTTCCTGTGCTTGCAATACAAAACAGGTCAAAATAAAGAATGCACATGATATGCATTTTGCCATAATGATAATTTTACCCCTAAATAATGTATTTATAAAGAACATATATAATAAGAAGCTATATAATTTCCATTAAATTTACGCCTCGATACTCTAAATGATATATGAAGTACTTTTGGTTTCTTTCGTGCCTTCTTTATGCTTTCTTTAATACTTCCAGTATTCAAGCCCAAAGTTTGAGTGGCAAAGTATTAGATGACAATTCAGGCAACCCTATTCCAAACCTTGAAATAAAGATCAATGATCAAATTGTATTTTCAGATGCAGATGGTAAATTCTATTACCAGGCTGATGCAATCGGTTCTCAGACAATAATTATTGAGTCTAACAGCTTTAACAGTTACACTCTGGATGTTAGCATTGAAGATGAAAGCAATATAAACCTAGGGATAATATTTTTATCCAGGAAAGAAACAGTGACGCGCACATTTGATGATAATTATCTTATTGATCAACGTCAATTGGATAATTTTGAAATAGATGGACAGCAGGTTTCGAGTCTGTTATCTGCAGCATGGGATCCTTTTGGGTCCTTGGCAGATTATAACTTCAGTGTGACGCGATTTAATCCTAGAGGCCTGGCTCAAAATCATTCACAAATTTACCTTAACAATCTTCCGTTTAATAACCTTGGAGATGGTCGATATTTCTGGAGTCTATGGGGTGGATTAAATGATGTCCTGCGTGTAAGATATAGTCAATATGGACTAAATAGCACTGACTTTTCTGTTGGGGGCATGTCTGGCGCATTGGATATAGATATGCGTGCCGCTTCACAACGCGCACAAACGAGGCTTACATACAGCATTTCAAATCGTACATATACCAACAGGGCCATGCTTACGCACAGTTCCGGCTTATCACAAAGTGGTTGGTCTTATTCATTTTCCGTCTCTAAAAGGTGGGGTAATGCTGGTTATATTGAAGGTACTTACTATGACGCCTATTCATATTTTGCCTCAATAGATAAAAAGATTAATGATAAGCATAGTCTTAATTTTGTTGCTTTTGCAGCACCAACAATAAGAGGGCGTGGATCTTCAAGTACTGCAGAAATGTATGAGGTGCTGGATGATAATTTCTATAACCCAAATTGGGGTTTCCAGAATGGAAAGGTTCGTAACTCCAGGGAATACAGAACGCATCAGCCTGTGGCTATGATGCGTCACGATTGGCAGTTAAATGATAACTCTAGAATTACAACTACGATTGGTGTTCAGACCGGTCATTTCGGTTCTACAAGATTGGATTGGTTGGAAGCCGCGGATCCAAGACCGGATTACTATCGTAATTTACCCTATGCCAGCATCAACAATCCAGTGGCAGCTGAAGCTATTGCTGAAGAGCTCAGAAGCAATGTAATGGCAAGGCAAATCAATTTTGATGAATTAATTGCTGTTAATCAGCAAAGACAATATCTGGTAAGAGACCCAAATGGAAATAGTGCAAACAATTACCTGGAGAATATATCCGCTTATATTATTGTAGAGCAATGGTTTGATAATCGCAAAATAGCCTTTCAATCCCACATCAATCATCAATTCAAGGATAACCTTGCATTCAATGCCGGTATCCAAATACAATACGACAGAAACCATCAATATAAAATCTTGGATGATTTGCTAGGAGGTTCCTTCTATCTTGATATAGATGATTTTGCTTTGAGAGATTTTCCGGATGATTACAGTATTGTTCAGAATGATATATCCCAACCGAATAGACTTTTACAGGAAGGCGACGTATTTGGGTATAACCATTATAT
>JABDJE010000014.1 GCA_013002625.1 Saprospiraceae bacterium | reverse complement strand
TTTTACTTCGAGGGCACCTGAAGTGAATGAATTATACAGCAATGGATTACATCAGGGGGTAAGCGGCATTGAACAAGGTAATCCCGAATTGAATCAGGAATATTCCTTGAAATCAGTGATGTCAAATAATTGGAATATTTCAGACAAAGTATTTATACAATCGGTATTGTATTACCAATTAATCAAGGACTTCATTTTTTTACAACCTAATGAGGAATTTGTGCTTACAATAAGAGGCGCTTTTCCATTGTTTACTTATGAACAGACCAATGCCCGCATATACGGCACCGATCTTCAAATAAGTGTTGAACCCTTTCCACAATTAAAAATTATTAATTCTCTTAGTCTCGTTAGAGGCACAGACACAAGATTGAATACACCCTTAGTCTACATACCTGCGGACCAATACAAAGGAGAGCTTAAATACGCATTGCGGAATGGAAGAATCTTTAAAGACAAAACGATAGCATTCAACTGGCAATATACATTTGAACAATCAAGATATAACCCTGATCTTGATTTCTTGCAACCGCCATCAGCTTACTTTCTATTGGGAGCCAGAATAGGTGCAACGCTCCCCATCGGTGAAAATAATCTAGATTTTTCCTTAATGGTCAACAACCTCTTGAATGTGAAATACAGAGATTATCTGAATCGTCTTCGTTATTATGCGGACGATCAAGGAAGGAATATTATCTTACGCCTCAACTACAGATTTAAAACCTAATATTTTTATCGGTACAAAGACAATTGGAACAAGATCTGGAAACCAAATACGAAACCCACTGTTTCCTTCAAAAACATAAAGATGAAAAAATCAATTTGCAGCATACTTTGCCTTACATTATTTCTTATTGTTCAACTTGATGCACAACAAGGCAAAGCTTCGTATACTAAATATGGCATTTCCGATCAAAGTATTGCACAACTGCGTGCGCTCGAGGTAGGTGAATCAGCACCTGACTTTAAGGCCTCAGATCAGAATAACAAAAAGATTAATTTAAACAAACTGACTGAAGAACACAATGTGATTCTTATTTTCTATAGAGGCAACTGGTGTCCATATTGCACAAGATACCTTGCTGAATTCAATGATCGATTGGATGAGATAAAAGCCAAGAATACCGTCATCATCGCTGTGTCACCAGAAAGCAACAGCAATCTTCAAAAAACAGCTGAATTGACCTCCAGTGATATTCATTTCATCAGTGATAATGATAACACCATCATGGATGCCTACAATGTACGATTCAATGTCAATGATCAATATCAGGAAAAATTTACAAACTGGACTAAAGGGAAGACACTTGGCGATATGAATCAGCAAGACGAAGCCACCCTACCCGTTCCCGCAACTTATTTGATAGGCAAAGGCGGTAAAATAAAGTGGGTGCATTTTGATCCTAATTACAGCGAAAGGGGAGATGTAAACGCACTAATCGAATCGATCTAGTTATTATCTGATTGGGAATTCACCTAAATCATGTGTATACAAAATTTCACCGGTTGTTGAAATGAGTTGAGCCTTCAGCCTAAAACTGTCTTGGCCCCAATCCATCTTTAAAAGCCCAAAGCTGGTTTGAGTGATCAAAGGACTAACGCGAAGGTTGTTTTCCTCATCGCAATCTTCCCAGCTATGCGTTAGCCCCGAAGAAGTAATCTCCGTCAAATCATTGATTTCTTGAGGCAAGTAGGATATCTCAGAGATATGTCTGTCTCCACTGAGAAATATCAAATTATTATGACTGAATCGCTCTGTTAACACCAACATGCGCCTTTTTGAATTAGGAAAATTAGCCCACTTTTCATAAATCTGATTCTCAGGTAAAAACTGAATACTGCTCACAATCAATGTAAGGGCCGTAGTATCCAACAACGCATTCTCCAACCATTGCCATTGTGCTTCTCCTAACAAATCTCCTTCACTTTTATGGTAGCGGGGATTGCCCGTGATATTTTTCCTAAGAGGATCCTGAAAAGTTCGGGTATCCAGCAAGATAAGCTTGACTTTCCTTCCTTCATCCCCAAGAACATAGGATTGAAATACACCTGGACGATTGTAAACTTTACTAGCGATTGGTACATCAAGAAATTCCAGCAGAAGTTTTTTACTTTCTTCTTTTTTAGGATATGTTCTGTTGCCGTCATTGACCCCATAATCATGATCATCCCAGGTGCCGTATATTTTGATACTATCAGCAAACGATGCGTAATGTTCATTTTCCTTTTGCATCCCATACTTTGCTGCCATGACAGACATGTCTTCTGTGTCCCCATAAATATTATCGCCCATCCAAATCCAGATATCGGGCGAAAATGAATTAATAACATTCCAGTACGACTGATCGTCATCTTCATGATTACAGGAACCAAACGCGATGACGTTAAATATGGAGTCTGAATATCGGGTTTCTAAGTTTTGAATTGGGTATTCCTTAGTCTGATCCTTCTTATGGGAACAAGCAAGATTGATTAATAAGAACACAAAAAGGCAGATATGGCGCATTGGACTGAATTAGTGTTCAAATATAGCTTGCGGCAATTTTTTCTTTCAATAAATACCAATAAATATGCATAACGGCTTCAGCAATTATTCTAAACGAATTGCTTGGCACACGCGAGTTCTGGAAGACCTCAGGCAATTGCAATAATATTTTTACAAAAGGAAAAGCTATAAAATTAAAGTGTTCGATGAACTCCTCATTTATTGGTTTGTTGTTGATTACATTATCGTATTCAGTTCCAGTTTTAAATTCAACAAAATCCGCTAAAAAATATATAATGAAATTATTGTCAGAGTACAACTTAAGAGGTCTGCAATTAAAAAACAGATTGGTCATGGCACCCTTAACCCGAAGTCGTGCCATTGACAATATTCCAAACGACTTGATGGCAGAGTATTACAGTCAGCGTGCTGGAGCAGGTCTGATAATAACCGAAGGTACTGCGCCCTCTCCCAATGGTTTGGGTTATGCCCGTATTCCGGGAATATATTCAGATGCACAAATCAAAGGCTGGAAAAAAATAACAACCGCGGTGCATGATAATAATGGAAAAATATTCTTGCAAATCATGCATACAGGACGCGTAAGTCATCCAGCAAATATGCCTGAAAATGCAGAAGTGATTGCGCCTTCCAGCGTTCAATTGTCTGGCCAAATGTACACAGACACTGAAGGCATGCAGGATTATCCTACACCAAGGGAAATGAGTCTCATCGATATTCTTCAGACCCAAGCAGAGTATGTACAGGCAGCTAAAAATGCAATGGAAGCAGGTTTTGATGGTGTTGAATTGCATGGTGCCAATGGATACCTTATCGAACAGTTTATTAACCCGGCATCCAACAAGAGAAATGACAATTATGGTGGTTCGATTGAAAATCGAAATCGATTTGCTATTGAAACTGCTCAAAAAGTCGCAAATGCAATTGGTGGCGACAAGACAGGAATCAGACTTTCGCCTTATGGTGTTTTCAATGATATTGAAATCTTTAAAGGCATAAACGAAAGTTTCAATTATTTATCAGGTGAATTAGGAAAATTAGATCTGGCATATATACACATTGTAGACCACAGCGGCATGGGTACACCAGAGGTTCCTCAAAGTATCAAATCATCCATTAAAACTGCATTTGGTGGAACAATCATAATCAGTGGAGGTCTGGACAAGGCAAAAGCTGAAGCTGTTCTTGAATCTGGTCATGGTGAACTGGTAGCATTTGGGAGGCCTTATATTGCTAATCCGGATTTAGCCAATAGATTTGCCAGGGACTTAGAAATAGCCGAACCTGATAGTTCCACTTTTTATACACCAGGAGCGGAAGGCTATACAGATTATCCAACAGCCTGAAATATATGCATTGATTCAAAAGGCATTTATTTTTTTACTTAATTTAGAAAGCATAGCTTCCCGATTATTCTAAAAATTTAAATCCTATTTTGATCAATTAAATTTAAATGCTGTGAATCAAAAAAGACTAAGCAACTTGCTTTTTGGAGGTGTTGATATAAATAATACTTGGCTAAATTTTTCTTTACTGGCTTTAAGGCTGTATGTCGGTATAACCATGATGTCAGTCGGTCTTGATAAAATGCCTTTGCCCGATTGGATGACAGAACAAGTGGCTTCGATTGGATTTCCTGCACCGACATTTTTTGCATGGCTGGCATGTTTCAGTGAGTTTGGTTTTGGTGCATTATTAGCTCTAGGGATATTAACCAGACCAGCCGCATTCTTTATTGGATTCACTATGGCGATGGCATCATTTTTATTTCAAAAGGTATTGCCATTTGTTGACATGCATATTGCCCAACACTATGTCTGGAGTGCTTTGCTCTTCATGGCAGTCGGCGGAGGCAAGTATGCCATTGATCATGTAATTAGAGACAGAGCTTCACAGGGTAATAAAAGAATTTACCTCGTTGGACTCTTTAGCCTGGCTTCTGTTTTGGCTATTAGTTTGTATTATGAAATGACCCCTTCTTCACAAGAAGCAGTTGAAGAAGATGTATTTAAAATCGAATCTGTAAATGTTGCTGGAAACTTTAACAACTGGGATCCTGCTTCCAACGAAATGATTGCCTTGGGCGATAGTGTATATCAGATTCAATTAGACTTTGATAAAGCCTCTGCAATTGCTTTCAAATTTACGGCGAATAAGAGTTGGGATTACAACATTGGCATCTTAAATCAGAATTCTAAAGGATTTCCTTTAGGTGCAACGGCAGTTTTGGATGAGGATAACAATACACAGAATATTGTATCCTATATTCCTGACTCTGGCCAATATAGTTTAAGGCTTGATCTGAATACATTTGAATTTAATTTAGAGTAAAAAATAATGGGTGAATCATTATATTGGTTAAGCATATAAGTTATTTAT
>JABDJE010000363.1 GCA_013002625.1 Saprospiraceae bacterium | reverse complement strand
TTACAGCTTTGCGCAATGTAAACTTTGAGATAAAGCCTGGCGAAAAAATGGCCATCATTGGTAAGACAGCTGCTGGCAAAAGTACAATAGCAGATTTATTGCTTAGATTTTATGATGCAAGTGAAGGTAGAATTCTAATCGATGGAAAAGATATTCGAGAACACAATTTATACAGCCTAAGAGAACAAGTAGCCTACGTACCTCAGAATGTTTTTCTTTTCAGTGATACGATTGAAAACAACATCAAGTTCGGTTTTGGTGAAGCAAGCCCAGAACGGGTTAAAACATATGCAGGCCACGCTGCCATCAGAAATGATATAGAAGGCTTACCAAAATCATTTCATACGATGGTTGGTGAGCGTGGTGTCACCTTATCCGGTGGACAAAAACAGAGAGTATCCATTGCACGCGCGTTAATAAATGATCCCGAAATTGTCATACTTGATGATTGCCTGTCAGCGATCGACGCCAATACGGAGCATAGAATTATGGAATATTTTAATGATGCGCTAAAAGATAAAACTGCCATTATTATTACACACCGCATTTCCAGTCTGTTTGAATTCGATAAGATTCTTGTGCTGGAAGAAGGTACAATTGCTGATATTGGAACGCACGAAACACTTGTTGAAAAAGAAGGCTACTATAAAGAATTGCTTCGGATGCAATATGAGGAAAGCTAAAAACTCTTGATTTTTTAGTGTAAATAATTAGATTTACCGTAATTTTTGGGAAAATCAATTTTTACAATTCAAATTAAGATCAAGTGGATAACGAAAAAAAGTTCGAAAGTGTCTATTCAACCAAGGTTAGAGCCGGGAAAAGAAGAACCTATTTCTTTGATGTTAGACAGACTAAAGGTGAGGATTACTACATCACTATTACAGAAAGTACAAAGCGATTCGATGGCAATGGGTATGAAAGACATAAGATCTTTTTATACAAAGAGGACTTTAATCGTTTTATGAATAGTCTTAATGAGACCGTCGATCACGTGAAGACTGACTTGATGCCTGATTTTGATTATGAATTATACGAAAGAAGGCAAAAAGAATGGGAGGAAAAGTTAGCTGCAGAAGGAGAAAATGCCTATAAAACAACTTCTACTGAAGAGAGCAAGGCGCCTGAAGCTGAAACTACTGCGGAATCTACTGAAACCGAATCGACACCTGAAGCACCTACTGAACCTGTTGATGAAGCAGGTGGTGAAGAAGAAGACATCAGCTGGTAAAGTAAGTCCGAATATATCTGATTCCAATTATAAGTATGCTTGACTACATATTTGTCAATGCATTTCTATCCAGAATAATATCCTTTAATTCTTTTAGGGCCTTGTATTCATTTGGAAGGACTCGTTTAAATGCATCTTTTATATCAAAGTAGCTTCCTTGTTCGAGTTCGATTATGGAAGCCTTCAATTTAGACTTAACCATTTTTACATCATTTTTTATCATACCTCTTATCGATGGAATATCATGCCAGTCGGCTTCGATGGCATAAGCTTTCATTTCATTACCCTGTTCATCTCTGATCCCATCCAGTTCAATAATTCGTTCATTATTACTGACTAATGTGGCCTGAGGAAGAAACCAATTTTCTTCTTCTTTATTGATAGCATTATTAATCATCAATACCTCTAATCCTTTCTCGTGACATCGGTATATGAAAAGTCTCGCCGTATCTAATAGTGTCATATTATTCCATTACTTGAACAAGTATACTATAAATTATTTATAATTCTTATGCTTGATCGTCCACTTGACCTGGTGCGTTTCAAATGCATAATCATTTCGGCGAGCGATTAGAGAACGGCAGAATAAATCGGATTAGAGATTTAAATTAGGTTTGAATAGTATGTGGTACAGAGAAAGGATTATCAAGCTGTCAGCATTTTCTTCATCAAAACCATGAAAAACGCTGAAGGCTCGCTCGCTGATAGGTTTTCCATCATGATCATTTAAATTGAGGTGGGCAATATCGGTATCGCCAGCATAAATTGTAGCGTACTTGTGTGCATTTTCTCTTTCGATTCTGGCAGTCAACTCTGATTTATTGGCCATGTATCTGTCATCAGAGGTAATGTAACCCAAGTATTCGTTGCTGCGATACACTTTAGTATGGTCATTGTCAAAATGGAATTTGAAATTTTCCGAATCTGATTTTGCCAACATAATCATCCTTCCTGATTTATGGTATTTCCTTATACCGAAAGCAAAGATGGGCTCCTGATAGATTGTTGATAGATATCCTTTTGAGGTGGAATAGTTAGATCGTCTTTTAATTTTAGCAATGGGTTTAGCCGACAGTAATTTCAACTCTTCGACATCCCATGGAATCAGACCATCGGTATAGACCTTAATCATTTGCTCGAGCTTCTTAAAATCACGCTTAATTATGCGCTTTATTGATCCGATACTGACGATAAAATCAGTGACATAATAGATCATAAAAGCAATCGAGCTTATGGTCAAGGTCAGTAAAACTAGTATTCTAATTAGTGCTCCCAAATTATCTCTTAATAAAAATGGCTTATGGAAATAGTTCCAAAAGCCATAATAGAAATTTATTCTTTAGAGGTACAAGAATTTTATACCAATGTTACCCTAAATAGGATTTGAGTGCATTTTTATTGACAGATTTTCTCAATCTGCGCAATGCACGTTCTTTTATCTGTCTTACGCGTTCGCGTGTAAGTCCGTATAATTCACCAATTTCTTCAAGGGTCAAAGATTTATGACCATTGAGTCCATAGTATGCTGATAAAACTTCGATTTCACGTGAGCTGAGTAAAGAAAGACCATATTTTACTTCGTCTCTCAACGACTCTTCCATCAAGTTTAAGTCTGGACTCTTTTGATCTTTAGGCATGAACAAGTCGAGCATAGTTGCTTCTCCTTCTTCGCCACCTACCGGCGCATCCATTGATAAGTGTCTTCCGCCTCCCTGCAATACATTTACTATATCTGAAATCTTCATATCAAGCAATTCAGATAATTCTTCGTGCGTTGGCTCTCTCTCGAATTCCTGAACAAATGAAACATAAGCTTCATTGACTTTGGAATAAGAGCTTACTTTATTAAGTGGCAAGCGCACCATTCTTGAATATTCAACTATGGATTGCAAGATGGATTGACGAATCCACCATACTGCATAGGATATAAACTTAAATCCTTTGGTTTCATCAAAACGCTTGGCAGCTTTCATTAAACCAACGTTTCCTTCATTGATTAGATCACTTAATGACAATCCTTGATTCTGGTACTGCTTGGCAACAGATACCACAAATCTTAGGTTAGCTTGAGTCATACGTTCAAGCGCTTTTTCATCACCACTGCGGATTCTTCTTGCTAAATCCGCTTCCTCCTCAGGAGTCAACATCTCAATTTTTGATATATCATTGAGATACTTATCGAGGGCTAAACTCTCCCTTGAGGTAATCTTATTTGTAATCTTTAACTGTCTCATTAAAACTTTATCTACGTTCAGGTAAATTTTAACATTTACCTATTGACAAATTCAAAAAAAAATACTAAACCGACAATACTAATACAAGTATCTTCAGAAATTAGTTCAGGAATAGTAAAAAAAATTACCATTCCTGTTTCAAAAGCCTTTAATTGTCGAACGGGATTAGACTTGAAGCAATTATTCTGCCACTTTTTCCTTTGGATTTGGCAAAAGAACCTTTCTTGATAATCTGAATTTACCTGATTTTGGATCGATACCTACCAATTTAACTTTTACAGGATCTCCAACCTTGAATACCTCAGATACATCGTTGATTCTGGAATGCGAGATTTCAGAAACGTGTAAGAGACCGGATTTGCCCTTAAAGTCAACAAAAACGCCGTAAGTCTGAACCGAAGCTACGGTAGCATCGAATTCATCTCCAACCTTAGGTTCAAAAGCGATATCATCAATAGCAGCTTTAGCTGCGTCCAATGATGTCTTATCATTGGAAGCGATTGATACAACACCTTTATCGTTGACTTCTTCAATATTGATAACAGTACCAGTTCTCGCCTGAAGTTCCTGGATGATTTTACCACCAGGCCCAATAATTGCGCCGATATAAGATTTGTCAACTTCAAACTCAACGATGCGCGGAGCATGTGGTTTGTAATCAGATCTAGATTCTGAAATGGTTTTGTCCATTTCATTTAATATATGAATTCTACCTTCCTTAGCTTGCTCAAGTGCCTGAGCTAGTGTTTCATAAGGCAGACCATCAATTTTTATATCCATTTGACAAGCTGTAATTCCCTTACGGGTACCTGTCACTTTGAAATCCATATCTCCCAATGCATCCTCGTCACCAAGGATATCTGAAAGTATAGCGTGTTTATTTCCATCAGAAATCATACCCATCGCAATACCTGATACCGGTGATTTGATTGGCAATCCACCATCCATAAGAGCCAGTGATCCTGCACAAACAGTTGCCATTGATGATGACCCGTTTGATTCCAGAATATCAGATACCAGTCTTATAGTATAAGGTGTATCTGAAGGAATAACCTGTTTTAGAGACCTTGAAGCAAGATTTGCGTGTCCAACCTCTCTTCTACCTGGTCCTCTCATTGGCTTGACCTCTCCTACAGATAATGCAGGGAAGTTATAATGAAGGATAAACTTCTCGTAGTAGTTTTCCAATGCGTTATCCACCATTTTTTGGTCTAATTTAGAACCCAATGTCAATGATGTTAAAGCCTGCGTTTCACCTCTGTTGAATATGGCAGACCCGTGTGCAGATGGCAAATAATTTACTTCTGTCCAAATAGGTCTCACTTCATCGAACTTTCGTCCGTCAAGTCTTACTTCTTCTTCAAGCACCATCGCTCTGATGGTCTCTTTTTTCAGTTTATTGTAATATTCAAGCGCTTTGTCCGTATTCTCTTCCGCATACTCCTCTCCTTTCTCTTCTAAGATGGTTTCTTTTAAACTTTCAGAAATTTCTTTGAAGCTATTCTTACGAGTTAATTTGTCCAAAGCTGCTCTTGCAACTTCAAGAATGCGCTCTTTTGTCTTATTCTTCACATATTCTTTCAGCTCTTCATCTTCTTCAACGACTTCTATTTCTCTTTTAACCAATGCTTTGTCTCCAACAAGATTCGCAAGATCTAATTGTGCCTGACATTGTACTTTAATCGCTTCATGTCCTACTTTAATGGCTTCAATCAATTCTTGTTCACTGCACTCCTGTGCCTCTCCTTCAACCATCATCACATTTTCCATTGTGGCAGCGACAATAATTTCCAAACTTGCCTTTTCGATAGCATCCTTCTTAGGGTTAACAACGTATTCCCCATCTATTTTACATACACGTACTTCAGATATCGGACCTGCAAATGGAATATCAGATACAGCAAGTGCTGTTGACGCCGCCAATGCTGTATAAGCATCTGGCAAAGTATTCAACTCACCTGAAATAAGGTTGATTATCACTTGTGTTTCTGTCATATAACCATCAGGAAATAATGGACGAATTGCTCTGTCCACTAATCTGGATGTTAATATTTCATAATCAGACAATCTCGTTTCTCTTCTAAAGAAATTACCAGGGATTCGACCTACAGATGCGAACTTTTCTTGATAATCTACAGAAAGAGGAAAGAAACTTTGACCTTCTCTTGCTTCATAATTTGATACAACTGAACAAAACAACATTGTATCTCCAACGCGTACAACGCAAGAGCCATGTGCTTGAGTAGCCAGTTTACCAGTTTCTAAAATAACTTCTTCTCCACTCGGAAGTTTGAATGAGGTAGTAATAGGTGTTTGTAAACCCATAATTTAATTGGATATGTAAGACTTAAAAATAAATAAGGACCATAAGACAGTAAGTAATTCTTACTTTCTGATCTTCAATTTCTCAATCACTTCTCTATATCTAGCGATGTCCTTTTTCGATAGATAATTTAAAAGACGACGTCTTTTACCTACAAGCGAAAGCAAGGCTTTTCTTGATGAGTGATCTTTCTTATTTTCATTTAGATGCTGGGATAGGCTTTGAATTCTAAATGTAAATAATGCGACTTGGCCTTCAATAGACCCAGAGTTATTAGCGTTTCCACCATACTCTGCAAAAATTTCTTCTTTCTTTTCTTTCGTTAAATAGCTTGCCATAATGTTTAGTTTTACCAAAAAGGATTACTGAAATCGTATTTTAGCAAGCGCAAAGGTAATATTAAATCTTTTAAGAAACACGCTTTTTTTGATTCTTGCTATTCCTAAGGTAAAAATGCATTAATACCGCACATTATTGAATAATCCATCCACATTATTTCTACCATAATTATATCGAAGGAAGCTCAAGTTTGTTGAACTTACACCAATAAAAAAGCTGTATGTCTCCCTGGTCGGGTTCCATGAAAAATTCATATTCCAGCAATGTAATTTTCTTGAAAAAGTAACATCTGGATAAGTCAGTCCCTGTCTCACGAAATCATACCCCAGATTGCCAATTCTCACAGACCAATTATCCGTAAGCGGGAGGGTTCCGGCAAGAGAAAGAGAATGCGTTCCCATTCTTCCTTCAGTTACCCCATCGGTTGACGTAATGTCATATTTCATCTCGTGGTTTATACTGATATTATCAAATAACTCCATAAATGAAATCATTTCCTTGGCTTTGTCTTTAGCATCGCTGCCAGGTCTGCTAGGGCCCTGATTACCGCTCGGCCTTCCCTGGTCGCCTCTGTCAGATCTCTCATCCCGGTCGGACTCCGCTTCATCTTTGCCTGAAAAAAATTCACGAATTTGCTTCATTTTAAACCTGTTAGACAGCCTTAAGGTTGCCCGATCAAGCCGCACGAGTTTACCATCTTCAGACCAGGTTGTCTTATTGACAGATCTGGTACCCTCTTCGATATATGGATCGAAGGTCCATGATGTTCTAATGGTCGTAATTCCCTTAAAGAACCTGGAGGTACTGCTCATTGAGACAGGGCTCCATTTCAAACTGTCTGCAGCAAAATTGTAGGATCCATTTATAGTGAGGTTGTCAAATATTTTAAACTTCTTCTCGGTAGAATCCTTTTTAGCGAAATGCTTTATTTCCAAAATATTATTAACCCTATAAGTAATCTGTGATTGCAGATTGCTGAATGATGGTGTATTAAATGGACCATCATCAAATCGGGTATATTGTTCTATTTTTTCATCCTCGAGATATAATGTATCAACGAAGACGCTTCTTAAATCGGGGGCAAAAGCATAACCGAAATCTGGTTTAATCGTATGCCTGATACCACGCAACCATCCCTTTTTGAAATTTTTTGTTCCAAATATTTGAGTATTTAAACTCACACCAGCACTGTACCTGTAATACCTATCGAATCCAGTTAGGTTGTCCGTTTCAATTATTTCATTTCCAGACGTATCGGTAGCCAAGGTTTGCTCAATTGTATTGAGCACCCATGTTTCATCGTAACTGGCCCGAGGGACCAGATTGAAGTATTTCATCACACGGGTTGACATAGCCAATTTCACTTCATGATTCATCCCAGTCTTTATATTATCATACATCTCCTGCGTGAATAAGACAGTATCACCCGTGGTCACGAAACTCTTAAACTTCATGTCATAATCCAGAGATATCAATTCATACCATTTATCTTCATTGGAACCCTTATTTTTTCTTTCAAATGGAAAAATGGTATTCATGTTCAACTTAACATCCGGCAATGTAATATTC
>JABDJE010000348.1 GCA_013002625.1 Saprospiraceae bacterium | reverse complement strand
ATCCTACTCTGAAACCACCCAATTCATTACCACCAGTTAAAGCAACTGAAGTTTGTCTTGTGGTACCTGTTTCAAAGAAGTCTTCATAACCATTAGCAGGTGCAACCCAAGGACGTGTCTCTTTGTATGTATTAGGATTGTCTGGATCCCAAGAGTCCCAGTGTCTTACCAATACATTAGGGTCATATTTTGGACCCCAAGCACCATCCTTAGAATAAGCAGGTGTAAGGTAAGTAACGCCATCTTGTGTTACTTCATAGAAACCAGAATCTGTAGGCGCCTGGTCACCACCACCGTATTGCTGTTGGTGAGGAATAAGGTTTCTTACGGATTCGAAAGTCATTTGATTGCTAACTTCCACACCTAAACCGCTTTTCCCTCTACCGCCTTTGGTTGTAATCTGAATTACACCGTTGGCACCTCTCTGACCGTAAAGTGCAGTTGCAGCAGCACCTTTAAGTACGGTTACAGATTCGATACTTTCAGGGTCGATATCCTGAGCAGCGTTACCATAGTCATAGGCTACAGCACCACCGAATCCTCTTTGCTGACTTGAATTGGCACGGTTGCCATTGTCAACAGGAATACCATCGATTACAAATAAAGGTTCATTGTTACCCAAGAATGAATTCGCTCCACGAATTGTAATTCTTGAAGATCCACCTAAAGTAGACGGGCTACCAGCGATTTGTACACCAGCCACACGACCTTGAAGTGAGTTAACAATGTTAGTTTCTTTTGCAGTGGTGAGTTGATCACCATCTACTTTAGTTACAGCATATCCTAAGGATTTTTCATCCCTTTCAATACCCAAAGCAGTTACGACAACTTCATCGAGAAGATTACCTTCCTGAAGTGTAATAGTAACTGAAGACTGATCTGAAACATCAATTTCTTGCGTTCCAAAACCAGTGTAACTAATCACAAGGACATCATTGCCTTCTGGTACATCCAATGAGAATGAACCGTCAATGTCAGTAATTGTCCCAACAGATGTTCCCTTTACCATGATGTTAGCACCAATAATGGGCTCATCATTTTCATCTGCTACTGTTCCAGACACGGTTGTCTGGGCATTAAGCATCGCTCCCGTGACGAACATGAAAGCGAATAAAATGAGAATCTTTTTGTACATAGTTAGTAAATATTAGTTAGTAAATTCTTTTAAATAAAAATATAAAAGTGGGGAGTCTCCCATGGGAAGAGATATTTATTCTTTGGTTGTGTTATCTTTTGCATTTAGTAAATAATTAATCCAGGCAGATTAAATATATACAATCTAAAAATAGTCAATTAAACGATTTCTTAACAATTAATGTTAAAAAATTTAACATTGCCTATACAATTTAAAAGACCTTTCTGAATGGTAAAAAGGTTGGGTCAATGGCCGTATAAATTTGTTGAAGATTACATCCTGGAGCTGCAATACTCCATTAAACGTACTAAATCCGGGTCATTTTTAAGTTTGAGTTTTTCGGCTTTAATAAAAGACTTTAAGCCTTCCACCCCAAAAACTGACTCAAAATCCTTGTATTTCCGACCTACTTCCACCAAGCCATCATCTTGTGTATAGACATAAAGTGTTTTGGTGTTTTTGATTTTATACATTGCTGTCACCGAGGCATAGGTCTCTTTATCTTTTGTTCTTTTAATAGATGAGAATTTTTCAAAGAGAATAAATTTATCATCTTCAAAAATTACACGTAGAAATCCCAACGATCCGTATGGACTGCCATTTAGGAATCTATCTCCCGTATCTTGAATTTGAACTTCCCGATAATGGAATGAATTGAGTTCTATTATATTGTTCTCAGATGTATGGGGGGCGATAAATTTACTGCGAAGTCCATCGTAATTGACTTGCGCGTTTTCATATTTTTTACCTTGCACATCAACAAGCGTGGCATCCTCCCAGTCGTCGTATAACAAAGGTGAGCCATCAACATTTAAGTTATTGGAAACTACAACCTGTTCTCCATCCATTTGAGATGCGGGCGATGTTTGTGCGACCAGGCCCAATATGCCAAAACAATAAATCATTATTAATATCAAACTCCTATTCATATTTCACTAATTTCTTAAGGTAAGTCAAATCGTCGGTAACGATTGTCATATAATAGTATCCTGCCGGAATCCAACTTATATCGAAAGTTAATTCTTGCCTTCCTGTAACATCCAGCATATATGATTCACCCAGGGTGTTATACAATTTAATCTCTTTGATATCTAGTGAAGCATCTCTTAACTGAATATTCAACACTTCATAAAATGGATTTGGAAAAACAGATATTCCTGATTCTGTATCGTCGTCTAAATCAATGACACTTGTTCCAAGGTCCAGGATGGTGGATCGTCGGTTACAATCTCCATCAAAAGTTAAAACAAAATAGATACCCGGAGCACCATTAAATGCATATGTACGACCTGTTTCTCCCGGTATTGGCGCATCATAATTGTACCATTGGTATGCCGCTGCTGATTTTGTACTAAACAACTGCGTCGCGTTCATTCCGACTTCATTGGGTTCTAAATTCGTTGGGCCGATAGTAATCGTCTGAGTAAATGCACTTGAGTTGCCATTGCCATCTCTAACTTCAAGCATGACTTCGTAATCTCCTTCATTTTCAAAATAAAACTCCATGGTCTCATCTCCAAACACGGGTATACCGTCCACGTACCAATCACGTTCAACCACATTCCCATCGCTTGTATTTTCAAAATACACCAGCGCACCTTCACATTCATAGTCTGAAATGTAGTCTGCAAAAAGGAGGTCTTCGCAAGAACCAATAAACCAATTTTCGCTATTGTCAACAGTTGAATTCTCCCCAACACTAACCACAGACTCGCCTACTAAATCAACATTAGTAATGTTTAAGTTATCAAAACAAAACTTATTTCTACCTTCAAGCATAATAGAAGCTTTATTTTGAGCTGAACTACAATGAATATTGAAGTCAGAAGCTTGCGTATTAATCTCAAGCGTTTCAAGGCTTAAATCAATTCTTTCAAATAAAGAAAGTGAGGTAGCATTGTTATTAACAAGCGTATTAATCCGAATATTATCATTGATAGAAAGGGCTCCTTCATTCAGAACTGAGTTAATTATATCAGCTCTTTGAATTGTTAGGTTTTGACTATTCATAACAGGCACATCCACATCAATACCAAACTTGAGTTGCGCATCATTGTCATTGAAAATAAAAGTATTTGAAGCGCCTCCTTCAAAAGTCAGATTTTGGTTGAGGTCAAGATTTATCGTTGTGAGATTTGTTCCTTCTATATTCAGTAATACAGGCACATCACTTCCAAACAGTGCGTCAGAGATTGTGATATTGCAATTTTCCATCATCATTGCTCCTCCTAAAAGATGAAACATATCTACCTGGAAAGAATTATCTGACATTTGCCATTGGGCCGTATTAGCTTGATCGATAATGATTGCCAATTCCTCTGTGGTAACAGCATCAAAATCTATATTGATTTGATCAACTTCTCTATTTGAGAATAGGATTGTTCCATTTCTAATGGTGAACTTATCAGAGCCCATTAGGGTCGTCCCAGTAATTATTAGCGTATTGCCGCCTAGATCAAAAGTGATATTTTTTGAGTTTAATGCCACAATTCCCGCTACAGTAAAATCCTGATCCATTGTCACCACCCCACTTTGACCACTGAATGAATTATCGTCAAATATCAGCTTACTGTTTGCGTCAGGCACAGTATTGATTGTTGTACCGCCTGAACTATTGGACCATTGTGAGCCATCAGACCATGATCCATTATCGTCGATCCAATAAAAGCTTTGGATACCTGCATCTTCAGAAGTATAATCCAGTATCAAAGAAAAGTCTTGAGATCCAGTGACTAGATTTCCTTTGTGCGTCACCCGTAAAAAATATCGTCGTGGATCAGGATTATCAAAATCAATCTTCTCAACATTGTCTATACTATTGTTTGCTCTAACAGCTGCATTCATAGGATTGAGCCTATTCAGTGTCCAAGGCAATACCTCATTGCCTGATTCATCGACAATAACCATATCCAAATCGTTCACCAGCATTGGATCAGAAGGATCGAGAGAAGCTTCTACGGGGGTTCCTGCAAGGTCAGTCCACACAAGTGTTGCTGTAATTTTTTCTCCTAAGACTGGGTTCAATTCCAATTCAAAAACTTCCCCATTTTGAAGTGTACTTTCAATTATAAATTTATTTACGCCATCTGTTCCGATAATATGTTCTACGGCCTGGGATGCATTGACAAGACCCCATCCAAAACTATAATCAGGTCCAGGATTCGATCCAGCCTCTCGGGCAGTATGAATCAAGAGACCTTTCAGGGTCGCCGACTTCATGAAATTACCATTGAACTGAAAATATGCCTCATTTAACAAAGCTGAGGCTCCTGTGGTCACTGGAGAAGCCATTGAAGTCCCTTGAAATGATGAATAGTTATTATTCACATCTCCAGATACCGAAGAAAAAATAGAAACGCCTGGTGCTACAATATCTGGTTTGATACGTCCATCGTCAACTGGTCCCCATGAACTGAAGCTGCTCATCTCCACATCATCCGGACCAGTATAAGGTCCACTCAATTTTCTGACCGCTCCAACAGTCAAAACATTCTTTCCTGTTTTAAAACCTGTGATACAATCAAACGGCCCATCTGGTGGGAATGTACCATCACCTGAATTGCCTCTTTCATTTCCTGCTGCCACAACTATGGTATAATATGGGGCATTGTAAGCTATATTATCAAAAGCCTGGGCTTCACCATCATAAAATCCGAATCTGTAATCTTCGTCCGTAGAGATCCCCGCATTTCCAAACCAGTTACTCCCTTCCCAACCACCTGGAACACCATAGGAATGATTGGAAATCAACATATCATTCATCAGAACTTCATCGATCATTTCTTCTGTATCCTGAAACCAGTCAAAAGCTCTTCCAGATCCTCTGTAGCACATGCCTCTGGCTGCGGGGACCACGCCCCCTGCCATAATTGTACCCGTAACATGTGTGCTGTGATCACTAAACTCGCTGGCTGCATCACTATTTAGCAATCTACCCTGGAACTCCTGGTGAGAAGCCAAAGGCAAACCCCTGTCCCAGACGCCAATACGTGCATTTTCGCCAGCGAGATCAAGACCAAATTGGCCACCTGGCCGAAGGTCATTTATACCTACTGAGAAAGCAGCTTCAGCATTATGTGTAATATAATATACTGGCTTATTATTCTGAACATCGATAATACTATAGTCTGAACCGTTCTGAGTGAAAGATCGGCTTATAAGTTTCTTTTGCTTTAGGTATTGCTGAACTCTCTGTTCCTTTTGCAAATGTTTTTGTTGCTCTATTTTCTTTAGTTTCAAAAGTGCCTCGGTGTTTTTGGGTGTAGGGGTGTTTTGAGCAAGCACTAATAATGGCAATAATAAAACAGCTATAAATATTGTAATGCGCATATCGATGTATTTCTAATCTGAAAATTATGAATAATGCAATAATTATTTTGTCCTGACTAATAACAAGTAAAAAAAAGCCACACTGAAAATCAGTGTGGCTCATTTATATTTAGTGTGTTGTAATCTTATTGAACGAAAGTCGGCCAATCGGATCCATCCTGTCTTGTAAGGGTTACTGTCCCGAATTCTCCGTAAGTATTTTCAAATCTAAATGAAAACTCAGGTCCACCAGAGCTGAAAATATCAGTCATGGACCAGTTATCTCCATAGTTATCTGTACCAGTAATAGAAACTATACCACAATTTTCATTAAACCTCAAAGAACCACTAGGTGGATCGATTCCATAAGCCGCATCCCATGCGCCAAATGAAAAATCAGAAAATTGATACTCTGTTTCAGAGGTTCCAAATCGAGTAATTTCTCCAGTACCGGATAAATCCATTCCTGTAAAATTATCTGTATGGACATAGTTGTATGTACCCAGTACGTTGGTTTCACACAAAACTTGGATGTTGTGTGTTCCCGTTTTATAATTTTCACTTAATGAAACATCCGCGCTGGTAAGATTGATAACTATTGACAGGACTTCGCCTGGTTCAATATTGTCATCAAGTATTGTAATTGGTATCTCTCCTATACTTTCATTTGCCGGAATAGATCCAGAAGTGGCATCAAGTGTATAGTGGAGGTTTTCAATTGCCGTTGAGCTTGAATCTATTTCAAAAGTATAATTAACAGGAGAAGACTTTTGAGAACCAGCCAGAATTACGGTGAATCCACTTGGCAAACCCATACCATCATTCAATCTTGGGTACGCAAAGTTTGTAGGCGTATTGGCTGACATTTGAAGGAATTCTCCATCGAATATTGGTGCTTGATTTTTTTCACATGCAGTAAATAAAACAAACACTGACAATACTAAAAAACTATATAAAATCTTCATTGTATTCTTGTTTTAATTTTAATCAGATTAATAACCTGGATTTTGCTGATCTCTAATAACTGAATTTGCATTCAACTCAACGATAGGTATCGGCAGAGTGAATCTGAAATCATCTGGTGGTGGTGGTGTACAAGAACCATTAATCGCACAATCAACCGCATCTCTATCGATACCTCTATTGGCTCTTATTCCCATCCTTTTTAAATCCAAATATCTATGTCCTTCAAAGCAAAACTCAAGTCTTCTTTCATCCAGAATCAAACCAAAGGCTTGAGGTGAACTGCTTACATTAGGTGCAGCTTGACCACCGCCAATTCTTGCTTCTCGTAATTGCTGAATTAAAGACGAGACTGTGGCAAAATCACTTGCAGCAGCAGCGGCTTCAGCTTGAATCAAAAGCATTTCAGAAGATCTGAACACTTTAAGATCATTCAACAAAGGCTGTCCATCTGAACCTGGGTATTTTCTAATAACCAATACATCCTCATCCTTTGCATTTGGATTCGTGGCATATCCAGGATCAATTCTTGAAGAAGGGTCAACATTTCTGTCCAACCGGACATCATTTGCGTCGAAAGAATTATACAATGCCCTGCCCATTTCAAAATAAGGTGAACCGCTCAAAGTTGAATTAACAAATGCATACAAAGCACCTGCCCAACCACCTCCACCGGTAGCTTGACCATCATAATTATCTCCAATTGATCTTTCCAATTTAAAGATCACTTCTGTTACATCAGTATCCTCATACATATTGAAGTACTGTGTTTTATCTGCTAAAGGATATTTAGCCGTCAATGAAGCTGCTAATGTAGCAGCAGTAGTATAATCTTGTCTGTAAGCCGCTAATCTAGCACGCAATGCTGTAACAAAATCCTTGTTGATAAAAGTTGGATTGGAAGTATCGTCAGTTAGTAAAGATTCAGCCTCTGATAAATCACTGTTGATTAATCCAACGACTTCGCCAACCGTGTTTCTTCCTAACTCCTGATCCACACTTGGGATGAAATCAACTGCGATAACACACAATGCATTATCATCTGTATAGTCAGTCGTAAAGTATGAGAATAATTGAAAATGAGCAAAAGCTCTGATTGCATAAGCTTGACCGATAATATCATTGTAAAGCGCCTCCTCACCCATTTCAGGTGTAATCAGATTGGCAGCTTCAATAACCCGCGTTGCTGAGTTAATAGCCTGATATTGATCAACCCATACTGCACCTGGTGCAGCACTTGTTGAGTTTAGGATATAGCCATATCTACCATCGCTTAATCCCTGACCACCATTGTCAAATCCAATTGAAATTTCATCCGTAAATGTAGAGTTGAATGTGATCATATCTGTAATGTCCAACTCATCGTAGGAACTTAAAAGTCCTAATCTTAAGTCATCCACAGACTGGAAAGCATTTTCGGCAGAAAATCTACCAGGCTGTGTAATATCAATGGCTTCATCACACGAAGTGATGGTAAGCCCCATGATAGCAACAAAATATATTAATAATTTTTTCATGATTTTCTTCTTGTTTGAGAGTGATTAAAATCCAACTTCTAGACCAAAAGAAATGATCCTTGGTGAAGGATACCTTCTTGACGTTGAGTTTGTACTTTCCGCGTCATAGCCTCTCCATCCAGTCCAGGTATACATATTTTCTGCATTTACAAACATGCTCAATTTACTTAGTCCGATATCGGCAAGCATATTTGTAGGGAAATTATACCCTAGACTAATAAATCGTAATCTTACATAATCTGAACTCTGAAGGAATCTATCCGAAGAACCATCCAGGGCTAAATTAGAAGCCGTTAATGAAGGTATGTCAGTAATGTCTCCTTCTGTTTTCCAGGCACGATTTAAGTCGTTAGACATTCTAAACTGCCCTATTGAAGTTGGATCCAGAAGATCCGCCAGGTCAAAGTCAAATCTGTAGACGCCGATCGTATAATTGAACTGTACATCTAAGAAGAAGCCTCTGAAGTCAGCATTGAAACCAAAACCTCCAAAGTAATCAGGATAAATATTCTTACCTGTAAATACTCTGTCTGTATCCGGACTTGGATTCTCCGTGATATTATCATCTGCATCCAAGAATAATAAGTTACCATTAGCTGGGTTAACACCTACATATCTGTATACATAATACTCGTTTAATGTAGAGCCTTCTCTTGTGATTACATTACCACTCTGGATTGTACCGTCTGGAGTAGGAAGGTCAATAACTTCCTGCTTATTATAGTTTGTATTAAGGAATAATCCAAGATTCAAACCATTGTTAGATCTCAATATATCGTATGCTACATATACATCAAATCCAGAATTCTTTAAGGAGCCAATATTTGCTCTCAAAGAAGTTGTTGCGTTAATTGCAGAAACGGGTCTGTCCTGAAATAGGTCATCTGTTGTTCTTGTATAGACATCAAATGTACCGCGTAGTCTTGATCTGAATAATTCAAAATCAATACCAATATTACTTTGTGTTACAGTCTCCCACTTTAAAGTAGAGTTTCCTATCTGAGAAAGGAAGATTGAGTTTGCACCACCGTATCCAGCACCTGTAGCAAAGAAGTTTTCTGTCAGGTCAGGTCCACCAAAGTAATTCAGGAATCCTCCTGAATCCACAATTCTTTGGTTTCCGGTAACACCCCACGAACCTCTTAGTTTCAATAAATCAAAAGGTCCGTTTTCCATGAATGATTCTTGGTCTATGTTCCATCTACCTGAGAAAGAGTAAAATGTACCCCATCTTTCTGACTCAGAGAATCTGTAAGACGCATCTCTTCTTATAGTTGCGCCAAATCCATATTTATCATTGTAGTCATAATTGAAATCAGCAAAATAAGAGAATAGTCCTGCACTCAATTTATTTGATCCTACTGTATTTGCAAAGAAATCATTCGCCGCATTATCATCCACAAAACCACTACCATCTCCAGGTGAGAATGTTCTTGGATCTAGCCCGTTGTTCGTAAATGTGAAAAAGTCATAACTCGCTCTAAAGTATTCGGAGTATAATCCTACTTCAAAACTATGCAGGTTGTTCAATGAAAAATTATAATTCAGGGAATTCAACCAATTGTAAGAAAATACTCTTGTGTTTGATTGTGTTTGAAACCCTGGAGTATTGTTTCCTGTTTCAGCAAAAAGGATTGCGTTAAATGAAGTTGGACCTTCAGCAGTTAATCTGTTTTGATCAGCAAAGTCTCCACCCATAACCGAAGTAAATGTCAAGTTATCCAAGATATCATAGCTTACATTTACCGAACCCAATGCTTTGATTTCATTTTCAACCCTTGTAAATGTATTTAATCTGTCAAGTAACATTATTGGTGTATCAGCAAATGTCCAGTTAGATGCAGCTAATGTTGCGCCATCTACATATTCATCGACGGATATATAAGGAACAGAAATATAAGCTCCTAGTATAAAGTTTCTGTTAATCGCACCTGAACCAATATTACTTGGTTCGTCATTTTTGGAATAGTTCAATGAAAGCTTTGTACCGTATCGGAATTTTCCATTATCGCTCTTTCCATTTATGTTTGACCTAAGGTTATATCTTTTCAATCCTGAAGACTTTAAGATACCTTGCTGGTCCATGAATCCAAAGTTTGTGAAAGTATTAAAATACTCAGATCCTGTAGATACTGAAAAGTTGTGCTGCTGAGTGATAGGACTTCTTAGAAAGAAATCTAACCAATCCGTACCTGCAACGTTCATAATAGAATCTTCACTTATCTCTGATCCTCTACCTGTTCCAAATTCTCTTTCAAGAAGTAGAGATTCTTGGGCATTCATTAGATCATAGTCAATTGGCTGAACCGATGATCTACTGATCAAAGTTGAGTAATTGAACTTCAAACCCTGTCCGTAAGCACCGCTCTTCGTTTTCATTACAATTACCCCATTGGCTCCTCTGTTACCATAGATTGCCGTCGCACCTGCATCTTTAAGTACTGACACAGATTCAATCTCATTAGGGTTGATACTTCTAAAGTTATCTTCGTCAACTGGCGTACCATCAATTATAAACAAAGGTTCGGTGTTACCATTGATTGATGAAACACCACGCAGGTTGATTGTACTGTTAGCTCCAGGTTGTCCGGAACTGGTCGTAATATTCAATCCCGCGACTTGTCCTTGCAATGTCTGTACTACAGATGCGTTAGGTCGCGATTCAATTGTATTGGCGCTTACTAATTGCGTCGATACATTTGATCTCGGTTTCGATTGGGTTTTATACCCTACCACTACAACTTCATCAATTATCTGAGAATTGAGTGTAAGAACCAAATCAATCACATCACTGTCACCCAATGTAATTTCTTGTGTATTGTACCCTGTATAACTGTAGACTATAACATCATAGCCATCCGGCACATTGACAGAATACTTTCCATCAATATCTGTAATTGTACCGACAGAGGTACCTTCAACCAAAACATTAGCACCAATTAAGGCCAATCCGTCTTCATCTGTTAAGGTACCTGTAATAGTGCGCTGAGCAGAAACGCCAGCCACCAAGACCACTGAAAAAATCAGTAGTGAAAATAGTTTTTTCATACAAGTTTGTATTTAGTTAAACAAAAGTTTAGTCGATAGATCGATTGTGAGGGTCTAAAATTATACAAATTTGGTCGATACAAAAGCTTAGGTGATAAAAAATTTACCTTTTGTCTTAATGGCGTTAAGCAATCGATAATTATGACTTCTTATTTAACTGATGGAGATACATTCCAATGGTATTCTGAATTCCAAAATATAAGGCATCAGAAATTAGAGCATGACCAATTGATACTTCTGCTAAACCTGGGACATTATTTGCATAATAGGCCAGATTATCCAAGTCCAAATCATGCCCTGCATTTATACCTAAATCGCATTTTTGAGCCATAATTGCAGCTTCTTTATGCGGCGATACTGCTTCTGCAGGGTTACGTGTATACATCTGTGCATAATGTCCGGTATAGAATTCAATCCTGTCGGTGCCTGTTTCCGTTGAAGCTTGGACTGCTTCTGTATCCGCTTCTAAAAACAAGGATACTCTGATGCCGGCATCCTGAAATCTTGAAATGACCTCTTTTAACATCTCAAGATGGGAAATCGTATCCCAACCTTCACTTGAAGTCAGTACGCCCGGCGGATCAGGGACTAGTGTAACTTGATGTGGGACTACTTTTAAAACTTCTGCTATAAATTTATCAGAAGGATAACCTTCAATATTGAATTCAGTAGTAACTACTTCTTTGAGTATGGGAAGGTCACTGTATCTGATATGCCGCTGGTCTGGCCTGGGGTGTACGGTAATGCCCTGGGCACCGAAGCGTTCACAATCGATTGCAAATTGTCTCAAATCCGGTCTTGATTCACCTCTGGCGTTCCTGATAAGAGCAACTTTATTAATATTTACACTTAATCGAGTCATCTAAATAATTCTAGTAAGTTTGCGTCTCACAAATATAGTTTATTCAATTTCAGAATGAATACCTAGATGGCAGAAGGGTTAAAACAACGTGTACTTACCGCAATTGCATTTGGAATACCATTCCTTGCCGCAATGTTCTATAGCGATCTTTCAAGAATAGTACTGCTTGCGATTATATGCCTAGGTTCCGCCATTGAATACGGAAGATTGCAAAGTGAAAAATGGCAATCGAAACTCATTCACCATCTTTCCATTGGGTTTATTGTTTTAATGGTATTTGCTGCAACTGCAAATTATCATCCCATTGATACCATTACATGGAATTTTGAACTGTTTCACACTATAATATTGTTTGCTGGCCTAATCATTAACTGCATATTTATTATCGATCTGTTTACGGGAATTTTTCCAGTGCATAAAAAAGCACCCTGGCTGGCTAATATCATTTATGCCAGCCTTTCTTATTCTGTGTTGATGACAACTGAGCCAAAGTTACTGGCGATGATTTTCATATCCATGATCATATTAATTTGGGTCAGCGATTCCAGTGCCTATTTTGTCGGAAAGAGTATAGGAAAACATAAATTGATGCCCAGAATTTCACCGGGAAAAACCTGGGAGGGGTTTTTAGGTGCTGGCATGATTACATTAATCGTTGGTTATATAATTTCTAATATATATACCCAATACCCTATGCAGTCCTGGATTTTAATAGCCTTGTTCGTATGGTTGTTTGGATCTGTTGGAGACTTGGTGGAATCGAAATTCAAACGTTCTATAGAGATAAAAGACAGTGGGACATTATTACCAGGGCATGGTGGTTTGCTTGATCGCTTTGATGGTTTCTTTTTCAGCATCCCGTTTGTAGTATTCCTGATTGAAAAAATATTATCATGACATTTCACAAAGAAGGATATCCAACTTTAATCGTTACGCTAATAATTGCTCTAGGCTTATATTACATAGGCAGCAATTTTATACCTAATCCTTTTGAATATATCTTCTATGCCATTGCAGTATTTCTACTTATCGTTGTTCTGCAATTTTTCAGAAGCCCTTCTCGTACAATGCCTGAGGTACAAGACAATGCATTTATAACACCAGCGGATGGAAAGGTCGTTGTAATTGAGAAAACCTTTGAGCCAGAATGGTTGAATACCGAATGCATGCAGGTTTCGGTATTTATGTCTCCCTTAAATGTGCACATAAATCGTAATCCTCTAGACGGGAAAGTTGCTTATTTAAAATACCATCCTGGTAAGTATCTGGCGGCCTGGAATCCAAAGGCTTCAACTGAAAACGAACGGTTTACAACTGGCTATGAAACGGCTTATGGGAAAGTGCTCATCAGACAAATTGCAGGCGCATTGGCAAGAAGGATTGTGAATAATCTTGAGGAAGGTCAGACAGTAACTAAAGGTGAAGAATTGGGGTTCATCAAATTTGGATCAAGGGTAGATATATTTCTTCCATTGAATGCCGATATCAAAGTTGAAATCGGTCAGAAAGTTAAATCACCACTGACTGTAATCGCAGATCTTTAAAGATGTGTTTCCAGTAAATCATGAATAGCATCAATCCATTCATCCTGATCATTCAGGCTTTCAACTAAATCAAGGCGCTCTCCACCCCACTCCAGAAAATCCTCCTTGTATTCATCACCAATTTCGATGGTGGTCTCCAGACAATCGGCAACAAAGCTTGGTGAGAATACCATCAAGCGTTTCTTTCCCTTATTATAAAGGTCTTTCAATACATCCGGCGTAAAAGGTTCTGTCCATTTGGCTCTGCCCAATCTTGATTGAAATCCGATACTGTATTGATCAGTACTCAAGCCCAATTGGTTTGCAATTGCCTTTGCTGTTGCATGGCACTGCGCTGAATAGCAATGTACATTCTGGGTATTAAGTTCTGCACAACAATTCTCTTTTTGCAGGCAATAGTTATTACAGTCTGCTTTGACCAATTGTCTTTGCGGGATACCATGGAATGAAAATAGAAAGTGATCATAATTCTCTAAACCCATTTTCCTTGCATTATTTGCAAACACTTCTATCATACGGGGATGATCAAAATAGGCATCCATAAAATGTAGTTCTGGAATGGTTTGCCATTTGGCCAGCATAGTCATGGCTTCCTCTAGTGCAGAACCCGTGCTGGCTGAAGCATATTGAGGAAACAATGGGAATACGACAATTTTTCGAACGTTGGACTTCTTCAATTCATCCAAGGCAGATTCAATTGAAGGGTTCTGGTAACGCATACCAAGGCTAACCACATAATCATTTCCCAGTTTAGCTTGCAATTTTTCTTTCACACTGTATCCGAATATCTTGATCGGCGATCCATTTTCTGTCCACAGGTCTTTATATAATTTGGCGGATTGCGGCGCTCGAAAAGGAGCAATAATAAATCGGACAAGGGCTTGGCGTGCTGCCCAGCTGAGATCAATAACTCTATAGTCCAGAAGGAATTGTTTGAGATAGCGGCGCACAGATCGGGTTGAAGGATCGTCGGGTGTCCCAAGGTTCAATAGTAATATCCCTACTTTTTTCTCCGTTACAATAGCATTCATAGACAAGCAAAACAGATCATGATTCAATATGTTGAGCAAAAATCAGAAAAAATCAGACCATTTATAATTATTAAAGATGAATTAACGAATAATGAAGATATTAGCGTTTTAATTAACATGTTATATGGATAAACCTCTTATTCTAGTTACAAACGATGATGGTATTGTTGCACCGGGTATTGCGGCATTGGTAGAAGTGGTCAAAAAAATTGGAACCCCATTTGTCGTTGCACCTGATTCTCCTCAAAGTGGACAGGGCCATGCGATCACTTTAACATCCCCGTTGAGATTGAACAAAGTAAATGTCTTCGATGGTGTAGAAGCTTATGAATGCAATGGCACACCTGTGGACTGTGTTAAGCTGGCCAAACATGTGCTCTTAAAGGATAAGACGATTGATATGTGCGTGTCTGGTGTAAATCATGGTTCTAATGCTGCCATTAATATCATCTATTCAGGTACGATGTCTGCGGCTATGGAAGCAAGTCTTGAAGGTATCAAATCTATTGGTTTTTCGTTATTGGACTTCAGCTACGAAGCTGATTTTTCGGCGGCACAATAT
>JABDJE010000330.1 GCA_013002625.1 Saprospiraceae bacterium | reverse complement strand
TACTTATTTAAATTATATTATTTGAATTTGATCTTGACCCAAAGCAACTCAGCCTTGTCGATAAACAAATCTAAGTTAGTATCTAACCACAATGCCAGATAAGCAGATTTCTGATCGCTAAAATTGGTAAAGCCGTCTTCCACTGAAAATCGTTTAATGGCAATCGAGCGCCAGCCATTTTTCGCCATGACAACACCTTTGTCCTTGGTTAGATTCATTGCGGTATCTTTTTCCAACGTTAGATAGTCGGTCGGATTCGGGATGGCCATAAATTTGCCTAAAAAGAAATTAGACGTATAATCACTACTAATGTTGGTTCCGGCTTTGGCTACTTTAAAAACAGAGGCATCTACGCCTCCGGTGACCATCAGTTCTTTATGATTGAACAAAATATTGAAAGGTTCAGCCTTTAGGAAAATTTCATAATAGCCGCCTTCAGAAAAGCGCATTTCTAAAACCTTTCCGTCCTGTTCAAATGAAATTTCCGGCCCCTGGGCAAAGCTCATTTGTATGACACAAATGGTGCTAATGCTTAGTATTAATCCTTTTAAAGTCTTCATAAGTTTAATGTTTTAATAATACTATAAGTGTTTCGTTCTTTAATGATTTTGCCTGGGATAATGGCGTCGTCCCAAATACATTGGCACGTTCATGTTCAGCATTGTTGTCCAATAGCAGCTTGACTACATCTTCATGTTCGGCAGCAATGGCCAGCAATAAGGCCGAATCACCATGATTGGCTCGCGCATCGATCAAGGCATTCTTTTCTATGAGATAGCCTACGACCTCAACATGGCCATTTACGGCTGCCCGTATCAATGGAGTGCTCCCTAAGCGTTTGTCCTGATGGTTGATATCGGCACCATTCTCGACCAGCAGCTTTACCAAGTCTAAATGCCCTATTGCCGCCGCACGTTGTAATGGCGATACTTCATCCTTAATGGAAAGCATATTGGCATCGGCTCCGTTTTTCAGTAAGTAGGAAGCGACTTCATAGTTTCCGGCTTGCGCTGCGGCTATAAGCGGTGTCCAGCCACGTTTCTTTTCCCTGACATTAACCGATCCCCCATTCTTTATAAAGGCCTTCACCTCCTTCACCGAGTTGAATACAATGGGATAAGTTTTGCCTACTGCCGAAGAAGCACTTCTATTGGCTGAACCACAGCCATTAAGGCATACCGCAAATACAAGGTATAAAATGTAGGTTTTGTAGTGATTCATGCAATTTGGGATTACATAACAGGGCTAATATAATAAATATTGACAAATTGAGATAAATACAAAGATCTAAACCCTAATTATTAAGCAGTTAGAACATATAAGAAACCAGTTGGTTTAGGTCCCTCCTGTTTTCGCGCCCTTGCCGTGCCATTTGGAAATATCTATCCCCACAACAGCAATGTTGATTAATTTTTTTTAATCCGGCGGACATTTACAGCTCTTAGTCCTTTATCCTCCTTTTCAATGTCAAAGCTTACTTTGTCCTTGTCCCTGATCTTGTCTACGAGATCGGATTTATGCACAAAGATCTCTTCTCCACTCGATTTAAGGGTTATAAATCCAAAACCTTTGCTTCTGTTGAAAAATTTTACGGTCCCTTCAGCAGCTTTTATCGCTGTAGTTGCTTTAGTCGCTTTAGTGCCATAAAAAAGTTTATTTATAAATTTTTTAATCATGATTTCTGATATTAGATATTAAAAATTGGGCTTACTGTACCGACACCAAACTTACCTCTTGCTTTCTTCCTAATTGACGAAGCATCTTTATATGATCCTTGATCGCATGATATAACGATTGTTTAACATGATATGGCATACCAAATTCTTTCGCGGTAGTCGATACGATCTTGGTCAGTTTTTTATAGTGTACATGGCAAACATCAGGCAATACATGATGCTCTACCTGATAATTCAGTCCGCCAATAAACCAAAATATAAGTCGGCTGTTCGGAGAAAAATTAGTCGTTGTTGCAAATTGATGTCCGTACCAATTATTGTTGATCACCCCTTCATCATCAGGCAGCGGGAATTCATTAACAGGCATAATGTGCGCAATTTGAAAAACAATGCTCACCATAAGCCCTGTAACGACATGCATGCTAATAAATGCCAGGACAATGATCCACCACTGTAACGGCACCATGACTAAGGGCAGAACCAATGCATAAGAATAATACAGTAGTTTCCAGGCGGTCATACTAGCAAGTGTTTTTTTGTATTCATGTTTCTTGTTTAGAAAACCCATATTTCTATAGCGATTTAAATGTACAAAATCCTTGGTCGTGATCCAGGATAAGGTCGAGATCCCGTAAAAAAACCATATGTAAATGTGCTGAAACCGGTGCAGCCAATAATGTTTGGCATGTGGCGAGAACCGAAGGAAAAAAGGTGCATTGAGATCATCATCGGCATGATCGATATTGGTATACGTATGATGCAAAACATTGTGCTGAATGCGCCACACTTTAGAATTTGCTCCAATAAGATTAAAGGTATAACCTAGAATTGTATTGATCCTTTTATGTTTAGAATAAGAACCATGAATAGCGTCATGCATGACACCCATACCTATACCTGCCATGCCCACACCACTGATCAAATAAAGTGCAAAAAGCAACCAAACTGATGTTACAAGCCCAGTGGCCAGTATGATTAACGGCCCAAAAAATAAGCTGAGCATAATCACAGTTTTTACCACCATATTGGCATCGGCATTTCTATTTGTATTATGGGTTTTAAAATAGGCGTCTACCCTACTTCGTAATGTTTTTGAAAAGTCAGGACTTATGTTTCTTGAAAATTTGGGACTATCGATGCTATTAATGTTTTATTTGATTTATGCTTCTTCAAAATCAGATGTCATCTCCATTAAGAACGTTGTTGTTTGATTCTTAATCGAATGAAAAAGCTTTTGAAGCCTATGTGACACATCAGGCAATGATAATTGCATTGCGTCTATATAAAATTGAAAAAAGCAAAAGTCTGATTAAAATCGGGAAAATTAAAAAAAGGAAAGCTATTCAACTCAATAATACTGCAAAGATAGTTTAAATTCCTCGTACTACTTAAAACTTATGTTAAAGTATTGATATTCAATTTTTTGTGACTTCCTATTGCCTTAATCCACGAATCACTTTCAATGCCCTGTCAATCTCCTCCTTGGAGTTGTAGATATGTACCGAATGCCGCAATAAATCTTTACCCACCGATCGCGGTTGCAGCCGTTCTTTGTCCCATAGGGTCTTCTGTAATTCAGGTCCTGTTAATCCATTGACAGAATAGGTGGTAATACCAGCCGCCATGTCTTCATTGGTTGAGGATGCAATGGTCACATGCGACATGTCTTTTAATCCTGCTCTCAAATAAGTTCCTAATTCCTTGATTCGGCCCAACCAGCGCTCCTTCCCTATCGTATTGAAAAAATCAACCGAAGCATCATAACCTGCCATCAGTGCCGGGTTCCCTGTACCGTATTGCATCAGCCTGAACCCATGATCTTCCTGGTTGTCCCAGTTGTAACTGGCCAGGGTCGACCAGATCGATCCCACCTTATCTTTATTGATATAAAGCAGTCCGCTGCCAGGCGGTGACAACAGCCATTTATGCAGACTCGAATAATAGGCATCACAGCCAATATCTTTAACATCAACGTCAATTTGCCCCACGCATTGGGCACCATCCAAGACCGTAAAAATTCCGCGCCGCCTTGCTTCGGTACAAATTGCTTTTACAGGCATAACAGTTCCGTAAACCGACACAATATGCGG
>JABDJE010000327.1 GCA_013002625.1 Saprospiraceae bacterium | reverse complement strand
ATACAGGATTGCTGAACTTACACTTGGATCAGGTTGAACAATATATCTGATTGTATCTTCTGTAATAGATGGCATATCTCCTATTTCAAACACAATTGTGTTGCCCACGATCTCAAAGTCATATTCTGAATCGTGACTGACAAACACCGTATTTTCAGGAAGGTCATCTGTTATTCTGACATTGGATTCCATGCTTTCCGTATGATTTGCAAATGAAAGCACAACTTCCGCTTCTTCACCTGGTACAAATACATTTGAAATAGATTTACGAATCTTTAATTCCTTGATACAAGTTGGAAGCGGTTCGTAATCTTCTACATTATCCGTATTTGAATCGGGGTCATTTTGATCGGCATAAAAACCCATTCCCCTCCTTGCAAATATTTCCCAGATTAAACATTGGTTCTCACCATTATAGTTTATCTGATCCGCCATGAGAATAGCATCTCTACCATCCAAAAATCCAGGGCCGCAAGGTTGAAATTTCATACCATCGAATACCAATTGAACAGCTTTGAAGTTGCCGGATTCTGTATTATTCAAATCTTCATCATAACCATAGGCATCAACAAATGCCCAGTAAAGGTCCCAGAGTACACCCGCCCAGACTTCACCGGTAGCATGCACACCCTGACCAAAGATATCATTGAGTGTTTGTGGATTGATATTCATATCTGTAGAATATGGAAATCTTCTAATACCACGACCGTTCACCGTTGTACCATCAACATAATTTCCAATACCTCTTCTATCTGACCCAAGGTCACCAGGCTCCACACTTGTAATCAGGCCAAAGTAATCTGACCATCCTTCACCCATTTGTTCTTCATTACCCAGACAACCGCTTGTAGATGGACCACCTGTTAATCTTGTAGAAATGCCATGACCATATTCATGGGCCACAACGCCATTGTCAAATGAGCTGCTGTAATAATCAGGAAGCCCCTGATCTCTTTCGTTTATATTAATTATAACAGGTACGCCTGCATCGATCGATGCTTTTATTCTTACACAGTCTGAATACTTCATAAATAATGCTGGAATGGTCACTTGGGCACCATCCACGCCTCCACTCATACTTACGCCTTCTTCTCCGTCACCCCCATTTACACCCGGCACGTTGCAAATCAATACGGCTACTGCGCCAGCATTTTGAGCATTTAGTGATTTGGTTCCAAACTGACATATTCCTCTGTCGATGAGTGCAATGTTACCATTGATTTCATCACCATTAATAAGATCACCGCACCCTCTGGAAGCACCATTGCCACTGCCATCATCTACAACCACAACGGGCTTCGTAATATCTAGTTGGGAAAACTGCGTTGAATATACAAAGCCCCAATCGGTTGCATTGGGTACTACGACTTCCAGGCCACCAGCCAGTTCAGCTGGCTCGTTTATAAAGGTTGAGCTTTGGGTGATCGACCAGTAATACATTTGCATTCTTCCACTTGAACCGTCGCTTGGTGTTGCAAAGTTAGCGTTGTTGAGATGGTCACCATCCAACAAATTAGCGCCATCCTGACCCTGCGCATTCACATGATCACCTGGCTGCCCGCCATTGCCGTAGTTATTACTCTGGAAATTACCAGAAACCTCATCAAACCCAAATTTGTATGCTATATCATGCATCATGTTGTTCATGTAGAACAGGTTTGTGATGTCTGCAGCTATACTTGAATCAGGCTCTTCCATTTGATTATGTGGAAAATCGAATACCAAATCAATACCACCATCTGGCTCGTCACCAGAAGATATACCTGTATCATCAGCATCTCGGAATGCGTGTACATTATTCCCTCTTGTAATCGTATATTCTGGACCATCTGCTCCATCAATATCATGCCATCCGAATGGAGAGGCTATAGGATCATGCGGATTAACCACAAGTTCATGTGAACCATGAATAGGACTCTCGGCTGGAAGTGCATAAACTCTGTATGAACCGGAAACTGCCTCTTCAACGGGCGCTTTCAGATTGTTTGCTTTGGGAGCATGCAAACATGTTCTGTCATGATTATGAAAAGCATCATCATGAAATGAACAATATAATGTTTCATCTTTATGGTTAATGATTTCTCCCGTTACGGCATTTACTACAGTATGCCAGTAGTTGGGATTTTCTTTCTCCAACAACTTCACTTCATAGGCGAGTACCAGATCATCACCTTGAGGATAATACTTCAAATCAACACTAATATTACCCTCGCTGTAATCAGCTGCAGCGAAAACAAATTTGGTATCTGATTCACGTTTAAGTAATTGAGGAATTTCTTTCTTGCCCAATCCGACTTCATTAAGTTGTACAGCAAGCGCATCAACTGGATTGATCTGAGGTGTTTCTCCTTTAATCTTGGATTCTAAAGCAGGATAAAGTCTGTTTCCATAGTGGAAGACTTCATTGTCTTTTGAAATATTGACATTGAATAGGGCATTGTGCACAGGAATGCCTTTATATGCCTGATTATAATAAATGTGTGTAACACCATTGTGTCTGGAGGTATAATGATCCGTTATGATCATATCCTGGATATCTTCTCCAGATACGCCCAATTCCAATAAATGGGTTTGTGCAAATTCAAGGCCTATACCTTCCTTTTGTGTATTTTGACAAAATAAGAATATAGGTAGGACGAAAAGTCCAAACAACAAACTGATTTTTTTCATTTTACAAAGGTTCTTTTTTGTGAAAGTCCAAATATATAATATATAATAAGTTTTAAATGAATGAGGTTCTAAATCTATATGACAATTGAATTATTTTTAGGCACTTATGGAGGTAAAAGACACATTTATAATAGGCCGTAAACCGGTAATTGATGCCTTAAATGCATCCAGAGCACTTGAAAAGGTGTGGATTGACAACAACTTAAAAGGTGAATTGGAGCAAGATGTCCGAAGAATGACAAGATCGCTTAAAATCCCTTTGCAGTATGTGCCAAAAGCCAAGCTGAATTCCCTTGTTAAAAATTCAAACCATCAGGGCCTTGTTGCATTGATGCCATTGGTCGATTATCTAAGCATCGAAGATGTATTACCTCATATATTTGAATCGGGAAAAACACCACTTATTCTCGTTCTGGATGGTGTTGAAGATGTGCGGAATATTGGAGCCCTGGCGCGATCAGCGGTTTGGTTTGGGGTGGACGCTATACTCGTATCGATCAAACGAACGGCAAGGTTCAATAGCTTTGCCTACAAATCCTCAGCTGGTGCCTTAAATGATATTACGGTTTGTCGCGAAATTAGTCTCACCAAATCCGTTCAATATCTAAAAGATTGTGGACTTAAGATTGCTGTAGCAGATGGGAAGGGTACCTCGCAGGGACACGAAACAATTTTTTCAGAACCATTGGCCCTTATTTTGGGTTCAGAAGAGAAAGGTGTTGTAAGGGAAATTGCAGAACTGGCTGATGTTTTCATCAGAATCGAAGGAACCGAAAAGGTGGAATCCTTGAATGTCTCTGTTGCAGGCGCCATTTTATTAAACGAAATATTTAAAATTAGAAATGTCAGATAATCACAATTTACATTTGAATAAAATTATCCAGTGCATATTTGCGCTGGCGTTTGTACTCTTTGTTGTATCGTGCAAAACCACAGATAAGGTTCCAACAACTAAGAACGATGTACCCCAATTTGAAAATGCCTTACTATGGAAAATTGAAGGGCAGGGATTGACCGAACCGTCATACTTATATGGGACCATACACCTTATCGAAGGCGATAAATTTTTCTGGCCTAAGGGCACCCTTGCCGCTTTTGATGAAGCAGAGAAAATCGTTTTTGAGATTGATATGGATGACATGTTTGACATATCCGCTCAGATGGGATTGCTGAGCAAGGCCTTTATGAAAGACAACCAACGGTTATCTGATTTTTATAGTGAAGAAGACTATAAAATTGTAAGCAGTCATTTTGATGATATGGGGATTCCCTTATTCTTTTTAGAAAGGATTAAGCCCATGTTTTTAACTGTATTTGCCAGTGGTGAAATTGATATGACCGCTGGATTGGGTGGCGACTCTAGTGTAAAGTCTTATGAAATGGAGCTGTATGAATTGGCAAAACAATCGAGTAAGGATGTCAGTGGCCTGGAGAGCATGGAGTTTCAAATGAGTATGTTTGATTCAATTCCTTATCAGTCTCAAGCGGACATGTTACTCGAATCAATAAAGATGAGTGATGTAGGAAATGACGTTTTTGTTGAAATGGAAAAAATGTATCAGGAGCAGCGTATCAATGATATGATAGAGTCAATGGATGAACCAGGAGGTGTAGGGGGCTATGAAGATTTGTTGTTGTATCAGCGCAATAAAAACTGGATCCCGATAATGGGTCAAATGATGAAAGAAGGCACTGTTTTCTTTGCAGTGGGTGCCGGCCACCTTGCAGGTAAGGACGGCGTACTGGAATTACTTCAAACAGCCGGATATACCTTGACACCTCTTAGTATTTAATTATGGCATCTTTAATAGAAGTTAATGGCGTCCACCCATGGATTGACGCAGATGCATGGGTCGCAGAGAATGTGGTCATAAGCGGCGATGTTAATATTGGAAGTGGGTCAAGTATCTGGTATGGTGTGGTTATTCGTGGAGATGTCAATAAAATCAGGATTGGCAAAAATGTAAATATTCAGGATTTGACAATGGTCCATGGCACAAAAGGCAGAGGCGACACCCTCATTGGCGATAATGTAAGTATTGGGCACCGCGCAATCATCCATGGGTGCCAAATCGAATCCAAAGTACTCATAGGAATGGGTGCCATTATTCTGGATGATGTGATCGTACCTTCAGGCTGCATAATTGCGGCCGGCGCATTGGTAACATCAGGCACCCATTTAGAATCTGGATATATTTATGCTGGTACACCAGCGCGTAAACTCAAAGCGGTTTCGCCTGAACAGGCACAAGTGTATATCGAAGGTACTGCGGCCGCTTACCAACAATATCGAGAATGGTATCGCTAGGATTTTAGTAATTGTTTTTGTGTGGACCTTTTGATCAGCAAGACGCCAAAGAGTATCAATAGCAGTGAAATAAAATGTAACAAGCTTAAGTGTTCGCCGTCGATGTATCCCCAAAATAAAGCGACAAGCGGAATGATAAAACTTACAGAAGATGAAAAAACGGCATCAGTAAGTTGAACGAGTTTGAAGAATAAAATATTTGCACCGAAAGTGCCCACCAAGGATAGAATCAATAAAGCTACAGTAGAAGAAAGTCCAGCCTCATGAGAAGTCATCTGAGCCACGAATCCAGAGCCTAATAGGTATATTAGTACAAATGGGCCAATTAAGACGAATGATACTGTGCTTATAATCAATGGATCGACAGATTTTAAAAACCGGCCTACCGTATTGGCACTTATAGCATACATGAGCGTAGCAACAATAATCAAAAGGGCAAAGGCAGGCGCAAATGTTGTGCTTTCTTGCTGATTGGTGAAAAATATACATAGGACACCTAGGAACCCAATGACAACACCGGCCAGTTGCTTGGAAGAAAAAGCATGTTTAAATATTAAAACTGCCAGTACAAAAGTGAATATTGGCGTAAGGCTATTCAGCACACCGGCAATACTGGAATCAATATTGGTCTGGGCAATGGCAAATAAAAATGCTGGAAATCCACTTCCGCATAATCCCACTACCGCAAACCATTTGAATTTTGACCAATCGATCCGACGTATATGACGCAAAAAGAATGGGAGGAATGCCAGGAATGCAAATACGATCCTTCCAGCACCTACCTGCATGGGCGTAAAGGCGATTAATGCTTTTTTAATTAAAATAAATGAACTGCCCCAGACTAAACTGAGCAAGATGAGTAAAAACCAGGCAAGGTATGTCGAAGCAGACTTAGAATTTTCCATTGATCGTAGTGCAAGATATTTTAACGTCAGGGAATTCTAAATAAACTATTAATATTATTTTCGCAGCACAACACTGATTGATGATAGATGTAAAACTATTCTCAGGGACGGAATCACGTAACCTGGCAGAAAAAATCTCAGACTACTATGGCTACCCGCTGGGAGAAATTGAAATAAAAAAATTCAGCGATGGTGAAATGCAACCCATCATCAACGAATCGGTAAGAGGCTCCTATGTCTTTTTTATTTCATCCACGATAGCACCGGCCGATAACTTAATGGAGATGTTGTTGATGATAGATGGTGCAAAACGTGCCAGTGCAGGTTATATCACGGCTGTTATGCCTTATTTTGGATATGCACGTCAGGATAGAAAAGACAAACCCAGGGTCCCTATTTCTGCAAAATTGATAGCAAATCTTCTTCAGGCTGCAGGTGCAGACAGAATAGTTACCATGGATCTACACGCCGATCAGATTCAGGGGTTTTTTGATATTCCAGTAGATCATCTCAAAGGAGAAGCCATTTTTATGCCTTTCTTGGCACAAAAGGACTTGTCCAATGTTGTTTTTGCATCTCCGGATGTAGGCGGTGTGAAGCGCGCAAGAAGCTATGCCAAGTACTTTGAACGCGACCTTGTTATATGTGATAAGGTCAGAAAAGTTGCAAATAGGGTAGAAAGTATGACCGTTATCGGAGATGTTGAGGGGGCTGATGTGATTTTGGTGGATGATATGGCTGATACGGCGGGCACATTGTGTAAAGCGGCACAAGCGATTCTTGACAAAGGGGCAAATAGTGTAAGGGCTTTGGCAACACATGCTGTTTTGAGTGGTAAAGCCTATGATAATATAGAAAATTCAGTGCTTTCAGAGGTTTATGTTACGGATACAATACCGTTAAAACGTGAATCGGATAAGATAACTGTGCTGTCGTGTGCAAAGCTTTTTGCAAGAGCAATTCGAAATACACACGAATTTAAGTCGATTGCTGCATTATTTGTTGAGAAATAATCTTGCATTCCTTACTAAATAATTTTTATCTTTGCACTCCTTTTTGAAATTGAAATAAAGAAAAATGAACACAGTATCATTTACAGGTATTAAGAGAGATGTAAGCGCAAAAGCTTCAGCATTAAGAAATGAAGGTCGTATTCCAGCTGTTATGTATGGTGGCGATACGCTTGAACATTTCTCAGTAACACAAAATGATATCAAAGGATTGATATTCACGCCAGACTTCAAATTAGGTGAGGTTGATTTAGATGGTCAAAAGTACAAATGCATTATTAAAAGCATTCAGTGGCATCCAATAACGGATAATATTGAGCATGTTGACTTCCTTGCAATTGAAAGTGGTAGAAAGGTAAAAGTTGAAATTCCTATCAGATTTAAAGGCGTTTCACCAGGTGTAAAATCAGGTGGTAAGCTTATGCAATCCCTTCGAAGAGTTAAAGTAAAAGTTGATCCTGAACATCTTGTAGATGAGCTATTCATTGACATTTCAAACTTGGAATTGGGATTTGCGGTTAAAGTAAAAGACATTGAAGCCAATGAGAACATGGAAATCATGGTAAATTCCAATATACCAGTTGCTTCAGTTGAAACACCAAGAGCTCTTAAAAGTGCAGCTGCTGAAGCAGAGAAGGTTGGAGAAGGTGAAGAAGTTCCTGTTGAAGGTGCTACAGAAGAAGCTCCTGCTGAAGAAGCTTAAGATATATCCGATTTTTATTTGTATGAAAAAAGCCCGCTCTGCCTGTGCATTGCGGGCTCTTTTCGAATGAATATTAACTAACCTAAAAATTCTTTTCCCTAGTAATAAGAACGATTAAACTTCGAAAATGCTGCACCGCTTTTTTATAATTCTACTTTTTTCTTCGTGCACATCTGTTGCAGCAGTAGATAAAACAGGCATTCCCGGAGACACAATCTCTACTTCCAATACCTCGACAGATCAGAAAGCGTTGCGTCGGACAGCTATAAATTTAATCGGTAGTCCATATAAATACGGGGGATCTTCTCCAAATGGCTTCGATTGTTCTGGCTTTACATCCTATATCTACAAGACCGTCCTTAATGTGCCTCTTAACAGAAGCTCAGCTGAACAGAGCAAAATGGGTAAATCGGTCAAAACAGACGAACTCGAGATTGGAGATCTTGTATTTTTCAAATTAACCCCTAAAGGAAAAATTAATCATGTGGCTATGGTTGTTGATGGCACCGATGGCAATATGGTTGTTATACATTCCACAAGCTCCTCTGGGGTAATCATGCAGGATATTCTTGCATCAAACTATTGGAAGTCAAAAATCGTTTTTGCAAAGAGAATACTATAGATTATGCTTGAGTCTTTATTTAAATTTGTGCGATCTTTATTTACAAGGGATACATCCATTAAAAAGAAATTACCCATGATAAATCTTATACTATTTGGCCCTCCCGGCTCAGGAAAAGGAACGCAGGCAAACATGCTCGTTGAAAAATATGGACTTACACATATTTCTACAGGTGATTTATTCCGCCACGAGATTAGCAATAAAACACCGCTTGGTCTGAAAGCCCAGGAATATATGGATCAGGGTATACTTGTCCCTGATGAAGTTACTATAGGGATGCTCGAAAATCGTGTTGACGAGACCAATAATCAAAAAGGCTATATCCTTGATGGGTTCCCAAGAACAATTGCACAGTCTGAAGCATTGGATGCATTCTTTAAATCCAGAAATACATCTGTTACCCATTTGCTTGCGCTTGATGTTGACGATAATGAAATAGTTAATAGATTACTTGAAAGAGGCAAGACATCCGGTAGACCTGATGATGCCAATGAAGAAGTTATTCGTAAACGTATTGTAGAATATAACGCCAAGACTTCCCAGGTATATGATTATTATGCCCAAAAAAATATATCTCAATCCATTGACGGGGTAGGGAGTATTGACGAAATATTCCAGAGGCTTTGCAATGCATTAGATGCTTAGGAACAGGGTAGAGGAATCAGCATTTATAATTAAGAAATAGCATTAATATGGAAGAATTAGGATTAAGTTTCAAACTTAATCCTAAAATCCTACATATTTCTTCTATACTGACCCCCAACCTCGAACAAGGCCTTGGTAATCTGACCCAAAGAACAGTATTTACTCACTTCCATCAATGCATCAAAAATATTGTCATTGTGTATCGCTGTTTTTTGAAGATCTCGTAAAAGCGCATTTGCTTTTTCAGAATTTTTAGTCTGAAGATTACTTACCGTATTAATTTGAAACTGTTTTTCATCTTCCGTAGCTCTTATGACTTCATCAGGGATTATTGTTGGTGATCCTTTCGAACTTAGAAATGTATTAACACCGATTATCGGATATTCGCCGCTGTGCTTCAAATGCTCGTAATACATGCTTTCTTCCTGAATCTTGCTTCGTTGGTACATGGTTTCCATCGCTCCAAGAACGCCACCTCGCTCAGTAATCCTATCAAACTCCAGCAACACTGCTTCCTCGACAAGATCGGTTAGCTCTTCGATAATAAATGAACCTTGTATTGGATTTTCATTTTTAGCCAGTCCTAATTCTTTGTTAATGATAAGTTGAATGGCCATCGCCCGTCGGACTGAACCCTCAGTTGGAGTTGTAATGGCTTCATCATAGGCATTTGTGTGCAATGAATTACAGTTATCATAGATGGCATACAGCGCTTGTAAGGTCGTTCTGATATCATTGAAATCAATTTCCTGTGCATGCAATGACCGGCCTGAGGTCTGAATGTGATATTTTAACATCTGAGCTCGCGGATCAGCACCATATTTGTGCTTTAGGGCTTTCGCCCAAATACGTCTGGCCACACGTCCAATAACTGCATATTCTGGATCAATCCCATTTGAAAAGAAGAAGGATAGGTTTGGACCAAATCTATTGATGTCCATTCCTCTTGACAGATAGTACTCAACATAGGTGAACCCGTTGGCCAATGTGAATGCCAATTGAGAAATTGGATTGGCACCCGCCTCCGCGATATGATATCCCGAAATAGATACGGAGTAAAAGTTTCTGACATTGTGATCGATAAAATACTCTTGGACATCACCCATCAGGCGCAGTGCAAACTCTGTTGAGAATATACAGGTATTTTGAGCCTGATCTTCCTTAAGGATGTCTGCCTGAACGGTACCACGTACTTGAGATAATGTTCTTGTCCTAATTTTATTATAGACTTCAGCAGGTAACACCTGGTCGCCGGTTACACCGAGTAACATCAGTCCCAATCCGTCATTACCTTCTGGCAATTCACCATTGTATCTAGGCCTTTCTAGTCCTTTTTCTTTATAAATGGCTTCAATTTTTTTCTCAATTTCGGACTCAATGCCTTGTTCCTTGATGTACAATTCACATTGTTGGTCGATGGCGGCATTCATGAAGAATGACAACAACATAGGTGCAGGACCATTAATGGTCATGCTTACAGATGTCTTCGGATCAGCCAGATTGAAACCTGAATAGAGCTTTTTAGCATCATCAAGACAGCATACCGACACACCTGCATTGCCAATCTTACCATAGATATCAGGTCTGTGGTCTGGGTCATGTCCATACAGGGTCACTGAATCAAATGCGGTAGACAAACGTTTGGCAGGCTGGTCCAAACTCACATAATGAAATCGTTTGTTTGTTCTTTCCGGACCGCCTTCACCCGCAAACATGCGTGTGGGATCTTCGCCCTGCCTTTTAAATGGATATAAGCCTGAAGTATATGGAAAAGAACCAGGCACATTTTCTTGCAGACACCATCTTAATACATCTCCCCAGGCTGAATACTTGGGAAGGGCCACCTTGGGAATCTGAGTATGTGACAAAGACTCTGTATGCGTTTGGATTGATAATTCCTTATCCCTTACCATAAACTT
>JABDJE010000321.1 GCA_013002625.1 Saprospiraceae bacterium | reverse complement strand
CAAGAATATCTGGTGTTGGTGTTGGTGGCAATCTTCTGGATATGGAAGAAGAGATGTATGATAAAATACTGGATGGTACATTCGATGGTAGAATCGATTATAAAATCGGTGCAGGCCCAATTGATGTACAAATTTACAACCCACTTGAAGTTAAAGATGGTACGTTCCAGCTTGAACTTCAGGGTAATCACGTCGGTGGATCAACGTGTGGTCTTGAACCTGGTGTTGAATGGGTATTGACAGATATTAACAGTGGTTTCACTTTAGCTTCTGAACAATCCATCGATGCCTTGAATGAACAACTGATTCCTCAATATGGTTTTTCTGTTTCGATTGGTCAAACGGAAGAACCGGGTGCCACATCAGCAGATAACAATGGCGCATTGGCAGCATTCCTTGAGTATGCAGATCCTGAAGGAGAGCAGTGGTATGGTGCAATGCGAGATAATGCAGCTGGATATGGTATCGGATTTAACAGTACAGTCTTCAATTTCTTGAAAACAAGTTCTGAAGAAACAGACGAAGGTCAGGACCCTGATCAAAGGTTCTCTACATTGGGTGATGGATTCTTCTATCCATTCATACTGGCGTCGGCAGAACCTGCAGATCCATCCGAACCTTTTTCATATTATATAACACCAGCTTGGAAAGTTTCAAATAGTCACGAATTCCTTCGCGATGGTGGTAAGAATGGAATATTCAACTTGAACAATGTTGATATTATTTTCACTTCAGATAAATCCAAGTGGTCTAGATGTATAGTAGTTGAAACTGCCAATGAGGATTACCTTTCTTTCAATCAAACTGTTGGTGGTGCTGATATGTTTGATCTAAGACAATCTCCTTCTATTGATAAGGATGGCAATCCATTGAACGATGGCACCGTGGGAATAAGTTACTTCCCAGGCTATGCAGTAGATGTGGAAACTGGTAAGCGACTTAATATTTTCTTCGGTGAGAATTCAGTATTCAATGAAGGATATGCAAGCAGAAACCCTGGCATTCCTGCCATTGGTGATGATATGGAATTCAATCCTAACGATCAATTGTTCAGAGTAGAAGATAATATTGTTGCAGCAGGTGATACGCCTGACAACTTTATTGTTGGTGGCGGTCATATCGTATATGTAACGCGTCAGGAATATGACGGTTGCGAAGACATGTATGGTAAATTAAATTCTTCAAATAACTTATTCGGTAAGATCGATGTTGGTAAGGCGATCACCTGGGCGTCTATGGCACTATTGCCAGATGGGCAGTCTATGTTGCCTTATTCTGAAGGTTCTGTTCCAAATGATCTTACGGTTAAATTAAGAGTAGAAAATCCATATAACCTTGAGACTTCATTTAACATTCAATCGCCAAACTCTTGCAGAACTGTAGGTGAATTACCTAAATATGAGTTTACAATTGAAGGAAGAGAAGCTGAAGAATTATCACAGGATGAGTATGAGGGCGCATTGGCCAATGTAAATCTTGTGCCGAACCCATACTATGCGTATTCCGCATATGAGACATCTCAGTTCAGCAAGGTTGTAAAAATCACAAATTTACCAGCGCGTGCAACGGTGACCATTTATTCCTTAGACGGTAAATTTATTAAGCAATTTAACCGTGATGAAAGAGCGGTTAAAGCAACTGGTGCAAACAGAGGAATCCAGAACAATCAGATTTTACCAGACATAGAGTGGGATATAGAGAATAGCGCAGGGATTCCTGTTGCAAGTGGCGTTTACCTGGTTCATGTCGTAGCACCCGACTTAGGGGAAGAAAGAACCTTAAAACTATTTGCGATTAATAGAAAATTCGATCCATCAGGATTATAAAATTGTAGAAGCTAATAACTAGAAACAGATGAAAACTTTGAATAAACTCAGCATAGGATTTTTATCCATATTGTTCTTTGCAACAAGTGCTTTTGCAGGTAATCCTGACAGACAAGGTGAAGCAGGTGCAGCAGAGTTATTGCTTAACCCATGGGCGGGTAGTGCAGGTATTCATACAATGAACACCTCTTCAATTTCAGGTCTTGAAGCGATGCGATTAAATATTGCAGGCCTATCTCGAATTGAAGGCAGCGAGTTGGTATTCGCTAATACAAGATTGTATGAAGGGTCAACACTTAAGCTGAATGCATTAGGCTATGCAACACGTGTCGGTAAAAGTTCCGCTTTCGGTATCAGCCTGATGTCCGTTGACTTTGGTGATATTGCGAGAACGACTACTTCAAATCCAGAGGGAGATGGAGGTACTTTTTCACCTTCATTTTTCAACATTGGATTAGGATACTCCTATACTTACGAGAATAAAATATCTGTAGGATTATTGGTAAGGGGTGTGTCTGAATCACTTCCAAATGTAAGTGCATTTGGTTTTGCGATCGATGCTGGTGTGCAGTATGTGACAGGTGAAAATGATAACTTCAAATTAGGAATCTCATTGAGAAATGTGGGCTCCCCAATGAAGTTTGGTGGTGAAGGCCTTTCGTTTCAAGGAGACAATCCAGAAGGTACTGCTCAATACTTATTAACCTATGATCAACGCGCAGAAAATTTTGAATTGCCTTCCGTACTTAATATCGGAATGAGCTATGATTTTATTATTACTGATAAAATGACATTCAGAACTTTGACAAACTTCACCTCTAATGCATTTTCAAGAGATCAATTGGGTGCAGGAGCAGAGTTCATGTATAATGATATGATCACTATTCGTGGTGGATATAAAGCAGATTTGGGTGCATCAGGAGATGCTGTACAAAACGTTTATTCTGGCTTAAGTGGTGGTGTTTCTGTACTCCTGCCATTTAGTGCAGGAGGAAGCAGCAAGATTGGAATTGACTACGGATATAGAGCTACAAACCCGTTTAGAGGTTCACACAATTTCTCTGTACGACTGCTGTTCTAGGAAACTTTTTTAAGAAATTATTACTTTTATTATAAAATAAAGGCGTTTCTGTCTAATGACAGAGGCGTTTTTGTTTATTATCAAAAACAGAAAAATAAGGTATTATGTCTGAATATTCATATATGACACAAGAGGGATATAATAAGCTAAAAGCAGAAATTGATGTATTAAAAACTGAAGGAAGATCGGAAGCTGCTCAAGCTATTGCAGAAGCCAGAGAAAAAGGCGATTTGTCTGAGAATGCAGAATATGATGCTGCCAAAGATGCGCAGGGTTTGCTGGAAGCAAAAATTAACGAACTGGAAAAAGCCCTTTCCAATGCCAGAATAATCAGTGAAGATGAACTGGATACATCAAAGGTTACAATCCTGTCAAATGTGCGTCTGAAAAATTTAAAAGTCAATAAAGAGATTACATACAAACTGGTTTCAGCTGCAGAAGCGAATCTCAAAGAGAAAAAAATATCGGTTAATTCACCTATAGGTCAAGGCTTATTGGGAAAAGAGGTAGGAGAGAAAGCGCAGATTGAAACACCGGGGGGTATCATCGAATTTGAAATACTCGAAATTTCAATCTAATAATGGCCTCTATATTTTCCAGGGTAATTGCAGGCGAAATTCCCTGCTATAAAGTTGCAGAGGATGAGCATTGCTTTGCTTTTCTGGATATTAATCCACTGCGCAAAGGCCATACTCTGGTCGTACCAAAACAGGAGGTGGATTATATTTTTGACTTGGAGGATGAACAATTGAAAAACTTACATCTGTTTTCGAAGAAGGTGGCTAAAGCGATTGAGAAAGTAGTACCATGTGAACGAATTGGCGTAACCGTAATAGGTCTTGAGGTCCCGCATGCTCATATCCATCTTATTCCCATAAATGGCATAGAAGATATGAACTTTGCACAGCCTAAAATGAAATTGTCAAAGGCATCTTTCGAAGAGATTGCAAATGCAATTGCTCAGGCTATCTGATTCGATTAGGATTATCTTTTAAAAACTTTTTCCAACTGTTGGTCTTCGTTCCGCCTATTCCCCCATTTGAAATTTGATGTTGATGGCATACCGCTACAGCCAGTGCGTCGGTAGCATCCAGATAATGTTCGTTTATTTTAAAAGTAAGCATGTGATTCAACATGGCTGCAACCTGTTCTTTTGATGCATTCCCATTCCCAGTAATGGATTGCTTTATCTTTTTGGGACTGTATTCAATAATATCCAATCCCATGGTCATAGCAGCGGCCATTGCGACCCCCTGAGCACGTCCTAACTTTAACATAGATTGTACATTCTTGCCGTAAAATGGCGCTTCAATGGCCATTTGATTAGGTAGATATGTTTCAATGATCTCCTGCAGTTGAAGGAATATCTCTTTGAGTTTTGTTTGATGGTTCTTAAAACTCTCCAGTTTTAAAACACCAATATCTTGCACCTTCGGATTTTTACCATCCAATTCCAGAATTGCATATCCAAGAATATTAGTTCCGGGATCGATGCCAATTATCTTGGTGCTTTTATTTTTCAGACTCATCGAGAACACAAATTATAAATAATTCTAATATGAGGTGCTCATTTATTCATCTTGTCAAAGCAATTTTATACTTAGCCTGTAACGTTGTAACTTTAAATACCTATTCTATAGTTTGGGCATTTTGTTATCATGTGAAGTTGAAATCATGAAAAAATCTTATCTCATAATAATTATCCTGTGCCTCATTATTGCAATCATGGGGTTTATGTGGTATAACTCATCTCGCCTTTTTAAGTCATATGAAACAAGCTCATCCGAAGTGTTATTGGAAGAAGTGGCGCGCGTTTTTAAGCTCGTAGCAGTAGAGGGGCATGTCTCTGAGATCTATAATTACAAACAATATAATTATTGGGATTTACCATTTTTAAGAAAACAAGCTTTGATTCGTGTTAAAGCAAAAGTTTCTGTGGGCTATGACTTTGAAAATGTAGAATTTATTATCCAGGAGGATTTAAGAACAATAAGAATAAAATCCTTTCCCGATCCTGAAATACTTTCAGTGGACCATGATCTGGATTATTATAATATTCAGGAAGGGGTATTTAATTCTTTCGGCGCCGATGAACTGACTACTCTGAATGATAAGGCAAAAGAATTTATAATTGACCTTATAAGACAAGGTCCTTTGTTTGAGGAAGCAGAAGCACAAAAGGAAACATTGACTGAACTCTTGTCAACGATATTCGATAAGACAGGATGGCGTCTGGTAATAGAAGATAAGACGCCTGCTCTGCTGAATTAGCATATAAAATTACCACCAAATTATATTCTACAAATTATATATTTAATTAATATGATTTTTACCGTATATAATTAAGAATAGAATCTTTATTTTGCAGAAGATTAAGTCTCATAAAGCCAGAATAGCATAGTCACACGAGGTGTTTGGAGTTTAAGAACAAGTATTATCTAAGGCTAGGATTTTCGAATGTATTAAACCAACTTTAACTCTGAAC
>JABDJE010000288.1 GCA_013002625.1 Saprospiraceae bacterium | reverse complement strand
ACCTCCAGGTACGGAAGGATTAGATTTTTCATATAATGGTCCTAACCAATGTGCTATCGATGTCCATGAACTTCAGAATGGATGTCCTTCCTCTAGAAATAATGGAACTTCGGTATGTGACCCCTATTGTCCGAATCAGACGACGTATTGTGAGGGGGAGCCTAATGCCGAGGATGTTACATTTATATTCACCCTTTGTAAGGAGGGTAATTTTAATACAATAAGCTTAGATATAACGGGTATACCTAAACCCTGCCTTGAACTAGAAGATACTAATGAAGAATGTGATGTTCAGTTTTATGCGAGTCCGGGTGCGGTATGGTCTGCCAACCCTTCAAGTGCATTGAATTATTTAAGTTGCACAACCTGTGCAGACCCAATTTTCTCATATACTGGAGCTGCTGTTACAGATTGCAATGGTATTAATTTAGATTATTCAGTAGGTGTAAATCCTACAGATTGTGATGCGACAACAAGTATAACGAAGACAATGACTGTCTATCCTACTTTGGATGGTGTAATAACAGGAGATTGTGAAGATGAATGTCAAACAGAATTAACCTATACACCAGATGTTGTTTGTCCAGATATTGTATTTGATTTATTGGATAACCAGGGTGACACTATGAGTACAAATTCAACAGGAATATTTGTGGTGCCTTCGAACAATGAATTGTATTCAATTATTGCCTCCAGGCCCGGCACACCTGAATGTTGGAATACCGAAGTATATATTGCAGCGCCCGAAACTGTACCGCCTGTACTTAATAGCTTTCCTTCTGATGTTACCCTCTATTTAGATAACCCCACGGATCCTGATACCACCATCGCAAATACTGGCTTTCCGGGTGCGACAGATAATTGCGATCTAAACCCTGCGATTGGCTACATTGATGATGCATCAGGCCTGACTGGTTGTAGTAATACTGGTTTAATATATAGAACTTTTATTGCTACTGATGATTGTGGAAATACCAGTACTCAAGTACAAACACTAACGGTTTTGGATACATTGAGTCCTGTGATAACTACTTGTCCACCGGATATAGTAGATATCACAGGTTGTGATACTACAGATGTGAATGGTGTGATAGGTGGCTTACCTTACTCTACATTCCCTGTAGTGATTTCAGTGCAACAATTTATAGATGTAGGTGGAGCATTTTCAGAAGTGAATGATGTCACAATTAGTTATTATGATGTGATTTCGGATAATACCTGTCCAAACCCAATTATAGTTGTTACAAGAACTTTTGTTGTAACAGATGATTGTGGGAATTCGGATACCTGTGTACAATCATTAGAGTTTGTCGATCTCACCAATCCTGAGATTACCTGCCCTCCAGATAACTTAAGTGTGGATGGATGTGATGAAAATGATGTAACGGTTGCCACAACGGGGCTGAATTATTCTGACACCTTGGCACCTGTTGATAATAATACATTCATCAACCTTGGTGGAACTATCAATGATATTTGTGGATTTCTTTCAATAATGTATATCGATACAATTGTACCTGATGTTTGTCCTGCTGCTACGCTAATTGTTACAAGAACATTTATTGTTACTGACCAATGTGAGAATACTCAAACCTGTGTTCAAAACATTCAATTGTTTGATTTATCAGGACCTGAATTCTTTTCTCATCCCGATATTACAGTTGATTGTGATAGTATACCACCCTATAGTGACCCGACTGTTGAGGACGCATGTTCAGGTACCAATGTGACCCAGTTATCTTATCAGGAAGACACAATTAGTATCACCTGTATAAATGAATTTGAAATAACCAGAACCTGGGTATATGCTGATGAATGTAGCAATACAAGTACGTTGGTCCAGACCATCAATGTAATTGATACAGTGCCACCTGAAATTATTTGTCCGGATGATCTAACTATCACTTTTGATAATACCTGTACTATAGACACTACCATAGGATTCACTGGTGCGCCTATAATAAACAATACCTGCCTGGGCTCGTATAATTGGTATTACGAAGATGATACGACGGGTGTAAATACATACAACGGACATGGTATAATAGTTAGGACATTTTTTGTGAGCGATGACTGTGGAAATACGGATTCATGCCAGCAAAGTATCGAATTGACTGGCTACTTCTGCGGCGATGGTTGTGCTACAATTTATACCAATGGATTCTTGAGGTATAACAGACCCCTTAACGCAGGTAACTAGATCAGCACCCGATATGCCAGAAAACAACCAAATAACATCAGGATAACACCTGATACATTGGAGACCTTTTCAATATGTTTCGGCGTGAGCCATTTTTTTAGTCCATGGGCTAAATAGACTTTGCCTGTATCAGACAGGATAATTATAATCAAGATTGTACCCAAAAAAGCCAATGATTCGGTTGAACTGATGTCGCGGGCAATGACATAGGTTGATATGACGCCCATCCAAAATACAAAGGTAAATGGATTAATCGTGTTGATTAAAAAACCCTTAAACCAGAACCCCATGTAGCTTTTCATTGAAAAATGCAGTTGCGAATAATCTAATTTGGTTTTCTTGATGAGCAGCACCAAGCCAAAGACGAATAAAACAACAGCACCTGAAAGACCCATCCAAAGCACAAACGATTCGGATTCTATTGTCTCTTTAAGAATTTGGATGAAATTGTAGAATACATACACAAAAATAAAATCGCTGATCCAGATACCAGAGCCAACAGTAAGACCCGGTAATATCCCTTTTTCAATCGAAGTTTGTGTCAGTGCAATAAATATGGGACCCAATGATACCGCTAGCAGGCAACCCAGCATAATACCTTCCAGAATGAGTGTCATCATGATATTATGGTTGCTACTAGTTTACGAGAGCCTCCATTATTTCGGAACTCGCATAAATAAATTCCTTGCCAGGTGCCCAGACAAAGTCCGTTTTCATTGAATGGGATGGAAACATGATGACCCACCATGCTGGCTTTAATATGAGCAGGCATGTCATCGGGGCCTTCCATCGTATGCTTCAGGAAAGGCAGATTCTCTGGAACCAATTTGTTGTAGATGCTTTCGAAATCAAACAGCACATCAGGATCAGCATTTTCATTTATTGTTAAACCCGCAGAAGTATGTTTGATAAAAAGTTGGAGTAATCCTTTCTCCGGTAGGCTGATCTGTTGCAATATATCTTGGGTAATAATGTGAAATCCCCTTGGGCGCGCGCTCAGTTGGAATTCGTATTGCTGGATCATCTAAGGCTTATTAGTGAATAGGTTTGGATATTTTCGGACATTGAAGTTGACCAAAATATCTCATAATTCCAATACTGAGGATATATACAACATCATTGTTTTTGCCGTTGCCTCTCTGCATTCCGGGTTGTACAAAGTCTGCAAGTTCTGACCTATCTGATAATTCTACAGCTACAGGCCCACGCAAGTTTTCCAATGACGGGAAGTCGGGATAATTGCCACTGACATCGTCGATATAATCAGTAAATAATTTTCTGCCTGTAATCTGTGCGTTGATGCTCCAATCCTTATTGATATCCCATTTAAAACCAAATCCATAGACCCACGCTGCACTGACCAGGTAATACTCATTTGCGAAGAACTGACCTTCTGTGCCAAAATCGCGCAAATTATATTTATCACCATTGAGTTCAGTGGTAGGATTAAACTTCATGACAGAAAAGCCTGCAAACAAATAAGGTGTGTAAAAATAATCCTGACTGCCATGCAGATAAGGAAAGAAATTAAATTCGAAGACACCACTTATGTCATAAAAATTGGATTGAAAATCCAGGTTTCGCGTACGTTGAAAAAAATTATTTGATTTGCTATCAGAGGCTTTAACCTGACCCATCTGGAAGGCACCGGTAAAGGACAACCTTTCATTAAAGTTTTGTCTGGCTTTCAATGACAATGCAAAACCTGGCTGAGATAGATTATAATTTGTATTAAGATCACCGAAGTAATAGGCAATACCTATATCACCTCCTACTTCAAGACCTTTTTGACCTTGTAGAAATAGCGGTAGGACTAATATGAGTATTGTTAAAAATCGCCTTAACATGAATACGAATTATTCGATACTAAACGGTGTGGTTTGGGCTTTTGTTTTGTTATTCTTATTAAACTTAATTCCTATTAATTCCCCTGACAAGTAGGAAAATCAGAAATATGGCGCCCAAAGTTACAATTAATACCGTAGTTCCACTGAGCTGAGTAGGTTTAAATACCTCAATTTGAATCGCAGGCGCAAGAATACGCATATTGCTTATACCGTCGATCATTTCCGCCTGAATGAAATATGTTCCAGCATCGACTTGATTGAATACCATTTCTGGCGATTTTGACCATTGGGTCTCTTTATTCTTGTTGTGTCCTATGTGGAATCGATATTGATCATCTGCTTCCTGATATCTTTTATGTTGATAATACAGCCTTAAAGGCAAATCATTTTTTGTAATGTGGAATTGGGTTGCATTGCCTATTTCTATAATGCCCTTTTGTTCTGTTTCCACCCTGTCCAGGAACAACGTATTGGATTTGTAATTATTGAATTCTTCAAGGTCATAATGATATATCCCGCTTGTGGAGCTGATCCAAATACGCCCATCATCAAAATTGGCAATCCGCCCTTTGGAGAGCGTCGAATCAAAATACTTAATTCCTTTTATTTCAAGCGTTTCATTCAGGAAGGCCGATCTGTCATAGGCCATCAATGACCCTGGAGTTAGAATGAACATCAGCTCCCCGCTTATATAATAGTCCAGAATATTGGCTCTTTTATAAATTAGGCGGGATTCCAATGTCTGTGCATTGAAATCTACTATGCCGTTTTGAGCACCAATTAAAATATGGTCTTCAATACTTGAGAAACCGCCATTTTCAAGAAATCTATAAGGTCCAACATCTTCGAGTGCGACCATGCCATCATCCGTTATTTGGTAGACTTGTTTTGTGCTTATCGCAAATATGCCATTCGGGTTAAGCATCACGTGTAGGAAACTGTCTGTAACCGTATTAATTTTTTCCCAACCATCAGCCAAGTCCAGATACAAGTTTTGGTCTGTGCATAAAAATGTTCCTTCATTTGTAATTTCGAGATTCAGAATGTTTTCATCTGGGATCGTCCATCGCGCTTTAAGGGAGGCGTCATTTTTGTCAAGTAAGCGTGCTTCACTATTAAATATCAAGCACGTATTGCCTTCATCATCTGTTATTGTTTTTTTTGGCGGGACCTTATTCGGATTTAATATCCATGACCTTGTATACGGATTGTATTTATATACACGAGAACCTTCAGAGTAATAAGTTCTATCTCTAATATGATATAAAGAAATAAGCGCATCATCATTGCTCAGATTCTGGAAACCCTGATTATCATTCGATCCAAGAATCCATAACTCTTTTCTCGTAAGTACAATCAACTCATCATTTGTACCGACGATGATGTCAACCAATTCATCATCATTTGTCAGTTTAACATCGAGGGTATAATGGTTATTATTCTCATTTACCACTATCTTCTCCGGCGTTAGAATATATGTTTTATGACCATTTTGAAGAAATTTTAATACCTGTGAAGTACCGATCAGCCGATTGAGTGCTACTGATCGGGCAGATGTATTAGATATCAATGTATAGCCACCATTGAAGCCCACAAACAAGCTGTCTCCTATGCCGGCAAGCGCCGTTGGTCGAGTTCCGAACCAAGTATAATCCAAGTTTCGGATAGCATTATTTTCAGAGTCAAAAACCATTACACCTTGACTTTCATGCGCCATACAGGGCTTGCCCTTGTATATTGTGTATAACCAGTCTTGAGGATTTTCTAGTTTATAGGAACTGAGTGTAACTATGCTGTCTTTGGACAATCTGGATATCTCTTGGTTTGTGTGAAGAATGAAATCATCTTTCCAGAGTAGAGTGCCCGATCCGAACTCGGAGGCCAGCGGCAGGTGATTAATATTTTCATCGATTCTGAAATCCGAATCATGAACTCCATGATAGATAAATACCTCGGCTTGATCCGTCCAGGACGCTTTGTGTTGCAGCAGCGCGGGATGATCCCCCTTATGAAATATTTGTCCGTTGGAAAATTGATAAATGGAAGAGCTTGTTACTATGTGGACGCTTTTATCGCCAAGATGGACAAGGTCGACAGGTTCACCCTTCAATTCCAATGTAGTTTTTTGAATGTATTGTGCATTGGCATATATATGCAATGCGAGGCATAAGCCGCATATCAATATGCTTCTCATTACATTCAGGGTGTACATGAATCAAATATAACACCCCATAATAGAGTTTAGCTGCTAAATAGTTTACAAACCTGCCTTTTCGCTGATTTCAAGCATTTTGTCAATACATGCTCTTCCTTTAGCGATAACCCATTCAGGTAATATGATTTCCGGCAATTCGTATTTCATGGACAGGTATAGTTTCTCCATAGTATTGCGCTTCATGTGGGGACATTCATTGCAGGCGCAGGTGTTGTTGGGTGGCGCTGCGATAAATGTTTTATCTGGACTATGCTTTTCCATCTGATGCAGAATGCCGGATTCGGTGGCTACAATAAAGGTAGAAGCTTCAGATTCTTTTGTAAAACGCAAGAGACCACTTGTTGACCCAATGAAGTCTGCTTTTTCAAGAATGTGCGGCTCGCACTCAGGGTGCGCTATAAATTTGGCATCAGGGTATTGCATTTGGAGTTTGGTAATTTTTTCATTTGAAAAAATTTCATGCACCATGCATGTACCATTCCAAAGTTTTAAATCCCGGCCTGTTTTTTTCATTAGATACATTCCAAGGTTGCGGTCTGGTGCGAATATGATACCCTTATCCTCAGGGACGCTTTCAATGATATGTACAGCATTGGTAGAAGTACAGCAGATATCTGTCAAAGTCTTGAGTTCGGCTGTACAATTTATATAGCTGACAACCACATGGTCGGGGTATTTTTCTTTAAATTTTTTGAAAAGCGGAGCCGGGCAACTGTCTGCCAATGAACAACCAGCTTTTAAATCTGGTAGTACTACCTTTTTATGTGGATTAAGAATTTTTGCAGTTTCTGCCATAAAATGAACACCAGCAAAAACGATCATGTCTGCATCTGTGCTTTCGGCCATTTGAGACAAGCCCAAGCTATCCCCTACATAATCTGCTACATCCTGAATCTCGGATTCTTGATAGTAGTGGGCTAAAATGATGGCATTTTTCTCCTTTTTTAATTTTTCAATTTCCTCTTCCAAGTTGAGCGTAGGATCAACTTCTAAATCAAGAAACCCATATTTATTCAGATTTTCCTTGGCCAGATCAAGCGTAGCAGTCGTCATAATCAATTCATTTTTTATTTAGACGTAAAAATTACTTATTTGGTTCGCATTCACGAGAAATATTCTACAATTTTCGTTGATCCCAATAGAGAAAATTTGAAATGTTACTGTCCCTTTTTTTAAATATCCTTATAGATGATTGAAAAACAGTAGTCTACATAGTAGATTGACTTATATATGTAATTGTTTTATATTTAGAAAGTTGTTATTCTTTAACAGCGACATTTAACACCCTTAAAGAATCAGAATTAATCGAAAGGATAATTCTGATTTTTTTATCTAATCATATTAAGAACAGGCTATATA
>JABDJE010000282.1 GCA_013002625.1 Saprospiraceae bacterium | reverse complement strand
ATGTGATACACCACTTTACCGTTCTTCGGATAAGTTTAAGTCCGGTTGTGGTTGGCCTTCATTTGATGATGAAATAGAAGGTGCCGTCAAAAGAGAAACAGACGCCGACGGACGTAGGACCGAAATTATATGTGCAAATTGTGATGGACATCTGGGGCATGTATTTGAAGGGGAACGCTTCACTGAAAAAAACACAAGACATTGTGTGAATTCGCTTTCATTAAAATTTGTAGCAATAGAAAAATAAATGCTATTGATATAGTCTAGCTATAATTGCAATGTCATTTGGTTCGAGTTTCAAGTTTCGAGTTTAAGGGGAAAGACTAAAGTCAAATTGAATTCTTGGCATTAATATGGGCCCAACACCAAACGCCAAAGCCCAAAACCCTGAAACTTGTACCTTGTTTCTTGTAACCAGATTAAATTTTTTCGTGCTCTGAAAAATAACTCCCCCATCCATCATGCATTTCCTGATTCTTGTTCTCAGACCATTGCCAGACTTCATCTCTTAGTGCGATGCCATCCTCATTTTTAAACATGGGACCTACCGATAATTTGGTATGCGTGAACGGGTGGCCAAATTGTCTGAAAAATTGTGCAAACAATCCACGATTAAACCATACATCTTTCTCATGTTTGTATTCCAACACGACGGGTACTACAGCAATCCCATGCTTGGCTGCTTCAAGAAAAGTACCTGGCCTGTATTCCATAACTGATTTGAATGGATTAGTGGTTCCTTCGGGATATACCAGGACATTGAAATTATCTTCCTTGATTGTTTTGATAAGCGTGCGTCTTACTGCAGTTCTGGAATCCTTACTGTCTCTTTTTACATAGATAATTCCTGTGAGTTTGGCGCCGGTATGAATCAATGGCATATCTGCCACTTCTGCCTTGGCGATAACATAGGCATCTAGATATTTTAGCAGTATCAAGGGGTCAGAAAAACTTCTGTGATTACAGACATATAGACAACTTTCATTGTACAATTTTCCATCTTTTTCAATTCTGATACCTAAAATAAAAATGGCAATATTGACATAAAATCGTCTTAAGCCGTAGGCCCGTTCGGGTGTGTTTTGAAAGAAAATTCCACTTAACAGGGCGTAAGGCGCAATGAATATCACCAAGCTAATCATGAGGATTAACGCCCTGATCGAAGCCAGTATAAACCTAAGTCCGTTAAATATCATCGGCCAAAAATAGAAATTGTCTGGAGCTTAAAAAGAATTTAATTCGATCTTATTCGGTAGGCAAGCGCTAATTCAAAAGTACTTCCTCCGTTGGATCCTTGTGAAAATGGACTCAGACTGCGCTCATAATTGAATTCTATTGAAAAAGGGCTGAAATTTATACCAAATAGAAAAGCCATAGAGTTTAATTGCCATCGGTCAATTCCATTGCCGAGTCTTGTACCCAATCCTACGTATACATTTGAATCTTCGGCATTCATATTAAAATGCATTCTATAAGCTGCGAGAATATTTTGAAGATTGCCGATATGTTGATACGCCAATTGAATATCCTGCATTATCTGTTTGTTTAGAACGGATGATATTTGAAGGGTCCCAAAATAACTGCGCGGTAGAACTTCTGTTGAGTTGAGCAAACTGATGTTAGGCGCATTGAGATTTGCTCCGGATATACCAAGATATATTTTATGGCTTTTGCCAAATGTATAAGTCCCAGAAGCAGATAAAAGTACACTCCAGTAATTTGTGCTTTCAATAATTGTGCTTTCCCCAGAGGATAGGTTTGTGTTTATTGTATTATTTGCAATATCGAATTGCCGACCAAACCACAGGTCGTTGGGATCTAAATTGTATCCGCCCATCCTTATCCCTGCACCCATTTGAACATGCAAAGTCTGATGCGCTTGTTTTGACATTGGAATTACTCTTCTATAACGGGCATGGATCTGAACCAAATTATTCTGTAGCTTACCGGTTGATGCGTTGTCATGTAAAAAGACAGCTCCTGCAATCCATTGATCTATGTCTGATGTGTAAATATGAGCTTCACCGTTTAATTGGATTGTCGTAAAACCGATTTGATCGGTCAAGCCCTGCCATGCGCTTTTATATGAAACTCCTATTCGTGGATCAGATGAATCATCAAGTTGCTGCGTAATGTGATGATATACTTGATTCATCGGATTGAAAGATGGTGCGATTTCCTGAGAGTACCCAAGCTGCGGTACTAAAAGAATGAATAATATATTTACTTTTATATTGATATTCAATAAATTAGATATATAAAAATAGTATAATATATTATTTTAATAGTAATGTTTGCCCTCTAAATCTAATTTCTTTACCATCGGGTTGGCGTGCAATAATGAGCCATAGATAAGCGCCCTGTTCCATTGGACTATTACGCATTGTGCCATCCCAACCGGTATCCACTTGGTTTTGTATCATTGAGTTGGATTCATATATCTTAGTTCCGCTTCGATTAAATATCTGAAAGCTTAATATTTCAAGTTCACTGTCCCCATAAATATCCAATCTATCATTGACCTGATCATTGTTCGGACTAAAGGCCTCTGGTACATATAGATTGTATTGGTTCTTGAGAAAAACTTGAATTGAACTGGAACCCATACAGCCATCCGAATCTTCAACAATTATTGTAGCTACAAAGGAGTTGGTAATATTAGACACAATCGGATTTAGGCAGGAGTCAAGGCAGGAAAAGTTTGACCCCGCATCGGAGACCCATTGAATGGAGTAGGGTGGATTGCCATTTTGCACATCAGCATTTAATTGGACAGTGCTGTTGTAAGGGATTGTGATATCCTGTCCCAAATCAATTATTATGGATTCCGTTTTTAAAATTTCAAAAGGATAAAAACTTTCACAACCATTGCCGTCAATCAAATACAAGGTATAGATGCCAGGCTCAAGATTTGTAAAGCTGTTGTCTGAGGTATAATTATTTTGTTCCAGACTATAGGTA
>JABDJE010000279.1 GCA_013002625.1 Saprospiraceae bacterium | reverse complement strand
GCACATACCCTACTTGTGATCCGAACTTTTTATTGGCCGCCAAATGAGTATACGATCCGTCGATTCCAAGATGTGCAATCTGCAGAGATTTCTCAAGAGCCAACGAACTCGACATAATCTCCCTGTAGATCGCTTCAAAGGCTTCTTTGCTCATTGGCCCTTCATTCAATTTTTTAATATTGTCAAATACCTGCTTCTCCCGATGGGGCGCATAAATACCCGTATTGGATTTAAGTTTTTTATTTCCAATAGACTGGCTTAGTTCCGCCCTTTCATTCAGGAGCTTAATGACTTTCGCATCAATCTGATCAATTTTCTTACGAAAACTATTTAGACTCATCCTCTTTAACCTCTTCATTTTCAGTTTCGACTGTTTCCAGCGTGGCTGTCGCCCCCTGCAATTGTTCTTCCTGGGTCTCTGCAAACTCAGCTTCCGCAGAATCTTCAATTGCATTCAGCTCTTCACCTGATTGGGCATTAGCCATTTCATCCGTCATTGGATTGTCCGCGGCTTCTTCTTCAGCCTTGGCAATGGCAGCCTGCTTTTGTTTTTCCAATGAATTCGCAGGCAGCTCACTGAGCGGAACTCCTTCAGCCGATTCATTCATGTCCTCAGACTTGATCTGCAAAACCTCTAACTCCTCTAAGTTTGGCAATGTATCCAGCGACTTTAATCCAAAATATTCCAGAAACTGTTTGGTTGTTCCATATAAAAACGGCCGCCCAGGAACATCTTTCCGCCCAGCCATTTTTATCAATTCCTTGTCTAATAAATGCGCGACAACACCATCTGAATTAACACCTCTGATCATCTCTATGTCTGATCGGGTCACGGGTTGTTTGTACGCGATGATAGCCAGGGTTTCCAGAGCAGGCTTAGATAATTTTTCTTTATGGCGCGTCTTATAAAAACTGCGGACATAGGACACATACGATGGGTTACTCAGCATTTGATATCCGCCGGCAATTTCTTCAATGGTCAGGCCACCGGATCGTGCTGAATAGTCCTCATTTAATGATTCAATTGCTTTTTTTATTTCTGTAGGTGTAACAGATTCAAGCACTTTCTTAATCTGGTCAAGTGTAATGGGTTTTTCATTCACAAAAAGTAATGCCTCAATAACACCTTTGATGTATTGAAGTGGTTCTGTCTTTTCTTTTTCCATTAGCTTTTCACCTTTTGTTTGTAGATTTCATTTAACAAACCTTCAGTTGTATTGATGGATTCATTCAAATTCAAAGCTTTCTCAATCATCGACATTGCTTCCGGCTTCTTGTATTGAAGTTGAATCAAGACATCCAGCACTTCGTCCTGCCAGTCCGGAGTATCACGGCTTTCGACGGTCGCAGGCACCTGATCCTGAATAAGGCCGTATTTACTGACCTTACCCTGTAATTTGGCAACAATCTCTTTGGCCCGCTGTAAGCCTATACCCGGTAAGGTTTTCAGCATTTTGACATCACCTGTGTCAATCGCCTGCGTGATTTCACTTATAGGTCGATTAATCGCTTTAACAGCCGCTCTCGGTCCTATCCCAGATACTTTTATAAATTGCTGAAAGAAGTCACATTCAACTTCATTAAGAAATCCAATCAGAATCGGCATCGCGCTGGATTGGCCTACCTGCAAATAATGATACGTGATTAATTCTAATTCATCACCGCCTGGATCCCCTTCATCAATCCGTTTAAGCACGGACTGAGGAACCATAACTTCATAATAAAGCCCTTGCAGCTGTAAAACAACTGATTGTTCCTTTTTTTCTACCAGCTTTCCAGAAATTTTAACTATCATAATCGACTACTTGTTCATGTATATGTATCCCAACGCCAAGGCCAAAGCATCGCTGGCATCCAGCGTCAATTTCTTCTCATCAACGGAAAGTATGTGCGACACAACACTTCTTGTTTGCACTTTAGACGCGTTTCCATTACCGGTCACGGCCTTACGTATCCTTTTGACACTATATTCTGATAGATCTATCTTTTCCTTTGCGGCCACCAAACATATAACACCCCGAACATGCCCGATAACTGCGGATGTTGCTGGATGTTTGTAGTGCGCAAATAATTTCTCCAAAACGAGAACATCTGGCTGGTATTGCTGGATAAGTTTTTCAAGAATGGTATAAATTTTGAGTATACGCTTCTGAAGTGGATCCGTTTTTTTGGGTTCGATGGTTCCAACTTCAATCAATTTTATACTGCCAGAATCAGACTCTAGGAATCCGTAACCTGTTGCTCTTGTACCCGGATCAATACCGACAATTAGCATTAGTTATCTTCTGATGCAATCCGCTCTAATTCTTCATCTGATATATCAAAATTAGCATATACGTTCTGAACATCCTCATGGTCTTCCAACGCTTCCATGAGAGATAAAAGTTGTTTCGCCTCATTGCCTTCCAGCTTGACATAGTTGCTTGGTATCATCGTCATTTCTGCGGTAACCATTGGTATCCCTTTTGCATCCACAGCATCCTTGACGGCCATCAGATCATTAATCTCAGTTGTGATTTCATGATAATTACCTTCTGAATCCACATCTTCGGCCCCAGCCTCAATGGCGATTTCCATTATTTCATCTTCACTGATCTTATCTTTCTCGATGGATATAAATCCCTTTTTTGTGAAGAGGAATGATGTTGCCCCTGCCCCTGCCGAACTGCCATTTTTACGCTTCAAAATAGCTTTGATTTCAGCCGTTGTTCGATTGTTATTATCCGTTAAACCCGTGATCATCATAGCTACACCGCCAGGACCATAGGCATCAAATGTAATTTCTTCATATGTTACACCAGGAATTTCACCTGTTCCTTTTTTGATGGCATTGTCAATTTTATCCTTGGGCATATTGATTCCTTTAGCCCTATCGATCGCTGTTCTTAAGGATGCATTGATATCCGGATCTCCTCCGCCATTTTTAGCAATAGCTGATATCTCTTTGGCCATTTTTGAAAATGCCGCACCCCGCTTTGCATCCGCGGCACCCTTTTTATGTTTAATACTCGCCCATTTACTATGTCCTGACATTGACTCTCCTCCTTTAATGCGAAATTGATCGCCTGACTTATTTTAGTATATCCATTTTAACTTATAAAAAAAGCACGCTATAAGCCGAGTTCAGTTTAGGAGACATTGTAAACAACGTCTCCTAGATGGTTATTCAACTCACTTTAAGGATCACTCCTTAAACTCTTGCAGCCTACCCGCAGATACGACGAACCGGACCAGTTCGTAAATTCTTAGATTACTTTCTGCCTATTTAGCATTGCTCCATGTAGAGATTGCTCGTTTCACTCAGGTAAATTTGTCGAAGACCAATTTACTTGCATCGTCACTGTAGCTCTAATCCTCTTGTCTAAGACAAGGCCCTGCATTACCAGGGTACATTATCCTGTGGAGCTCGGACTTTCCTCCCCATTGTTATCAAACAACGAGGCAACCACCTTTGCTTGCTTTTTTTTAATCGATTGTGTTGCTAATCTGTCAGCATCTTTATTTTTGTCTCTTAAAACATGTTCTATTGAAAATTGTTTAATTCCCGTTAATAAATGCTGTACCTGATCAAAGAGCACTTTCATACCGGGGTTTTTGACTTTATATTCCCCGATCATTTGTTTATATACCAATTCACTATCTGTAATCACATGAACTTCATCCGCACGCGCAATCAACCCTTCCTGCAACGCATATATCAGCGCCGTATACTCGGCCACATTGTTTGTTGCCTCACCTATAGATAGC
>JABDJE010000277.1 GCA_013002625.1 Saprospiraceae bacterium | reverse complement strand
ACTTCAGCATTTAAATATAGCTTGGCTAAGAGTGTCCATACCGCACCCTGGTCAGCACGGCCATATTCGTTTCCGCGTGCAGGCGCAATGAGCGTCTCAATGTCAAGTAATTCAGATTCAATATAATTGAACAGATCATTGGCATTGATTTGTTCTGGCAGAAAAGCACCTACAGCATCTTCTTCCGTTACAAAAGGAACATTTCTAAAATGATCCAGGGCATGCCAATAGCTTAATGCTCTCAGGAAGCGGGCTTCCGCACGAAAACCTGCCACTTCAGCCTGTAAATTCGCATCCACTCCACGTTCCTGAAGTTTCTCTTCAGATGTTTCTCTGATAAATTCATTGGCCAATGCTATTTGATAAAAGATCCTGCTGTAAAAAGCAAAGATAAATCCGTCATCAGCACCCCAGGCCTGATCATGAAAATCTGTAATCGTCTGGTCATTCCAGCCGACTAATGCTTCATCTGTTGTGAATTCTGAATGATAAAAGAGTGCCCGCAGATATTGGCCAAACCCTTCGTCTATACCATCGATATCAGATTGTCCAGCAGGGCCTTGCTGACCGCTTAGAGCCAGCCCACCATAGACTTTTGCCAATACTTGTTTGTAGGAATTAGGATCATCGTATACGATTGAAGAAGTGATAATGTCTTCATCCAATGGAATCGTGTCGAGGTCGTTAAAACAAGAACTAAACACTATAGCGCTTGAGATAAATACCAATAAAAATTTATATATAGATTTCATAATTGTTATTCTTTAGATTAAAATTGAGCGCTTACACCAAATACCAATGTTCTCGGCCTTGGATATATGTTGTTATCAATACCATTTCCAGTTTCAGGATCCAGTCCATCATAGCCCGTAATTAGGATAGGGTTTTGAAGTGTTGTATATACTCTAATACTTTTGTTTGTCAATGAACTTAGATCATAACCAACTGTAATGTGGTCTACTCTTAAGAATGATGCATTTTTTATAAAATGATTACTTAATGTAAGATTGCCCTGGTTGCTTACATTTAAATCAACCGCAGATTGATGCACATTCCATATAGTACCGACAGAATTATAAAGGCGCTCCAGATAGCCCATATCAGTCTGGACATTGTTGTATATGTAATTGCCTGTTAATGCTCTTCCGGCAAATGAAAAATCTAAATTTTTGTATCTGAAATTACTGGTAAAACCAAAGCTGTAATCAGCAGCAGGTTTCTTATACCTGATACGATCTGAGTCATTGATAATTCCATCGTTGTTCTGATCCACAAATTCGCCTTCCAGGAGCGTACCATTTTCATCATAGATTTGCTCGTAGGCATAGAATGAAGCAGGTGCATGCCCTACGCTGTGAATTTGGATCGTTGATCCAACGCCTCCTGCAATGCCTCCTGTTCGGATACCTTCATAATCAGGATCATCAACAACGGTTAATTTTGTGATCTCATTTCTATTGTACGAAGTGTTAAAGCTGAAATCCCAAGTGATATCTTCAGTTGCAACTGGTGTCAGGTTAATGGCTAATTCTATACCCTGGTTTTCCATGTTCCCAACATTCGTTGTAATAAAATTGGTCAGATTTGTTCCTGCAGGAACAGGTACTCTGTTCAATAAGTCTTCGGTTTCTCGCTGATAAATATCCAATGAACCACCTAGACGACCATTTATAATTGAGAAGTCAACACCCAGGTTAATCGTGGTTGTTTCTTCCCAACGGATGTTTGCATCATAGCCATTGGGTCTTAATGTGCGTACAAACTCATTTCCAAACTGGTATTGCGCATTTTCAAAACCCAACTGATATCTCGCCAGATAGGCATAGAAGTCACCAATTTCCTGCTGTCCAGTCACACCCCATCCAGCGCGAAGTTTTATATTATTGAAATATTGCTGATCATTATCAATCAGCTTTACCGCCACAGCCGCGGCTGGAAACAAACCCCATCTGTTTTCAGGAGAGAACCTTGAAGTTCCATCTCTTCTGAGTGTAAATGTAAATAGGTATTTATTTTGATAGCTGTAGTTTACACGACCGTATAAGGATACGAGAAAGTACTCTGCTGGATCTGATCCTATTGTTGTTTCCGATGGTGTGCCAGCTGCATCAGAGTTGTTAAACTCGTTTGCGACATCGAAATGTTGCCAACTGTAACCACCCATGATATCAATATCACTTTGACCCATGGATTTTTTATAGTTCAGGTAAAACTCGAGCAAAGAGTTTTCTTTTTCCTGAGAGTAGGTATTGTTTACCCCACCGCCATTGATATCATCAAAAGCGAATGCAGCAAAATTGGGCACTTGGATAGTCCCTTCTCCTTTAGCATAGTCATAGGCCAAACTTAAATTAGCCCGCATATCAGGCAAGAATGGTAATCGATAGTCCGCGGATACATTGGCTATATATCTGTTGACAGTTGAATTATCATCTCTAAGATCAAGTAATGCAATCGGGTTGGCAGGCGCAATCAAATGTGGCGTTCCATTCCCTTGAACCCATGTTGTATAACCACCAAAAGCATTTCCGGGATCATATATCTCTTGTGTAGGATCAAAACTCAAAGCATTGCCTATCGCGCCTCTGTCAGCAAAATGGTTCTTGGTTTGCATGGCCTTCAAGTGAACATTAAGCTGAAGGGTATTGTCCATAAAGCCTGGATTTAGGTTAATGCCTCCAGTAAGCCTTTTGAAATTGTCCGTCTTTAAAATGCCATTCTTGTCCGAGTATCCCAACGAGACTCTAAAGGGCAGATCTTTTAGACTACCAGATACGTTTACATTGTGATCCTGGCCAAATGCTGTTTCATAAATTTCATCCTGCCAGTCCGTATTTGCGGAACCTACCAATTCGCGTGCAGGATGATCTTCGTCAAAAGTTGATTCAATAACACTTCTGTATTCATCGGCATCAAGCACATCAACACGATTGTAAGGGCTACTGAAAGAAACAAATCCGTTGTAGCCCAGCTTTAACCCGGATCCAACTTTACCTTTTTTAGTTGTAATTAGAATTACCCCTCCTGCTGCTCTGTTTCCATAGATGGCTGATGCAGAAGCATCCTTGAGTACCGTAAATGTTTCTATATCGTTGGGATTAATAATATTCAATGGGTTACGGGCACCTGATATACCTCCACTTTCGAGCGGCACACCATCTATAACGATCAGTGGGTCATTATTGGCATTTAGAGAGGATTCACCCCTGATTCTGATTTTTGATCCACCACCAGGATCTCCTCCAGTTGTTATGGAAACGCCAGCGACCTTACCTGCCAGTAATTCTTGTGGACCTGTGATGGAGCCACGGTTAAACTTCTCTGTGCTTACCGACTGGATAGATCCGGTAGCATCTTCTCGCTTGACTGTTCCATACCCAATTACCACTACTTCATCCAGAAATTCACCAAAGGATAGTTCAACATTCAATACTTCACTTTCACCAATTTCTACTTCCTTGGGGTTAAATCCAGTGTAGCTGAAAACAAGGGTTGTAGCGTCATCTGAAACCTCCAGTGAATATGCGCCATCGAAATCCGTAATTGTTCCTGTGCTTGACCCTTTAACAAGAATATTTGCACCAATTAGCGTTTCACCTGTTGCGGCATCAGTCACGACGCCGGAGATAGTCCGTTGGGCCATTCCTGGATGCGCTAGAATTAAACTCAATACGAGTATTGAGAATCCATGTTTGAGGCTAAAAAATAGTTTTTTCATTAGTTGTTGGTTTGTAATTTCAGATAGAATCAAATTTATAATTTTCCAGCGAGCTAAAAGGAAGGATTTAATGATATTATCTTGATGAAACCTAGTCCTTTTTTTGCAAAATCATGAAATCTGCAAAATATTATTTTCGGATTTGTTATTTTCCTACTTTAAATAACTGTTGCTATATTATAAACTTAACATTAATACTATGAAGAGATATTTACTACTTACGACATTATTTTTAACCATGATCTTAACTGCAAATGCCCAGATTACTTCTGTGGGTATTATCGGTAGTGCTACACCTGGCGGTTGGGATAATGATACGGACATGGCCCAGGATGCCACAAATCCTGATTTATGGACAATTAACATCACGCTTATTGATGGCGCAGCAAAATTCAGAACTAACGATGATTGGGCGGTTAACTGGGGAAGCGCCGATTTCCCAAGAGGAGTAGGTGAGCAGGATGGAGCTGATATACCTGTATTTGCAGGTGAATATTTTGTGTCATTAAATACTGCTACTGGAGAATATGACTTTCAGGTTATGTCACCTATTGGAATTATTGGTGATGCCACACCTGGTGGTTGGGATAATGATACGGATATGTATAATGATTCTTCTGACTCTACAAAGTTCTTTATTGAATTATCTTTAAATGCAGGTGAAGCCAAATTCAGAAAAGATGATGATTGGGCAGTGAACTGGGGTTCGGATGAATTTCCAATGGGTATTGGTACGCAAGACGGGCCAAATATTCCTGTTTCAAAAGCCGGAGACTATCGGATTACCTTAGATACTGTTACCGGAGCATATAACTTTGAAGAGCTTATTACATTTGCTTCAGTAGGATTGACGGGAGACGCTACAGGCGGAATGACAATGTATATGACCCAGGATGCGAATAATGCAAATCTTTGGAGAGGTAATTTAGAATTGGGTGACGGTGAAGCACATTTTATCGGAAATGATGACATGGCTTTACAGTGGGGAAGCATGGATTTTCCAACAGGTACTGCAGAACTTGGGGGACCAGCCATTCCTAGAACAGCTGGAAACTGGTCTGTGACTTTTAATACAGAGGACCTCACTTATGAATTTTTAGAAATATTAAATTTTGCTTCAGTTGGAATCATTGGAGATGCTACTCCAGGTGGATGGGATACAGATACAGATATGAATGTAGATGCAATGGATGCTTCCCAATGGAACTTGAGAATTGTATTGGCAGATGGCGAAGCTAAATTTAGAGCAGATGATGATTGGGTATTCAATTGGGGCGCAGGAGACTTCCCTATGGGCGTCGCGCTTCTTGACGGAGCCAATATTCCTATTACAGCAGGAGAGTATATAATTGATTTTAATACCACTACGGGAGATTATCTCTTTACAGAAATAATCGTTTTTGATACGGTTGGAATTATTGGAACAGGTACGACTATCGCTAACTGGGATGATGATGTATTCCTTGATAAAGATCCTGATAACGAGTTTCACTTTTCAAGTGTCGTAGCATTGACACAAGACGGTGAAATTAAATTCAGAGCCAATGCAGATTGGACAGTAAACTGGGGTGCTGTAGATTTTCCAGCTGGTGTTGGTACGCAAGATGGTGATAATATTATCATTACTACAGGAGGAAACTATTTGGCATCAATATATACGGATACCGGAGCCTATTCTTTCTCTGACCCAAGTTCAGTAGAAGAGA
>JABDJE010000273.1 GCA_013002625.1 Saprospiraceae bacterium | reverse complement strand
GTGTATTCACGTAATCTCCCTGATGGCATGCAGCACAATCATTTCTTATAATATCGTGCGCCCCCAACAGTGGATAAAAGTCATCATGTATATCAAAACTGGCAGGCATCCATTCTGGATCAGTGGTGTGGCATTGAATGCAATCATTAGGCAGATTTAATGCTTCGTGATCCGGATTTAATGTTTGTTGAAAATTCTGGTCGTGGCATGCAAAACAATCCGTAGGTGTGCCTTGAAATCCATTCATGTGACATGCCGCACAATCGAGGGCAATATGTGCTCCTGTTAATGGAAAGTTTGTGTTGTCATGATTAAAGTTATCTTCCTCACTTCCGGTCGGATGGCAGGCCAAACATGCATTATCTTCAAATACGAATCCACCTACCTCTTCATGTTCATCTGTTGTCTCATTCAATTCGTGACATACAATACAACTGAAAGTGGAAAAATCATCAGGATTCAAATGACAGTCGATACATTCAGTCCATACTCCTTCATGCGCACCAGAATAAATCGGAAAATGCAAAACATCATGCGATCTGAATTCTGCAGGCTTCCATCCTGGGTCGGTCGTATGACATTGAATACAATCCTGACTTATATCTGCACTGATGTGATCAGGGTTGGTCGTAGATTCAAAGTCATCAAGATGACAGCTCACACATTCTGGCGAAGCATCACTGTAACTTTCTGTAAGGTGGCACACGCGACAGTCATCGATATCATGGCCCAAGGTCAGTGGGAAAAAACTATGATTAAAGTTCTCAGAGCTCCAGTCGTTTCCAAACAAATCATGGCAAGCACTACAATCTGTTCCGAAGCCTTCTTTTTCATGGTCAGGACTTTCGGTCATCTCAAAATCTGCAAGGTGGCAGTTAACACAATCATTGCCAATCCTGTCAAATCTTAATTGTGTTTCTGATTGATGACAATCCACACAAAACAATCCCTGATGCTGACCAACGAGTGGAAAACCTTCCATTTCATGAAGCTCAGGAATATTATCAACCAACCAGTTTTCATTATTGTGACATCTCGCACAATCATTGCCAACAGACATACTGTGCATATCAAGATGGCAATCTACACATTGGGTCGGAGCTTCACTGAATATTAAGGATACATGACAACTGTTACAATTGACAAATTGATGTTGACCCAATAACGGGAAAGCTGTTGTGTCATGATTAAAATGCAAGGTATCCGTTGCAATAGACCACCCTTCAGGATTGTGGCAGGACGCACAATCCACCACAAAATCTTCACCATGAGGATTTTGTGCATGCAGTCCATTAAGGACGAGGGTTAATATTATTGCAAATGACAGTCTATGCATTCAAATTTTTCAATATTGAAATCTGTTCTTATGTTATCGTTAATTAAAATTGTATTTGTATGACATTCAGAGCATGCTACTTCCACATGTTTTCCTTCTAACTTAAATTTAGTGTTATCGTGATTAAATAGATCAGGCCTCCAGTTATTACTGTGATGACAGCGTGTACAATCCGTAATACCATCAAGCTCAAATTGACTCCCATGAATATTATCATGACAAGACGAGCAGTTTGTATTCAATCCTTCAAACTCTTGTATATAATCCCCGTTCTCTCTCTCATCGAAGTGACAGGATCGACAATCGGTTAAGGCATGTTGCCCATTTAACGACCATTCAGTTAAAGTATGATCAAAGTCGACCGTTCCCCATGTCTCGGTGGAATGACAACTTGTGCAATCATCATCGGGATAGTATTGCGCATCAATATATCCTTCGTGAATATCAGAATGACAATCATTACAATTTTGTCCAATTTCTCGGAACACCCATTTATCCTCTTGCATATGACAGGCAAAACATGGTGTTGCCATATGTGCACCATCCAAAGTAAATGCTGCATTCTGATGCTCCTCAAAGCCATAACTCGTAAAAGAAAAATGCTCTTGTACATTATGACAATTATTACAATCACTCGATGGGTCGGCTTTAATGAATACACCTTCGTGGTAATCCTGATGGCAATCTTTGCAATCATTATGCGGGATAGGATCTGAATATCTTTCTTTATGACAGGATGCGCAATCTAAATCACTGTGTAAACCTTCCAGTGGAAAGTTAGTGAGGCTGTGGTTAAATAAACTCATATCCTTTAATGAAAAGAAACTTTCCTCTGTGTGGCAATCCGTACAAGATGTACCAAATTTCCCGTCGTGTACATCATCATGACAAGCTATGCAGTTCCCCTGCGAAATACCCATTTTATCCTGAAAGACCTGGAGCGGATCGGCAACTCTGGAATGACATTCATAGCATGAAAGCTTATTGTGGGCTCCTTTTAGTTCAAATTTTGTGAGATTATGGTTGAAATACTTCAATCGGGATGTATTGTCAAATCCTGCCTCAGTGTGGCATTGTGTGCAGGTGCCCGGCAACCTATCTGAATGAGGGTCCGCATGACAAGCTACACAGTCATTGAAAACCAAGCCTACAAACTCTTGGTACTCTTGCCCATCTTTGATTTGTATAGCGTGGCATTCAACACAAGACACATCCTGATGTGCACCTTTTAAGGCATAAGCCGCATCATCATGGTTGAAATAATCTGCAGGCCGCCAGGCTTCCATACCATGACAAGCTGTGCAATCATTCTGTAATGTGCCTTGGTGAAAGTCATTATGACATGAAAGACACGCCTGATCTAATCCTAAGTATGTATTCTCTCGTTTTTTCAATTCCTGATTGGAAATATTATCCGATTGGTGACAAGCCCTACAATCCAGGCTTGAATGTGCCCCTTCCAGATCATAGCCAGCAGTAGTATGATCAAAATTGTCTTCATCAAATCTGATCATTTCAAACCGCTTGCCATGATGATCATTATGGCATGAAGCGCAAGCATTGCCTTTTACAGAACTATGAGCATGCAGCCCTCGATTCAATTTCAATAAGCTGTTGATTTCATCATGACATTCGAGACATTTTGTATTCGGCACTTTGTTGCCAATATCATGACATTGCGTACAATTAGACATGCCTTCCAAATGGCTGTGGGGCTCAGCCAAAGGCCCAGGTGACAATTGTCCAACAAGCGGTATGTTACTAATTATTGCTATGATTAAAATTTTATATGTTATAAATCCTCTTCTCAATCCTAGGCGTGTTTTTTAACAATATAGCCGAACCGCTTTGAAATTTCGATACCAGCATTTTGCAAAAACTTTGTCGGCAATTCACCACCAATGAAAATATAAACCAGGTCATTTTTAATGGTCTTTATTTCATCCTCACCTATTTTCAACTCAATATTATCCTCCTCGACTTTTAATAAATTGGAATTGAATACCACGTTTATTTTATGCTCTGAATCAGCTTGTGATATCCGTTCTCTGTTTTTAGGCTTCAATCGTGCAAAGGCATCTTTCCTGTAAGAAAGGGTCACATTATTATTATCACATAAAAGGAGTGCAGATTCAATAGCAGAATCGCCCCCTCCAACTACAATAATATCTTTCCCCGTAATATTCTCCGGTTCCAAAAGTCTGTATGATACTTTAGGCAGACTTTCGCCTTCGATTCCAAGCTTTCTTGGTGTCCCTCTCCTACCGATGGCAATTAAAACATTTGATGTGTTGTAGGAATCACCTTGTGCAGTATTTACGATAAAATGATTATCACCCTTGAATTCTATACTTTCTACTTTTTTCTTTTCAAATATTTTTAAGTCATTCTTTGAAATTGCTTCATGCCATATTTTAAGTAATTCATCTTTGGATGTATCGAACAATTTCACCTCACCATATAATGGCAAGTCCATCGGAGCAGTCATTACAATTTTACTTCTTGGGAATGAATACACAGTGCCTCCGAGTGTGTCTTGCTCAAGTGTTATACATTTCAACCCTGACTTTTTAGCTTCAAGGCTTGCAGATATTCCAGCCGGTCCTGCCCCAATTATTATCACGTCATAATCTCTGGCATCTGGCTCACAAGATTGAACAATATTACCCATAGCTTGTCTCCCCTGCTCAACACTGTTCTTTATCAGTCCCATTCCGCCCAATTCTCCGGCTATAAAGATCCCTGGAACATTGGTTTCGAAATTGTGATTGACATGAGGCAATTCAACACCTCTTTTTTCCGTACCAATTCTTAACGAAATAGCCTCTACTGGACATGCATGGAAGCAAGCTCCATGTCCAATGCAACTGCTGGCATTTATAACTGATGCACGCCCATTTACCAAACCCAATATATCCTTCTCGGGACACGCCCTGACACAAGCTCCACTGCCTATACATGTATTCAGGTCGATATACGGATGCAAGGAAATAGGTTCATAACGCCCCTCTTCCTTTGCGATGGCGATCTTTGCACTTGTCTTTTCACTTACCTTCGACTGTTGCCTTAGATATAGCCATATCACCACTGCACACAATAAAAAAGTAATTCCGTATATAACTATCTGTTCAATCATCATTTTTTAAAAGATCCATTTGTAACCCAGAGTGACTGTAACGGCTATGTGAATAATTACAATTATGAGCATGATCAAGGCAAATGGCATGTGGGCTACATGCCAGTATCTGAATAATTTTTGCATGAATTCCAGCCTTTGAATTCGTATACTTAATAATATTTCCTTATTGAGACTTGTCGTTAATTCACCTGACTGAGATTTAGAATAATTGTTTCTTTTAAGCAGTTGGTTGAATGCCCTCAAACGCCTAATTTTTTTAATCCATCCGCTCAACCCTTTAAAGGTATCTGACTTGATTTCATTATACATTTCGAAGACTGCAGAATTAGCATCAACTTCATTAACTATCTGTGCATTCAGCATCTCTTGTTCATTCTGAACCTCTGCAAGGTTTAATTCACGACCTTCAATTGTCCTTGGAATCTGAATATAAATGAAGCGTCCAATTACACCGCTTAGTACTACAGCAACCATGCTCCAGAAAGCAATTGACACAATACCTCCAAATTTAAAAGTGGTATGAAAAAGAATTAGAATAGGACCGAGTGTGCAAAGGAATATGTGAAATTCAAGCAAGTACTTTAATCGAATAAATCTTTCCAGAAAACCATAGCGCTTCGCAAGAATGTACATGCTAACCCCGCAAAATATCAACAGTGTCCCAATAACTCCAAGGCCCTGACCAAATAAGCCCGAAGGTTTGAACCAGTGATATTTTGGATGATAAAACCGCTCTTCCAATGCTAATGCATAGTAACTGTAGCCATTAATTGCCAGATACGCTGTTATCGCGATTACGATCAGGACCATGGTCCATATATAGATATTATGTTGTGTTTTAGACATACTGATTGAATGATAAAAAAGATAAGCTCCCGTGACAACAGGGCATACTAAACCATTGGAAAGGTATGTATTAAACGAGCGGAGGATGGAAAATATTGACGCCTATAAGAACGCTTTGAAAATCTTCATATTTGAAGTTTGATTCAATTAACGTTGGATCAATATTGAAGTTAAGATCTTGTGAAGATTCAGCTATAAAACCTGTAGAGACAGTCATGCTCTTTAATGGAAGGTTTTCATGATCATGACCTTCTGGAGAAACATGTTCGTCCGGGTTGATGTAGTGAATGTAAATGAAATCGAAAACATCAAAAGATTGGCCTAATAACCTTGCTTCTTCAACATGTAGTTGATAGTGTTCGATGAGATAATTCAATTTCAATAATTGCGAAAAGTCTGTCTTTGGAATGCAAGCACCCAAAGAAAACTGAAACAAAAGAAGATATATTAAACCTTTCACACTATTAAATTAAACAATTCTCTTTAAGAATTAAAGCTAAGTTAAGCAGATTGTCATTTTCCGACAATGGGGTAAACCCCTATAGTTAGCATATTAACATAGAACAGCGCCCTGTCCAATTTCAATCTTCAATGGTGAAGGCTTGTAACCAAATCGGTTTTCAAACAGTTCTTTCATGTTTTTATCAACTGCCTCTATGTCATCTTCTTTCAGAAGAAACAACACGCATCCTCCAAAACCACCGCCCATCATTCTTGCTCCCAGGATAGAATCGAAGGATTTACTCTGTTCAACGAGGAAATCCAACTCATCACAACTGACTTCATATAATGTACATAGACTGTGGTGAGAAGCATACATTAATTGTCCAAGTTTAATTAAATCATTCTCTTTTAAAGCTTCAATGGATAATTGAACACGCTCATTTTCATTGATAACGTGTAAAGCCCTTTTATATGCAATTGAATTCATTTGAGATTTAAACTCCTCCAGCATATTCAGGCTGATATCCCTTAATGATTGGACGGAGTTACACCTTGATTTTATTGTATCAACAGCTTCCTTGCATTCAGTTTGCCTCCTATTATATTCTGATGAAGCCAGTTCGTGATGCACATTGGTGTTGATGAGAAAAAAGCTGTAATCGTCCAGTTCGATTTTGTGATGCTTATACTCCAACGACTGACAATCCAAATGAATAGCATGATCGGCCTTGCCCATCATACTGGCAAACTGATCCATTATACCACTCATCACCCCAACATATTGATGATCAGCCTTTTGACAAATCCTGGCCATTTCTATTCTGGTTAAGTTTAGATCGAATAGAGCATTTAAACCAAAAATAAAACTACATTCCAAAGCGGCTGAAGAACTTACGCCTCCTCCTATCGGGACATTGGATTTTATTTCGCAATCGAATCCACGTAATTTATATCCCTGATTTATCAAAACACCCATCACCCCCACAAGGTAATTTTCCCATGTTTTTTGTCGAATTCCAAGCTCCCTTAAATCGCAGGTGAAGCCTTCCTGAAGTACTTCACTGTATATCTTACAAATATGATCATGATCATTAAGTGTAAACAGTGCTTCTGTATAATGGGAGATGGCTGCCGGAAATACAAATCCATTATTGTAGTCTGTGTGCTCTCCAATAATGTTAATTCTACCGGGAGCTCTTGATCGAATCATTTTCTTTTTAGGCATAGCTTCTGATTGCTAATTTATCACTCTAACTTTATGTGATATAAGTTTGATGAAAACAAAATCAATGTATGTTTGAAAATCTAAAAGTACTTGAATTATCCAGTGTACTGGCAGGACCCCTTGTAGGAAGTTTTTTCTCTGAACTTGGCGCACGGGTAATTAAAGTCGAAAATAAAAATAGCGGTGGGGACGTCACCCGATCCTGGAAATTAAAATCCGAAGACCCCAAGGCCTCTATCTCTGCTTATTATGCAGCAGCCAATTATAAAAAAGAAGTGGTATGGGCCAATTTGAAGGATGCATCGGACTTGGCAAATGTCCATAAACTTGCTTCAGAAGCAGACATCATCACTTCTAATTTTAGGTCTGGTGTCGCTGAAAAATATGGTTTGGCATATCAAAATATTGTGGCTTTCAATCCTGGTGTAATCTATGCCGGTATTTCAGGCTTTAGCAAAGAAGATCCAAGACCTGCATTTGATGTAGTACTTCAGGCGGAATCAGGATTTATGTCTATGAATGGGTCACCTGAGCAGCCTCCAGTTAAAATGCCTGTTGCTTTAATCGATGTTTTGGCTGCACACCATATGAAAGAAGCCATTCTCATTGCTTTGATTAAAAAACAGCAAACTGGTAAGGGATCTCATTTGAACATATCGTTATTCGATTCTGCAATTGCCTCTTTAGCGAATCAAGCAACGAATTGTTTAATGGCTGGACATATCCCTCAAAGAATGGGTACCCTCCACCCTAATATTGCACCCTATGGTGATATGTTTACTACAAAGGATGGGAAATATCTGGTACTTGCTGTCGGCAATGACGCACAGTTCACCAAACTTGCTACAATCACAGGACTTGGTATTACAAACTTCGAGACCAACGATTTAAGGCTTCAGAACAGGCAACATTTGCAGACAAGCTTGCAGGAATATTTTTGTGAAATGCGTTCAGATTATATCGAAAAGAAATTCCTTGCTGAAAACATCCCATTTGGTATTGTAAGAAATCTGGCTGAAGTCTTTAACACGCCATTGGCAAATCGCATGATTATTGAAGAAGAGATTGATGGAATCCTTACAAGGCGTGTTAAAACCGCCTTGGTCTAAAGAAGGAATATAAGTGTAAAGTATTATCTTGGTACAGAATAGCCCTTGAGCATGGTCCGACCAAAAGTCCCAATGAATCAAATTTTACAACGCTTATCCTTTTTTTTGTGGGTGGCCCTCTTCTTCTTTCCTGCTATAATTTCTTCGCAATCACTTGAAAACACAGAAGCATACAAATCCTGTAACGATCTATTTGAAGAGAAAAACTGGACAGATCTGATCACTTGTGTGGATGCAATTTTAAAATCAGAAGAAGATCAACTCGATTATATTAATCAAACACAGATTTATTATTATTTAGCCAAGGCTAATTTTGGTCTGAGGGATTTTGAAGCCTATAAAGAGGCGGCTACTGAAGGCTGTAAAGCTGCTCAAAACGCGCATCTTAAAAACAAGGAAGCCTACTTCAATTTTGCCTTGGGTGTCGCCAATAGAAGGAATGATGAGTATAATATTTCAATAGAATATTACTTGAAAGCATTGGAATTATACCAACAACTCAATGACTCTCTTTCCATAGGAAAAACCTATAATAATCTTGCTATAGCCTATCAGTCAAGCGGGGATTTCAATAAATCATTTGAAAGTTTGGAGAAGGGATTCGATATCCGAAGAGACCTGGGTGATACTTTGGGAATGGCAAATATTCTAATCAATCGTGGCAACAGCCATGAGTATCTCAATAATTACGAAGAAGCCTTGAAATGTTATTTGGAGGCTCAGAAATATTATGAAGCTGTAGGGGCTGACTATCAATTAGGAAACAGTCTAACCAATATTGGACTGGTTTATCAAAACCTTAATGATAATACTAACGCGCTTAAGTATTATTTCCAAGCTCAGGATATTGCTATCGAGACGGAAGATATGGAAGGCCTTGCGGTGACCTATCAAAACATTGGAAACCTGTACAGTGAAGATGGTGCTTACGACAAGAATATCGAGTATCAAAACAAAGCTTTAGATATATACAAAGCGGAGGATGATTTGACATCTCAAGGAGAAGTCCTGCTCAATATTGGTTTGGCATATCTTGAACTCAGCGACTATATTAAGGCAACCAATTACCTAAATCAAGCCTTAGAAATAACCTCAAACGATAAGCAATCGTATGATTACGCAAACAATATCATCGAACTGGGCCGGCTTGATGTGATGAAAAATAATTTCGGAAGTGCTGAAGGGAATCTGCTTACTGGCCTTAATCAAGCTAAGCAGGTTGGGGATCCTTATTTGGAAGGCTATGCCAATAAGTACTTATTTGAATTATATGAAAAAACTGGTAATACCGCCAAAGCTTTGGATTATTATAAAAAATACCATGATCTCCAGGATAGTTTAAACTTACTATCACAAGAGCAGGCTGTTACCGATATCATGGCAAGATTTGATTTTGCAACTCAGGCCGCTGAAATTGAGATATTAAATAAAGAAAATGAATTAAAGGAAGTAGAGGTTCAGCGTGCGGCCAATCAAAGAAATTTTTCTTATTTACTGCTTGCGTTCATGGGCTTACTGGCATGGGGAATTTATTTTCAATTCAGGTATTCCAAAAAAATAAACAAAGTAATTACAAAGGAGAAAGAAAGGGCTGAAGAGTTACTGCTCAACATCCTTCCTGATGAGACGGCCGAAGAGTTAAAGGAAAAGGGATTTGTTGAGGCAAAGCGTTTTGACATGACGACAGTATTGTTCACTGACTTTGTAAACTTTACCAATTATGCTGAAAGTGTGCCACCGGAAGAAGTTGTAAAAAGCGTAGACTTCTATTTCAGTGCCTTTGATAAAATTATGGAAGAGCATTATATTGAAAAGATCAAAACTATTGGAGATGCTTATATGGCAGTGGGTGGTCTTCCGGTACCCTCAACGGACAACCCGGAACTCGTCGTTCGTGCAGCATTAGCGATATTACATTTCGTAAAGGAAACCAACGTGAATCCACCGGAGGGTATACATCCATTCAATATTAGAATAGGTATTAATACGGGACCTGTTGTTGCTGGAATTGTGGGTATCCATAAGTTCCAATATGATGTATGGGGCAATACGGTGAATATAGCCGCGCGCATGGAAAGCTCATGTATTCCTGGTCGTATAAATCTATCTGAATCCACCTATCAGGAAGTAAAAGATAAAATACAATGTTCCTTTCGCGGCAGCTACAGCTTAAAGAACAGTACAAAGCTAAATATGTACTTTGTAGACGAATCTTAGCAGTCCCGAATTGTCCATATTTGTTACTAATTACTCCATTTTATCATTACATTTATTTGAGTAGAATATTAATCACCCTTAATAACAAAACCCAATGAGAAATCTATTAAGCCTATTCGGCTGTTATTTTTTCGTTAGCCTTGCTATAATAAATGCACAAGAACAGTCCGTCACCTTGAGCATTCCTAATGAATACTGTGTAACAAGCACGCCTACAATAGGTGCAACAATTGATTATAATGTTACTGAACACCTGACACAGTGTATCAATATCTTTGGAGCTAATCTTGGATCAACCGCTGTCAATCTACAGATGGGTAATAACCCTATGGGACAGGGACAAACATCCTCGGTTGCTATTGCATTGTTAAAGAGTGTATCGACGTCTGGCCAAGGCAGCAGCTTTAATTTTGGATTGGATTGTGGTGAAGAAGGTGCAGATGATGCCAACGTCAATGTTCTGTATGCCGGTGCTCAGGCTAGCCTGGATCAACTGGCTACGCCAAGTACAGCATTTATTCTTGACATTTCAGATGAAGTCATGCGCGCAAGCAACAATGAGCCCATTGAAGGTCCCGCTGAACAGACTTATTTGATGGTCGAAGCATCTCCAACCAATACTGCAACAATCAGCATCGGTCAAGATCCAAGACAAGGCCAATGCTTTGTTTTACTCTTTGATGCAGTGACAGGCGCAATGGTGGCAACACTTAATCCCAAAGCAGGCACTGAGCAAATGCATGTAACGAGCAAATCTTTGTACGTTGTGCCAATTATAAAACCTAAGACTGGTCGAGAGGCTGGTAATACTACAATTACCTGGGAAGTAGGTGATCCTAAAAGAAACGGAAAAGTTATTGTAGAAGAAGAAGGATAATCAGATGACCAAATTATTAATCGCCCTGGGAATAGGTATCATCGCTGGAGGAATTGATGTTTTTCCAATGATCAAGAAGCCTATCCCCAGAGCGTCTATTTGGAGTCTATTTGTACAATGGATTCTGATTTCTTTAGTTATAAGCTATATTAACTGGTATGCAGAGGGTTGGTTACGCGGCCTTATCATTGCTGAATTAGGCATGATACCATTTATTATCCTAGCGCTTCACAGAAATAAAAATGCTGTACTTCCATTTATTCTTACCGCTGCCCCACTCGGTATGCTCATGGGACTCATTTTAGATATCCTGAATTAAGTTATTTCAAACACACAACTTATAAGATTATACACGCCCTGTATTAAACCAGAGTAAGTGATAATTGTTATTAGCCTATGGAACACAATTTTTCCTTAGCAGAATTAGACAGGATTATTGAAATGGCGTGGGAGGACAGGACACCATTTGAAGCGATTGAATACCAATTTGGTTTAAGCGAATCGAAAGTCATTGAACTGATGCGCCGAGAATTAAAGCCCAACAGCTTCAGAAACTGGCGTAAGCGTGTCAATTCCGGCGTATCGCAGAAACACTTGAAAAAGAGATCTTCAGATATCAATAGATTCAAATGTTCGAGGCAACGTAGTATATCCAATAATAAAATTTCAAAGCGTTAAGTCTTAATCAAATATCTATTCACTTATTCTGTCTGGATTATATGTTATATTTTTGAAGCATATTAAAAGTCATAAGACATAATATTACATATCAATATTTAAAAGGCTTATTACTACTTAGCCTGTTCGTATCCATATCCATAGGTCACGATATACATGATCTTGTCGCACATCATCATGTGCATGAATATGAATGCAACGCCCACGACGAAGAATCACACTATCATGATGAATGTCATGAATGTGAGGTTTGTCCTTTCTGTCAACTACCGACAAGAAATTATGAATCGTCATCTATTGATATAGCCTTAGTAATTCCCAAAGCTGATCTTATTGATAATAAGAATGGACATAATGCCATTCACAATATTCAGCTTCTAAAGGCCAACGCTTCTCGCGCACCACCTGCCTTGTTGTAATACGTATTTAATTACATTTTTCCATAGGCAACCATGCCTATGACTCTATTATTAAAAAAAATTACAACAATGAAATTTTATTATATCCTAATACTAGGCCTATTGGTCTTTACATCATGCAATGATGATGACGTGATGATTGAAAACCCAGAAGAGTTAATCACAACTGTAAGACTTTCCTTAAATAATGGTAACGGTACAGTTTCGATTTTTACTTTTAGAGATTTAGATGGAGATGGCGGAAATGAACCAACAATAGCAGCTCCTAAATTAACTGCGAATACGACTTACACAGGTAATATTACTTTTGTAAATGAGACTGAAGATCCTCAAGAAAATATCACTGAGGAAATCGAAGAAGAGGATTTGGAACACCAAATATTTTATTCTATCAATGGCGCGGACGCAAGTTTAAGCTACCTTGACACGGACCCTGAAGGTAATCCTGTAGGTTTGTCGATTGAATTTGTGACAGGAGAAGCTTCGAGTGGTACGCTTGTCGTTACGCTAAAGCATGAGCCCGTAAAGGACGCAGCTGGCGTTGCTGAAGGTGACATTACTAATGCTGGAGGAGAAACGGATATTGAAGTTACTTTCCCTCTTGTGATCGAATAAAGTGAATTTAATCAGGAATATATTATTGGCATGCCTGCTTGTTCAGGCATTGCCATTTTTTGCACAGGAATGCAAGCTTACAGTAGCGATTTATGTGACTGATAGTGCTTCTGATATTCCTTTGGCATACAGCACAATTTATATCGATGAAATAGAATTTGGGATGGTAACTGATTCTATTGGATATGCTTCTTTAAATAATCAGTGTCCTGGTCCATTACATATCGAAATCGGACATTTAGGATGTAGCACGCAATCTTATTTTATCCAGCTTATATCTGATACAATTCTAAGATTTAAACTAGAACATCATTCGGAACTGCTGGATGAAATTGTCGTTCATGGCCATCAAGACGAAGGCAGTACAGAAGTTAGTTCCACAATTACCTTCAACGAAATCAGCTCAAATAGCAACAAAAATATTGCAGATGTACTCAATGCAGTTCCAGGCGTAAGAAGCCTCAAAAATGGAGGAATCTCCAAACCCATAATCCATGGCTTATTTGGCAACCGTGTGGCACTGGTTAATAATGGCCTTGTCCAATCAGGTCAACAATGGGGTAACGATCATGCACCGGAAATCGATCCATTCTCCGCTGATCATATTGCCGTAATTAAAGGCGCCGGGGCAATGGAATACGGTACAAATGCAGTAGGTGGTGTGGTCTTGGTCGATTCAGATATTATTGGTGATGATCCACATCTATCCGGACAGTTAAATTATTTATATGAAACGAACGGAAGGGGTCATACAATCAATGGAGCACTGCAGGAATCCAATAATACTTTAAGCTGGAGGTGGACAGGGACATTTAAAAGAAAAGGAGATAGTTCTACGCCTGAATACTTATTAAATAATACAGGCTTGCGTGAGATCAACAGCTCGATACACATGGAACAAAATTGGAATCAAAGGCATAGCAGTACTTTAAATTATGCCTTGTTTACAACAAAGCTCGGTGTTCTACGTGGTTCTCAAATTGGAAATCTCACAGATTTGGAACAAGCTATTATTCGCGATGAGCCTTTTTATACCAGTGATACATTTTCGTATTCCATCGATGCCCCGAACCAGAATGTAACCCATCACCTTTTAAAACTTCAACATGATTATTTTCTCTCAGATCAAAAGGCGATAATCCTAAAGTATGGCGGGCAACTCAATCAGCGAGACGAATTTGATGTACGTAGAGGCGGCAGATCTGATACACCTGCATTAAGCTTGAATCAATATCAACACTTTGGATCAATAGTATACAATCAGGAGTTCAAAGGCAATGCTATATTAAAATCTGGTCTTCAAGTCACTTTTACAGACAATGCCAATAATCCAGGAACTGGAATACTGCCTCTGATTCCACGCTATGAACAATGGGTTCCAGCATTCTTTACAAGTTGGCAAAATCAAAGAAATAAATGGACTTACGAGATGGGCGTACGCTATGAGCTACGGTATCTTGATGTGACCAACATAACCCAAACTCTTCCAAGAGAGCTAGAATTTATTTCACATAAATTCGAAAATATCGCCAGCTCAATAGGAT
>JABDJE010000358.1 GCA_013002625.1 Saprospiraceae bacterium | reverse complement strand
ACTGCATACTGTAGATGGCGGTGTTGCTATTTCCAAGCTAGGCGGTACTGTAATATTATATTCATAAAGGATCGAGCAATTTGTGCTGTCCGTTACTTGTAACAGGTAGGTGAATGTTTTGGGAAGGAATCCCTCATTGACGTAAAAGAAGGTTGTCTGCGGACAATCCACACAACTGATGTTTTCAGATTCAGACCACAGGTAAGCTAAGCCCATTTCTGAATTAGCTCCGATTAATATCGAATCGCCACTGCATATCAATGTGTTATTAAAGTTTGAAATAATTTTATCAAAGTTAGCGACGGCATCGCCACTGCATATACAGTTTTTATCTTCATCAATTGATATGATAAGTTGACATAAATCTTCTGTACTTAGATCATTGTTGTTGTATATATACACCAAGTTTTCGCCGGATGAAATGCGTTCATAGATTATAATATCTTCAATTAGAGAATCACCAACAGTAATGGTTTGAGTTCCATCCAAATCAAGGTAAATAGATACAATAACGCTGTCTGCATCTGCTTCTCCAATATTTCCAATATCCATGGTTATACCGGTACTTAGTTGGTTAAAATCCAGATTCAGATTGATGTTCTGAAATTCGAATGAGGGTTTATCCAAATCTATTTGCTGAATAGCTTCTCCCGTGACATAGTCAATAGAACATTCCAGATTCTCAGAAGCACAGAATGCATTGACTGATGCAGTGGCGTAAGCTGGAATGATAACACGTTCACAAGCCAAACTGCTGTCTACAGCGAAGGACAAATCAACATTTACAGTATCCAGCCCTGCATCCAATTCTATTGAAAGCGTCCCTTCATCTTCTACTACTGTACATGACATGCCATTTGAAATACAGGAATTGCTTTGATAGAAAATCCCCGGAGGCAATTGAATCAATAATTTATTTCCAATACCAAAAAGACTGTCAGGCAAGAGTGTATAAGAGACAATCAATTCGTCTGTGCAATAATTAAATGAATGATCAGCCATAATGTCAACGCGTGCTGAGGTGTCAAGATCAGATATAGACTGCGGTCCGGAGATCCTTGAGACAGTATTGCTTTCCTTATCACAAACCAGATTGCTTCGAGTTGTAAATATTAATCGACTTCCGGAAATAAAGGCACATTTTGAAACGACTTGAAACACCACTTCAAAACTATTCAATGGCGCACCAGTTACGCCAGGCAAACCCGTCTCTATAAATGGTAAAATAGTATCATTGATTGACCAGGTGTATCTATTTTTGACCTGATTGTCAGGATCGGCTATTGTATACTCCTGTCCATTTTGCAATGGGTAGATGAGCCTGCTGGATCCTTCGACAACTTCCAATCCAGGAGGAAGCGTCGCGATCAATTCAATATCTTTAAGTTTCCCAAGTCCTGCATTAAAAATTTGTATATCTCGCCATTCAAAAGTATCGCAAAGGGCATATTCATTTGCAGAAGTATCAACCAACATATCGATCACACCGGGTGGCGAAACACCCGTACATTCTAACTGTTTTTCCAGACATGCTTCTGTGGCGTCCTCACAAATCCATCCATAATTAAATGCAATGTTTTCTGTCTCACAGGACAGACTCACGGCCTTAACAAGCAGTGTAAGAGTATCGCTCTCTTGGGCTCTGCCCAGATTGAGTAAGCCATTTTCGTAGGAATAACTTTGATTGCTGCTGAGATCAATCACTTCAATTGGAATAAGATTTCCATTTGGTGATGCCACTTCGAGATACAAATCAACTTCGTTAATACTTTCTTCGAAAGGGTAAAATGAGCTATACCTTAGTTCCAACTCCCAGGTGATTGTATCACTTAAAGAAGTCACGTCACAGATACTTGGAACCAAATCCATAATCAGGAATTTGCCGAGCAAACCCATCTTGTGGATAGAGTCCTTTTTAATCCTGGAACTTCGGATGCTTTCTGCATAGCTATTATCATTTCTACCGAAATAATTTGGATTGCCATTAAAAATGCAACCTTCATTCTGATAAAAATATCTTAATCTCAATTCAAGATTATCATCCCAAGTTATATCAAGATTTTCAAATAAATCCAATTCATAGAATCCTTCAATAGGCGCACTGCCTGGAAAATTAACATTATCCACAGTAGGCTCAGGAATATCAATATCCACATAAGTAGAGGGATCCTGAGGGTCAACGATTATGCGTTGACCATTTGAAAACAACGATATTATCTGAACAGAATCCAAACGAACCCCAGGCATTGCCGGAATGCTGAAATAAGAAAGCTCAACAGCTGGTTTGTATTCAAATGGAGTGTAGTTTGAAAATGTGCCGTACTTAATATTCAGTTCAATGGGTTCTGACCTTCCTTCACACCAGTCTATGCGACCCAATGATTCAGTGATTACAGTTTTATAATTGGCTATTTCAACATATTGTCTGGTACAATTACAAGTAAAGATATCGAGCTCAGGGGTGAACCCATTGTAGACTGCATTAACATTCTTATATTCAAGATCCATCTTACCATAATTGAGTAAGAGACTGTTCGTATTGTAATTGACCTTGTAGTCAATTTCAAAAATGATTGAATCATTTGCGGCATAAATATAATCGGATGGAATTGGGCACCCATCGGCACGCAGCACATTTAAATCCAAATTATATCTTGTGAGCCCCAGACTGTCTTCATCAAGAATGGGCACATTATCGCAATAATACCAATTGTCTTCAGATTGATCATAAATCGACAACAACATTTGGGCAACAGGCATACCAAAATCACGGGATGTTAATCTTGCATATTCAGATGGTTCGTTGATAGGGTTGTAACCCACTGCACCTAATTTCTTGGATTTAAACTCTATGAAGCCCCGATCAAAAGTTGACCCTGGAATATCTACCTGAATTTTGCCTTTCACTTCCGCGCGCAAGGTATCCCC
>JABDJE010000227.1 GCA_013002625.1 Saprospiraceae bacterium | reverse complement strand
ATGTGTAGGGGTAGTCGTACATGATTCTCACAAAATCCGAGCACCTGCATGGCAGATTTGATACCTACCGGATTACCTTCAATGTATAACCATTTATGAAGCTCATATATTTTAAAATTATAAGCCCGCGCTTCCTCTAGTTTGCCGGCTTTAATCAATCTTGTCATTGTAGAAAAGTATCCGGGAAAAGCATTTCCAATAACAGAAATAACGCCATCGCCCCCAGCAGCAATCATAGGCAAAGCCACTTCATCATCTCCTGAGGTGATAATAAAATGATCTGGCCTGTTTTTGATCAATCGGGTGGCTTGGATCAAATTGCCTGATGCTTCTTTTATACCTACAAATTTATCACTGGCATTTGCTAATCGAATACTTGTCGTCCAATCCATATTGGACATGGTTCTTCCAGGAACGTTGTACAACATGATGGGTACCGGACTGACTTCTGCCAAGGCCATATAATGACTATAAATTCCTTCCTGATTGGGTTTTACATAGGCCGGGCTTGAGGATAAAATACCATCGATACCTTCGAAATTATAATTCATTACCTTGCGCACAAGTTCCATAGTATTATTGCCCCCAAAGTTTCCGGCAAGAATGGGTTTGCGTCCGGCATTTACATCGATCACAAAGTCTAGAATATGCCTGGCTTCTGTTTCATTCAAGGTTGCGGTTTCTCCTGTTGATCCCAGCGGGACGAGAAAGTCAATATCTTCTGATATGACGTATTCAATGATGCGTGCATAGGCATCAAAGTCAATAGAAAGGTCAGCTTTGAAAGGTGTGATCAGTGCCACACCTGTTCCGGTAAATCTTTGGTCCATCATGGTATAAATTTAAACTAAAACGCTATTCCTGGGCAGTATCATAAATACCCATTTTGCAGTATTTATCAATACGTTGATTGATGCGTTCTTCAGGATCAATCTCAGAAAGTTCTGCAAGCGTTTTCTTGATATGTGACTTCAGAGTTTTGATCATCTTTTCGGAATCTGCATGTGCGCCACCCAGTGGTTCTTTGACAACATCATCGATCAAACCGAATTCCAGCATGTGATCCGATGTTAATTTGAGGGCCTCAGCGGCCTGTTCTTTAAAATCCCAACTGCGCCAAAGGATGGAAGAACATGATTCAGGAGAAATAACGGTGTACCAGGTATTTTCCAGCATAAATACACGATCGCCCAATCCAATGCCCAGTGCACCACCTGAAGCGCCTTCACCTATGATATAACAAGCTATTGGAACTTTCAACTGGGCCATTTCAAATAGATTGCGTGCAATGGCTTCTGCCTGTCCTCTTTCCTCGGCTTCTATTCCAGGATACGCACCGGGTGTATCGATCAGGCATATTACAGGATAGTTGAATTTTTCAGCCAATTTCATGAGGCGCAGTGCTTTGCGGTATCCTTCTGGGTTCGCCATTCCGAAGTTACGGAATTGACGCATTTTTGTGTTTACGCCTTTCTGATGGCCAATCACCACAACCGGCTGATTGTCCAATTTGGCTATACCCCCTACGATGGCTTTATCATCACCAAAGTAACGGTCTCCATGAAGTTCAATGAATTTTTTGAAAATGTTCTTGATATAGAACAATGTATAAGGCCTTTCAGGGTGCCTTGACAGTTGCACCTTTTGCCAGCCGGTAAGATTGGAGTATATTTCCTTTTTCTTGGCTTTTATCTTGTTTTCCAACTCTTTGACCTTATCAGAAACGTCAATATCACCTTCCTGTTCGATTTGTTGGATTTTTTCCAATTGCTCGTAGAGCTTCTCAAGTGGTCGTTCAAATTCTAAGAATACCATTGCAAAATATTGAAATCAGCTTATGCGAAATTAGCAATAGAATTAGGGTCGACAAGTATTTTATCTTTTTTTATTTAAAATATTGTGAATTAACAAAATGTCAGCTATTTTTGCCCTCGCTTCATTAAGAAGCAGTTCTAACTTTTGGTCTGGTAGTTCAGTTTGGTTAGAACGCCGGCCTGTCACGCCGGAGGTCGCGGGTTCGAGTCCCGTCCAGACCGCTACCGCTCGCCATAGCACCTTGCAATGGCGAGCTTTTTATTTATATCTCAACCTATTTTTTCTGGACGGGACTCTTGCAGCCCGCCCGAAGCTGATGCTTCGGTTCGCAAACTTAAATCAGACTTTTAGTCTGATTTATTTCGATTCTATTATCCGAAAGTGTTTGCTCATCGTCCAGACCGCCACCGCTCGCCATAGCATCTTGCAATGGCGAGCTTTTTATTTATATCTCAACCTATTTTTTCTGGACGGGACGCTTGCAGCCCGCCCGAAGCTGATGCTTCGGTTCGCAAACTTAAATCAGACTTTTAGTCTGATTTATTTCGTTCCTATTATTCGAAAGTGTTTGCTCATCGTCCAGACCGCATTCAAGCGCCAAAGTCCACAAGACCAAGTTATTTTTATTAGCTACATGATTATTGGCCGAGAAACATATTCCACAACTAAATTTGTATGACACATTTACTGGAAATAAAATCTCCTACCTATAAGAGTATCGTATCAAGTAAAACAAAAAAGGCTGGGGCATAACCTGCCCCAGCCTCATCTACAAAAGATAGATCTAATTATCTTATTACAACAAGCTTTTCGCTTGAAGTTTCATAACTATTACTTGCATATACAGTGTATACACCCGGAGCAAATAGTTTAGCTGATAACTCAACTTCTATTCTGTCGTGTGTATGTTCCATGCTGTCTTGCCAGATAATTTTACCATTGACATCATAAATGTAAACCAAGGTCAACACATGAACGCCACCAACTGTAAGACTTACGTTTTCCGTTGCCGGATTTGGATATACACTTACATTTAAATAATCATCAACACCAAGATCATGATTTGTCTCTGGATTAATAGCAATACTA
>JABDJE010000213.1 GCA_013002625.1 Saprospiraceae bacterium | reverse complement strand
TCTCAATAAGGGAATGTGGCACGGAATAGAAGTATTGGACACCTCATTTGTTGAGTTTGCAACAAGCCCAGCCCCTGCTTGCACTGATGGTATCTATGGGGGGCATATCTGGCTGAATCGCGGAAATAATGTATTTCCGGATGCTCCAGAGGATCTGTTTTTCTTTAGTGGGTTTCAGGGGCAATATGTGTGTGGCATTCCTTCAAAGCAATTGATCGTAGTAAGGCTTGGTGTTCAGGGTGATGATCCATTCGTTATGAATGAAGTATTGAAATTTATATGTGAAAGTGTCCCAACAATTTAGGCTAAGTGTTCAAGCTGATTTTAGAAATATATTTAATTTAAACCAGTGAATTATAAATCACTCACCGCGAAGACGGTCTCTTTGATTATTATAGCTTGTATCATTCTTTTGCACGGCTGTGCTAAGGAGAAAGATATCAATTTGATAATTGAATCTTGCGATGAAATCAGTTCTGTGTTCAGTTTTTTCCATGAATTGGAGTCCGATGGCAACTATGTCATTTCATCATTTGAAGAGAATGGATGTTACGTATTTGAATTGAGCACTGGCACATCTGTTGGCTTGCCAGATGATTGTGTTGAGATTTTTGAAATTGATGATACTCAGATAAATATTGTTTTTGATAAAGGCATAACGCTTAGTATTCCCTATGGTCATTTGATTCAATTAAAATACAGCCACAATCCATCTGGCTACACGCCGCTCAGCGGAGCGCTTGAACTTGTCAGCAGTATTGACGGAACACTTGAATTGACAATACACCACATTTCAGATTCCACGAAAAACTTAATTCAACGTTTTGATCATCCTGCAGGTACGCACACCTACCCTGTACTTGGTTTGTTTTTTGATCATGAAAATATAATCGAAGCCAACTTTATTGCAAATTCTGATACGCTGGAGCGCATTAAAATTATTGAAAGCACAAGTAAAAGACCTGACTACCTTCCATCTATTAAGGTTACAAAAAAAGATATGGATAAGATGGAGCCTGGCATGAACATGATCAGTTACAGGGCAAAGTGGGACCCTACTGTTGCATTTATAATTGATAACGATGGTCTAGTTAGATGGTTACTGGATTACCAGGGTCATCCGGAATTGACTTCAATGAATTTTGATGTAGGCATTGAAAGGCTCCAAAATGGCAATTTATATTTCGGCAATTGGCCCAGTCAAAACCTTTATGAAATTGATATGGTCGGTAATATTGTTGACCAATGGTCGATTCCCGGATTTGAGTTTCACCATAACATACAAGAAAAGGAAAATGGCAACTTCTTGGTCACAGCGAATAAATTCGGCTCTCAGCATGAGGGTGGATTATGGGCGATAGAAGATTTTATCTTGGAAGTGGACCGCCATAATAATAGCATTTTACATGTACTTGACCTTAAGGAGTCACTTGATGAGCATCGTCGAACTATGGGCACTGACGAATTCTCAGGAGTTATTGACTGGATTCATGTCAACGCGGTAATTGAAGATCCGAGTGACAATACGATCATAATATCAAGCCGCTTTCAGGGCATTATTAAACTGGATTATGACAATAATGTGAAATGGATACTCAGCCCTCAGAAAGGATGGACTGAAAACAGAAGAGGGCAAGCGTTGGATCAATACTTTTTACAACCGCTTGATGCATCAGGAAATGCCATCAACGATCCAGACATTTTGATGGGCTATGAAAATCATGAAGAATTTGAATGGCCTTGGTTTCAGCATGCCCCATTCTTGCATGAGAATGGTAATTTATTTGTTTTTGACAATGGAGATAGACGCAACTTCGCCGTCGATCAAAGGTATAGCCGTGCAGTTGAATACAAAATAGATGAAGAAAATAAAACGGTACAACAAGTATGGACTTATGGGAAGGAACGAGAGTCAGGAATGTATTCAAGGATTGTCTCTGACGTCGACCATCTGCCAACTTTTAATAATATACTTGTATCTCCAGGAAGTCGCGTTCTGAATAGCGGGGGCGAATATGGTGGAAAGATAATAGAGGTGCATTATGATACAAAGGAAGTGGTCTTCGAGTGTGAACTCAATGCACAAGGCATCGTTTTTCACCGGGTTGAAAGGATGTCTTTGTATCCTGAATAAATTATTCAATTAATAACACCAGGGTATCGAGATCGTAGCTTTTAATCAGGTAGCTGTAAAGCTGCTGTTTTTTCTCTTCAGATGGTTTATTCCATTTCACAATAGCCAAAGGCAATCGCTCTTCAATATTTTCGAAATTAGAAAAGCTGGATACAGCAATCCTTATGCTTTGAATTTCAGGAAGGAATATTTTGACTTCCTCACTGACTTCACGAAACTTTACAGAATCAAGTCTCATTATATCATTGCGTAATTGAACAGCTTCCAGCATTTCCTGTTGCGTGCTTTTCTCAGCTTCAAGCTTTACGATCTGATCATTGATTTGATCTCCCAATCCTGACAATTCACTTTCCAACTGTCTGATCTTACTCAAGTTAATTTCTGAAGTTGGTATGATTTCAATAACTGTATTCTTGATTTTTACGGCCTCAAGACCTTCCTGATAATAAGGAATTTTTGCTTTACTAATTGAATCCCCGTACACCTTTAAAATCAATTTACGAGAATCATCTTCGAGCGTCAGAAATTCGTAATCATCTAGAAAGATATAGTCCTCACCGATATAGTCGTGAATGAAATGATCCAGTCTTCTTGCATCACGTGCCTCAACCAAAACATCTGCAAAAATCCAAATCGAAGGTATAATCATTATAATTGTAAAGAACACAAAGAATCGTCTGTTCTTACGGCGCTCTTGCTTCGAGGAATAAGATTTATATGGGAATCGCAGGTAGCGCACAACAAAATATGTGGCCAACGCGACAAAAAAGGAATTGAGAAAAAAGAGGTAAAATGACTTAGTTGCTATTTCCCATGACCCATGGGCAATGCCATATCCAGACACTCATAAAGGCGGCATCAAAGCTGTTGCAATGGCCACACCTGGCAAAGTGGTAGATATATCCTTACGTGCAATAGAAATTATCCCTGCAATACCGCCGAATATAGCAATAAGTACATCCAGAAATGTCGGAGCCGTTCTGGCACTGATTTCTTCTGTAAAAGCATCGAGTGGTGTTAACCAGAAATATATGGTTGAAAAAACGATGGCAATCAGAATAGCAGCTCCAAAATGCAATAATGCATTATACAGGGCTGCTTTGTCGTTGATGGCTACACCCAAGCCAATACCCAATATGGGTGACATCAGAGGTGATATCAGCATGGCTCCAATTATAACGGCTTGTGAATTCAGATTCAAACCAATTGAAACAATTACAATACTACACATCAACATCCAGGCATTGGCTCCACTCATGGATTGTTTTGCCTTTATTTCCCGAATTGTTCCCCATTTATCAACACCATGACTCAGATCGATGAAATCATTGATCAGTTTAACAAAGTAGTCTTTAATGTCTACGATATTAACTTTATGCTCCGTCGCGTTTGTATTCGCACCTTGTGGCGGTGTTGGATTTGGATTAGGTTCCATTCAAAGCGTTTGCACGTTAAAGATATATCAAAGTTAGCATTGCGTTTCTATTGCCAATACCATGAATTGACGTATTGATCTATTTGATCGTCTGAATCAAACCTTTCATTGACAAAATTAAAATAGGTATTTACTTCCTCTTTTGAAGGCATTTCACTTTCAAGGCTATGTAATTCAGCTTCGCTTTGTTCAGGGACCTCAAAGACTTCATCTACATGAAGCGGCACAAAATTTCTATGCTTGCAAACTTTTGAAAATACAAATTCTACGACTTCAGGATCATAGGGGGGATTCTCCTGCTCCTCCAGTTCAGCGCCAAACTCTATGGCTATATCATAAACCATATTCCATAACATTTTCAATACACTCGGTTTGGCACCGATCCAAACCTTGGCATTATCATCGACTTGTGCGGCACGGGCTTCTTCTATCTTTCTACGAACTTCTTTGGACGGAATAGGCACAATTATCCTGCATTTCTCAGAGGCCAATGCAGCCTCAAGCTCTTCAATATCTGATTGTTCCACAATTTCAATAAACCGATGCCCGACCAATGGCGCCTCGATCAATAACAGGTCTGCCGAATTTGCATGCTTAGTCCAGCTCAGGATTTTATTTTTGATGTACTCTCCCGCCATCAATTTAAAACCATTGTGTACGGTACCATCTCCCATTGGAAATCTACGCAGGATATCATCGGTTTCAAATGCCTTTCTTGCTTGATCCCATTGGACGACTGTTATACTTCGTTTATGTTGTTTGGCCAGTGCATAAAATGCATTGATATAAAGACTTTTACCGATGCCTGGCAAACCCGAAAAGACAACAATTTGTGCGTTTTCAGCCAATTCATTCAGTGTAGTGTATATCGGACTAGATTGTGGAATTACATTCATGATATTTTAGTTTCCATCCCACATTAAGTAGGCTTTTAAAAATCCTTCCAAATCACCATTAAGAACGGCATCTGTATTTCTGTTTTCATAATTGGTTCTATGATCTTTTACCCGTCGATCGTCCAGAACGTAAGATCGAATTTGAGAACCCCATTCGTTTTTCATTTTCTGGGCTTCAACTTTATTTTTCTCAGCTGCCTTTTCCTCCAACGCGCGTTCATACAATCTGGATTTCAGCATTTGTATTGCTTTTTCACGGTTCATGTGC
>JABDJE010000210.1 GCA_013002625.1 Saprospiraceae bacterium | reverse complement strand
TCGTAACTTTCAACTTTCTTATATCCCATAGTTGTTTTGCCTAAACAACGGCAAATCTAGTAAAACTGTTGAGAGGACAAGTGGATTCTTTATTAATCTATTTGCCGTTCGTCTTTATCGAATTATTAGATACTTTCATTAACACTTTGCAGACTTTGGGTGTCTTAAGTACAAAGAGAACCGCGAAAAGCGTCGATGGTAGAACACAGTTTAAGAGAATCAGTATATAACCTCATTACTAAAAGGGCTTTTTATCATACGCTTTTTTGGTTATGTATTGGTGCGGGAATATATTATCTGTACAACGAGGGAAGTCCGGTTGATCAAGGTGCCCTCCTCACCGGTATTAATCTTGTTTTTCTAGCTCTCTTGGTATATTTCAACCTGCTGTATCTTATACCCAACTATCTAACCAAGAAAAAATTTCTCACTTACATCGGTCTGCTCGTTCTATCAGCGCTCATTATTAGCCCATTAAGAGACATTACCTTCTTCTTTGTATTTATTGATGATCCTGTGGCTCAGTCAGCCGTCGTTCATCTTGAAAACCAATTACTGACTTTTGTAGGCATGTTGGGAATAAGTTCCTCTTCTACCCTTTTGAAAATCACTACAGAGTGGCTACGTGACCAGCGCAATGTTCAGGTTCTGGAAACACAGACCATGCAATCAGAGCTCAACTTTTTAAAGTCTCAAATCAATCCACACTTCTTATTTAATACGCTAAATAATTTATATGCGCTTACATTAAAGAAATCAGAGAAAGCGCCAGAAATTGTGGTGAAACTATCTGAAATGATGCGGTATATGCTTTATGAGTGTAATGAAAGAAATGTACCGTTGGAAAAAGAAGTGAACTACTTGAAAAATTATTTGGATTTAGAAAAGTTACGCCAGGGCGATGATGCAAGAATTAGTTTCCAAATTCATGGCGAAGTAACAAATCAGCAGATTGCTCCGCTTCTTTTTATCCCATTCCTTGAAAATAGTTTTAAGCACGGATTAACGAATACCATTCATGAGGGATATGTCAACATCTTATTAGATGTCGAAGAGGATCACGTCAGATTTGAGATTGAAAACAGTAAGCCTGAAACGCTACCTGCTGAAACACATAAAAAAAGTGGTTGTATCGGTTTGAAAAATGTAAGAAGACGACTCAACCTATTATACCCAGATCAATATGATCTAATATTAAAAGACACCCCAAGATCCTATTCCATAGCTTTGGACCTGGATTTATATTAATAATGCTGTAATAAAAGAAAAATGATAAAAACCATAATTGTAGATGATGAACCCTTAGCTCAGGATGTGATAGAAACACATCTGGAGAAATTAGCGGATTTTGAATTGGTCGCAAAATGTAACAATGTTGTTGAAGCCAATGAAATTCTTGCCAATGAAGAGGTTGATATAATCTTTCTGGACATTCAAATGCCACAAATTACTGGGATTGAATTTGTGAAAACACTTCAAAATCCACCATTAATCATCTTCACAACAGCATACGACAACTATGCCATTGAGGGATTTGAACTCAACGCGGTTGATTATCTGTTAAAGCCAATTTCTTTTGATCGCTTTATGAAAGCGGCTAATAAGGCCCGTGATAAATTTGAGATTTCTCCTTCTGCTTCGACAGGAGGTTCCGATTTTCAGAATGAAGACTATATGTTTGTCAAGGCAGACAAGAAACTGATCAAAGTCAACTTTGATGATATCATATATATAGAGGGTCTAAAAGACTACGTCATTATAAGAATGAATCAAGGACGCGTTATTACTTTGCAAACGATGAAAAGTCTAGAAGCGAAGCTTCCGCAAGATAAGTTTATGCGTATCCATCGTTCCTATATCGTAGGCCTAAACCATATCAATGCGGTAATTGGAAATATGGTAGAAATAACCGAGAAAAACCAATCCAAACATTTACCGATAGGCAAAAATTACCGAGAGGCGTTACAATCCATAATCGATAAAAGGCGATTGTAGAATTCACTGAATTCTTTGACGAATCTATTTTCTATATTTACTTGATTAGCTATCCGATATAAAACGAGATGTGTATATGAGAAAAATGTTTAAAGATGCGGCTAAGCTGGATCCGAAGAGTTTGAATTCTTTAGTATCGGCCCTGGAGCAAAACAATCTGCAGGGATTTGATTACATCGAATTCAAGCAATCAACTGTTGCAATTGATGCTATGAACCTTGACAAGGAAACAGCCATAAAATCGACTTTTGCGACTGCTTCCACAATGGGTTTGACTAAAAGCAAATTACCGGATTCTGCGAAGCATTATATTAAAGTTTTGAACAACGAAAAAGATCAGTTTGATTTGGCTTTGAAAGGTCAGGTCAAAAAGAAAATAGACTCAAAAAAGGATCAGGTTAATCAATTAAAATCCCTCATCAAGCAATACCAGGACCAAATCAAACAACTTCAGGAAGAAATCGACAAATCTGAACGCATCATTGCAAATGCTGATGAGGATATGCAATCTGCCAAAAACCGAATCGAAGAAACCAAGTCAAAATTTGAAACCGCCTTTCAATCCGTAGTTGGTGAAATAAAAGAGGATATCGATCATTTTAAACAATATTTATAGCAATCATAATCATACAGTCATATGGCAGATTTTTCAAACATGGAAAGAGCAACGGGGCAACCTAAATCATTTTGGAAACGCCCGGAAGGCGTCA
>JABDJE010000209.1 GCA_013002625.1 Saprospiraceae bacterium | reverse complement strand
TTGTCGGGATAAGAGTGACTAAACGTCACGCTTAAGATAGTGAACCGCAACATCAGTTGCGGATGGGTGGCAAGAACCTGGGGGCGCATCAGATTGCCTCATCCGCTCCACCAGCGCTCAAGAGATTTCCTCAATCTGTAACTAGCAATATTTTAGATTATTCATTTATTGGTATTACTTTCTTTTCATTGCCAAAAGAAAGTAACAAAGAAACGCTAGTTTGAATCAAGGCTTTTTTGCATCGCTCATTGCCTGCAGTTCAGATTTTACGACTTCCTTGCTACGACGTAGCAACAGCCGTAACGCAAAATCCTCACCACAAGCTGGGATTCAAACATCTTTGATGCATGTACGCATTGTATGCTCGGATAATATTTTGAAATCCCGATGTTGCGCTTTTTGTACCGGTTTCGGCGATCTGTATTAGGGGAGTTTCAAACTTTCAAAGCTGTGCTACGCACGCACTTTTTTGTTCCAGTATTCTTTTAAGAATAAAGAACCCAGCATTCCAATTGTACTATCTATCAAGCCAGATTGCCTCACCCCTCCGTCTGCGCTCCAGGGGTTTCGGCGATCTGTATTAGGGAAGTTTCAAACTTCAAAGCTATGCTACGCACGCACTTTTTTGTTCCAGTATTCTTTTAAGAATTTATTCTACGCTCATCCTGGAACAAAAAAAGCCTCAGCACTTTGTGCTGAAGCTTTGAAAGTTTGAGGTCGCGACCAGATTCGAACTGGTGTACAAGGTTTTGCAGACCTCTGCCTAACCACTCGGCCACGCGACCCTTTTATTGGGTGAGCAAATATAAAGCAAAAAATGTTCCTAAAACAGCAAATTAGCGGACAACTAAAATCTTTGTTACATAAGTATTTGGATCCCTAAATGCATCCACCGAGGAGCTGAATACCAAATAAACACCGCCACTCACTTCCCTACCCGTATTGTCTCTTCCATCCCACAAAGCCTGACCACCCAATGCCCTGGTCTGATAGACCAACTGGCCATCAATATCCGTAATCTTTACCTCTGCATCCCGTGCCAATCCCTTTATGGCAATCTCACCCGTGTATTCCGGTCTTACCGGATTCGGAAAAGCATATACCTTGTTGGCATGCGTTACCCGCGCACTGGTGGTTTCTGTTCTGAAGCTTTGTAAACCCTTGTTGGTTGAAATAAACATTTCGCCTGTCTCTCCATTAAATGCCAATGCCTTTACCGTATTATCAAACAAAGGAGAATTCTCCTCATTGTATTGGGCAATCTGAACTTCACCATTCGGCGACTGAACAAATATACCGTTGCGTGTACCAAACCATTTTCTGTTGGCCCCGTCCACCGCTATGGATAAAACATCTTCTGTCGCCAATAAAAATGCCGCTATACTATCCTGTAACACCTTGGGCTTATTGCCATTGCATTCATTCTCAAACAGACCCCCTCCGCATTCAAATAACACAACCCCTGCGGCTGTACCCACCCAAATGCCGCCATCCAAATCCTTGGCAATACTGTTCACAAGATTGCTTGGAATCTCTGAGTTCGAATTGTTTTTCAATATGGGTGCGGGACTATCGGTAGGATCCGCAATGGATTGTCCCGGATCAAGAATAACAACGCCCCCACTGTTGCCGCCTACTACGGCCCAGATATACCCACTGTCATCAACCACCAGATCGATCAGTCGATTGGATCCCGGTGTCGAAAAGCTGTGCCAATTACCCTCAGCCGTATAGACAGACAATGGCTCTGCCGCGTCAAAATTGCTGATCCATAAGTTATTGCCTTCATCAAAGGCCAGGCCCGATATTTTAACACGTTCAGGATTGTCGCCGACAGGCTCTCTCAAACTGCTGTTGGTGGCATTGAATAATTTATAACTGTCATTTTCACGATCATATTCCACCAGACCTGCCCACATTGAACCGATATATACTTTGTCTTCATCCGGATGAGGCTCCACCTTAAATGCCTGAATTATTTCCTCATTTTTAATGAAAGGTGTATTAACCTCGTTGATGTTTTGCCATTGACCTTCTTCCAAGATATAAATACCCTTACGCCCAAATAAATTGGCGAAAGTTTCGGATACACCACCCGAGGCCACATAGACTACTCCGTCTTTGATATCTATATCGGTACCTTCCTCCGAGTTCGGACTGTTGAAGGTCAGTTTCTCGGGACATGCTCCACCGAGCTCATTTTTATAGCGAATGCCTTCCCATTCGTCAGCAAAGAAAATTCTGCCTTGCTCATCTATTTCAGCATCTAGAAGCCTGTTCATGCAATTATCAATTTGCTGAATGGGAACATCCCCTTCATCAAAGATCATTACACGACTGTTAAACTCCGAATTTTTAAATCCGAGCATCCAGCCTTCAGGTATCTCTTTGATAAACTCAACATCGTATCCATCCTGTGGATAACTGTATATCTCTTCAAAATTGACAAAATCACTGCTCGAATAAACAGCCCTGTCTGTAGCTACATATATTGTAGAGGCTGTCGCCAATACATTTGAGGAAACATAATTAGCCGGCAACCCTTCAACAACCTTATCCCACGCACCAAAAAAATTAGGTGTGATGACATCTAAATCTAAAACAAAGACACCCTCCTCGGCCGCAATGATCAAATTGTCAAGATTACCATTAATCGAGCTGACTTTTTGTGCAGCATCCAATGTAAATCCAAACTCCCTTCTTTCAAGATCATATTGCACCACTCCAAAGCCCGTGGCGAGGTACATGTACTTGTTGTTTTGGACATAGATGTCATAGATCCTCTTATCCCCCTGAATGAAATCCGTATCACGAATATCAAATATGGTAAAGATCTCATCTTCAGAAATGATGTCTATGACGCTGTTTTGATATGCAATAATCAATTGTGCGTTGAAGGAGTCGTACTGAATATGTTGAATGCCCGTTTCAGATAACCCCTCAATTTTTGACAAAAACTGTGTTGAAAAATCAGCTTTGTCGATTGTAAAAATCGATGACGATGTACCATATATTATTTGCTCTTCACTCTGTGTTAAATGAAGCCCTGTATTGTACGGAAGATATGATGCCCACTCCCCTATTGCAATTTCACTTTGACTGAAGGTCAAAAAGGGTAAACAGATTAAGACAAAGGCAATTCGTTTTTTCACCATGTTAATTTATCACATTCTAAAGAACGTATTTTAGGCTAATTTATTTATCCAATAGTTTCTCATATACAGGATAATCCCGCAAATATTCGTAAACCTTGTCTGGAACAAGATATCTGATCGACTTCTTGTCTTTGATCATTTGCCTGATTTTGGAAGAAGATATTTCAAGAAGTGGCGCTTCACATACCTCTATATTAGGGTGCTCGACAAGATCATTTAATGAATGATGTGGGCGCTTGTAAATATAAATTTTATATCGCTCCAACAGCAGTTCATAGTTTTTCCACTTATGAAATGTCGAAAGGTTATCGCCACCCATGATCAATGCAAATTCCTTATCTGGAAATTTTTCCTCCAAATAAGTCATCGTATCTATTGTATATGAAGGCTTGGGCAGTCTAAACTCTATGTCACTGGAACGTATCGTATCATGATCACCGATCGCCAGATTCAACAAATGCAAGCGGTCATAATCATTGGCCAGTGTAGATTTCTTTTTCAGAGGATTGTGTGGTGAAAGGACCATCCACAAAGCATCCATATCGGTATTGTTAACGATGTAATTGGCAATGATCATGTGGCCAACATGCACAGGATTAAATGACCCAAAGTATAAGCCTATTTTCACAGTGAGAATTCTTAGTGGCTCATCATCACCGGCATGATAAGCATCATTAATTTTTCTTGATCCTCCTCCTCTGATGGCACGAGAATTCCGGCTTTGTTAGGAGCTGAAAGTTGCATTTCAACCTCATCGGTCTCAATGACGCCTAACATTTCAACAAGAAATTTCGCATTAAACCCAATTGTTAGAGGTTCGCTTTTATAATCACAACTGATTTGCTCTGTTGCTTCGTTAGAAAAGTCAAGATCCTGAGCAGAAACCGTTAAGGAGTCCTCCGCCAGATTCAATACAACCTGATTGGTCGTTTTGTTAGAATAAATCACAATACGCTTCAATGAATTCTGAAAATCCGTTCTGTTCAGTTTCAGCGTCTTTTCATTATTGACAGGAATTACTGCATTATAATCGGGGTATTTAGCGTCGATCAATCTGCTTACCACCAAGGTGTCGCCACATTCAAAAAAGATATTCTTAGAGTTAAACGATACCTTGACATCCTGTGTATCCATTCCGCCAATCGCATTTTTGAAAAGCATCAGACCTTTTCGAGGAACGATGATCGATTCTGTAAGATCGCTGGTAATGCCGCCAATGGTATATTTTACCAACTTATGCGCATCTGTTGAAACGAAAATAACCTTGTTGAAATCCATTTGCATCAAGACGCCAGTCATAGCCAATCTCAACTCATCTGTGCTGGTCGCAAAAATGGTATTACTGATGGCCTTCATTAGACCATCGGAAGAAATTTGTGTTGTGTGTACACTGTCTTCATGTGGTGTTTCAGGAAAATCATCTGCATTGTCACCGGACAACTTATACTCACCATAAGCAGATTTCAGCTTAATGGCATTGTTGTCACCGTCCACTTGAAATTTAACAGGTTGGTCAGGTAAAGCTTTTAATGTATCCAATAAAATTTTACCTGGAACAGCAACCTTACCATTGTCACTGCCCATTACAGTAAGCGAAGAGATAATGGTTACCTCTAAATTAGTAGCTGAGATAGTTAACTCATTTCCTGCCAGATCAAATAGGAAATCTTCCAGAATCGGAATAACCGGATTTGAGCTGATGGCACCTGCAGCAACCTGAAGTTTTTTCAATAATTCACTCGACGATACTTCGAATACCATGTGTTATGTTTTTAGCGCTAAACGGACTGAAATACAAAGCTTTGTTGCTATTCGATCCGTTAAAAAGCACAAAGTTAAGCTATCATAGATTAATTCCTAAATTAATCTTTACTCTATAATGGGAGTTCTTATATTTTTGTGCTCCGAAATGAATATACCAAATCGTCAACAAGGTCCCAGGATATTCAGTGATTACAACATTCAGTTGCCGTCATTCAAATCCACCATGCTCGCCAATGATTTAGAGTTGATTGAACTCAATGATGGCTCACAAGAGATTATACGTGTAGATTACGTTTATAAATCCGGGCGTGTGAACGAATCAGTACGCGCCTCTGCAAAAGCGTCCTTTTATCTGCTGCGTGAGGGTACGCGCAATACGACCGCCCACCAAATAGCAGAGAAGTTTGATTATTATGGCGCTTATATCAGGGTTTTTGCAGGTTTGGAATACAGTAGCCTGAGTCTGGTGGTGATGTCCAAATACTTTGAGGAGGTTTGGCCGGTCTTCCTTGAAATGATTACTGATCCTGACTTCACAGAAGATGAATTGAGCAGTTACAAGCGCATATACAGTGAAAAGCTGAGAAATGAATTGTCAAAAAACGACGTTCTGGCCTACCGTCGACTGACGGAAATCATTTTTGGTGATCAACACCCCTATGGTTACAATACCGAGCCAAGTGATATCCTGGCTTTAAAACTAGACCAGGTTAATGCTTACAGGGATACTTGCCACGGCACGAATAATGCCCTAGCCGTAATATCAGGAAAATACAGCGAGAAGGTATCCGAACTGTGTAAGGCTTCTTTAGGCGCCATCGACATGAAAACATCTACTTTCAAACAAGAATTTTTCAATCCTGACATTAAGCATGTATTTGAAAAGCTGGCAACGGATCAGACCGTTCAGACATCTTTAAAAATTGGACGAAAATTATTTAAAAGAAAGCATTCTGATTTTTCTAAAATGCAGGTTGCCAACACCCTGCTCGGTGGCTATTTTGGATCGCGCCTCATGAAAAACATTCGGGAAGAAAAAGGATACACCTATGGTATCTATTCCTCAGTAGACGTATGGAAAGAAGATGGTTTCTTTTATATCAGTGCGGATGTTTCCAACAACGCCATTGAACCAACCATAGAAGAAATAAATAAGGAAATAAAGCGTCTTCAAACAGAGCCTGTGCCGGATAATGAGTTCAGAATGGTAAAAAATTTCATGCTCGGTCAGATCCTACATTTGATAGATGGACCATTTGCATCGGGTCAGTTAATAAAAAACATCTATGCAAAAGAACTTGATATTGAGCATTTTAAAAATCATATAGACGGGATAAAGGGAACCACAAAAAATGATGTAATGGAAATGGCACGAAAATACTTGGATGAAAAAAGTTTTATTACCGTGCTTGCAGGGAATTTTTAATGAAAATTAATGGTTATACTTGTGCTTCTGTTTCGTTCTTATAGAGTAAAACAGATTTACCGATCCCTGTTTTATCAAAATTTTAAGCAAATTATATCGTTCCCACAACTGGCTTAATTGGGTACAGTATTTGTGTACGTAATATTTAATAATTATTTGAAAGCATAAATGGGTCTATTTAGTTTTTTTAGACAAGAGTTAGCGGTTGATTTGGGTACAGCGAATACCCTCATAATCCAAGATGGAGAAGTCGTCATAGATGAACCCTCTATAGTTGCTATAAATCGTGTCACAAATGAAGTGTTGGCCGTGGGGTCAAAAGCCATGCAGATGCATGAAAAAACACACACAAATCTTGAAACGATAAGACCATTGAAAGATGGTGTAATTGCAGATTTCCAAGCTGCTGAAAGTTTGATTCAAGGTCTGATAGGAATGATAGGAGAAAAGCGAAAATTTTTCTCTCACCTGAAAATGGTTATTTGTATCCCCTCCGGGATAACAGAAGTTGAGAAGCGCGCTGTTTTTGATTCTGCAGATCATGTAGACTCAAAAGAAACCTATCTCATTCATGAACCGATGGCTGCTGCACTTGGAATTGGTATTGATGTGGAAGCACCAAGTGGCAATATGATTATTGATATCGGAGGTGGAACCACCGAAATTGCAGTCATTGCATTATCGGGTATAGTCACCGATCAATCCATCCGTACTGCTGGAGATGAATTCACCAATGATATAATCGATTTCATGAAGCGCAAGCACAATCTTTTGATTGGAGAGCGTACAGCAGAAAACTTAAAAATAAAAGTAGGGTCAGCACTTGACAATCTATTTGATCCACCAGATCCTGTAGGTATAAATGGACGCGACTTGTTGACGGGTATTCCCAAACAAGTCATGACGGATTATACAGAAGTTGCCGAAGCACTTGACAAGTCAATTGCTAAGATTGAGGAGGCCGTTCTCAAAGCACTCGAGGATACGCCACCTGAATTGGCTGCGGACATATATAAAAATGGTATTTACCTGACCGGAGGCGGTGCTTTACTGCGCGGCCTGGATGAAAGGTTGGCCAAAAAAACCAAATTAAATGTTCACGTTGCAGATGATCCACTTAAAGCCGTTGTAAAAGGAACGGGCCTTGCTCTTCAACATACGGATAGGTATACCTTCCTTATGGATAGGCAAAGCCTGTAGTTGTCATTAAATACATTTTAATTCTATGCGCAATCTGATATATCTCATTATTCGATTTAGCGCTATCGTTACGTTTATTATACTGGAATGTCTCTGCTTCTATTTAATTGTCAATTACAATAAAAGTCAAAAAGAGATTTGGGCGCACTCTTCGAACCTTTTCACCGGTGCAGTGAACAAGCGTCTTAACAACGTCTATTCTTTCTTTGATCTTCAGACTACAAATGATAGTCTCCTTCTGGAAAATGCCAGATTGCTGGAGACAATAATTAATTATCGTATCAGCTCCAAGGACAATCGGTTTCAAGCTTTCGAACAGAGTGATTCATTGTATCAATATAATCTGATCCCTGCGCGCGTCTGTTCTAAAACACTCCACCTAAGAGATAACTATATTAGTTTGTGCAAGGGGCGCAATGACGGCATTCAGCCTGGAATGGGTGTCGTATCTGAACATGGCGTTGTTGGAATTGTGAAATCTGCCTCTACAAAATATGCAACCGTTCTATTACTACTCAACAGTCAGAGTCGCGTTAGTGGCAAGGTCAAGTCAAAAGAATACAGTGGCACCTTACTTTGGACATCTTCTGATCCCAATATTTTAAATATGCGGAATGTCCCGAAACATGCTGAAATCGCTATTGGCGACACAATTGTGACAAGTGGCTATTCGGTGGCCTTCCCTCCTGAAATTCCAATTGGTAAGATTAAAAATTTTGCACTTGAAGGCGGCGGTAACGATTATTCAATTAATGTCCATTTAGATTACGATTTGTCCTCAATTGACTATGTCTATGTTGTTAACTTTGAGGATCGTGAAGAAAAGTCCGAATTGATCGAGGAACTCAATGAATAGTATTGTACAAAGAAATATCATCCGCGCCGTATTCATCCTTGCGGTACAATTATTACTCTTAAAGAGAATAGACATCACTTTCGAGAGCTTTAATTATATACACTTTACTATTTACCCAATTATAATTGCCTTGCTTCCCTACAAATCCTCAAAGACACTCGTTGTACTGATAGGATTTGTAATTGGATTATTCGTTGACCTGTTCTATGACAGCTTGGGTATACACGCAGCAGCCTGTACATTAGTCGCCTATTTAAGGCCTTATATTCTTAACATATTGAGCCCTGTAGAAGGGTATAAAAAAGATGGCTTGACTGCACATGGTTATGGATTGCCATGGTTTTTGAGTTACGTGGGAATTTTCATGTTCATTAGCCTGTTTACCTTATACAGTATTGAGGCTTTTTCATTTGTGTATATAAAAGAAATTGTCTTGCGTTCTATATTTAGTTTTCTGGCCTCTTTATTCTTGATTGTTATCGGCCAATTAATTTTCAATCCCAAGTATTAATTATATGAGTAAGTTTAATACAAGGCAGGCCCCTATCCTATGGACTTTCATCCTGGGTTCACTAGTCCTCTTGTATAAGCTTGCAGACATTCAATTGTTCGATTCGACTTATAAAGAATTGGCACAAAAGACTATTCTGGACAAGCAGACGATATATCCTGCTCGTGGGTTGATCTATGATAGAAATGGAGCGCTCCTCACTTATAACAAGCCCATTTATGATTTGGAAATGATCTATCGGAATATTGACCCTGATATGGATACAACTTTATTCTGTGAACTGCTTCAAATCGATAGGGCGACCTTTCTAAAAAACGTAGAAAAAAACTGGCGTGATAAACGATACCACAAGAGTTTACCTACCACCTTTTTATCTAAAATCAGCCCTGAAGTATATGCACGGTTCCAGGAGCAACTGTTTAGATTTCCCGGCTTTTACCCCGTACAAAGAAACATACGTGCTTATCCCCATACATCTGCAGCCCATATACTTGGTTACCTCGGCGAAGTCGACATGTCTATTATCAATGCGCCTGATCAGGATTACGAAATTGGGGATTATATTGGGAAAAGTGGTCTGGAAAAAAAATATGAAGACCTACTCCGCGGCAAGAAAGGTGTCAAGTTTCTCGTAAGAGACAATTTGGGTAGAGAGGTGTCATCGTTTAACAATGGGAGACTCGATTCACTGGCCTTAGCGGGTACAGATCTTATCTCTACCCTAGATCTGGAGTTACAACAATATGCTGAATCATTGATGGAAGGCAAGCGTGGTAGCATTGTGGCCATCGAACCCAAAACCGGCGAAATTCTCACAATGTTATCGGCACCTGGCTATGATCCAAATTTACTGAACCTTGATCGAGATAGAGGCGCAGCATTTAAGGAGCTTCTCAATGATTCTATTCATCGTCCATTTTTGGACAGATCGATTTCAGCACGCTATCCTCCCGGATCAATATTTAAACCCATACTGTCTTTGATTTCTTTTGAAGAGGAAGTGTTTCAACCCAATAAAACAGTAACCTGTCCAGGCTATTATCAATACCGCACTTTTAAATTCGGCTGTCACCAGCATAAAACGCCATACAATATTGAAATAGGTCTCATGCATTCCTGTAATAGTTATTTCTTCAGTATGTTCAGAGCACTGGTAGAAAAAGATGACTACAGCAAGCCAGAAATTGGTCTGGATATTTTAAAGGAACATCTTTATGATTTTGGTTTAGGGCGCAAATTGGGTATTGATCTCAGCTTTGAACGTGATGGTTATGTGCCTACTCCAGAGTATTATGACAGATTGTATAGAGGACAAGATGGTGATTGGCGTTCTACTTACATCATGTCCATAGGTATCGGGCAAGGAGAGTTGGAGTTGACCACTTTACAAATGGCCAATCTCGCAGCTATAATTGGAAACAGGGGTTACTACTTTCCACCACACCTTATTAGAGGATTTTCACAGGACAATCGAAGAATCGATAATTATTATGCAACACCGAAAACAGTCCGAATAGAAGATAAGCATTTCGACCCTGTCATCAATGGTATGTATCGTACCATTACGCAAGGAACGGGATATCGGGCCTATGTAAGAGGTTTGGATATCTGTGGCAAAACCGGGACTTCTGAAAATCCACACGGTGCTGACCACAGTGTTTTCTTCGCCTTCGCTCCAAAAGATGATCCACAAATTGCAATCGCTGTTTATGTTGAAAATGCTGGTTTTGGTGGAGATATTGCTGCCCCAATTGCAGGTCTGGTGATTGAAAAATATTTGACAAAGGAAACTAAGCGTCCACTTCTTGAAGAGCGTATAAAAACCATTAATCTCATTGATAAAACTAAACTATGATCATATCTGCTATCGTTGCAGTAAGTGATAATAATGCTATTGGCGTTGACAATGATTTGCCATGGCATCTTCCTGCAGATTTGAAGTATTTTAAAAACACAACAATGGGCAAACCCGTACTCATGGGAAGAAAAAGCTTTGACTCCGTGGGACGACCTTTGCCCGGGCGTACGAATATTGTCATTACAAGAAACAAGGCATTTTATCATTCAGGGGTTGAGATAGCTTACAGCGTTGCTGAAGCTATAACCTTGGCCCAATCACTAAAGGTGGAAGAGATATTTATTATCGGTGGAAGTAATATTTATGATCAGACCAAGGATATATGGGATAAACTCTATTTAACCAAGGTTCGAACAGAAATTAATAATGCAACTGCATTTTTTCCCGAATTAGACTGGGATAAGTGGAAACTCATCTCAGAAGAACCACATCAGAAAGATGAAAAAAATAAACTAGATTATACTTTCTGCCTTTACGAAAGAAAATAATTCATTTTGCAAGAGCAACTTCTCCATCGCATTTGGCAAAGAAAGCGCTTTGACCATACAAAGCTGTGCACGACTTCAGGAAAGAAGCTTAAGATTATACATTACGGCAACTATAATACGCATGCTGGTCCTGACTTTCAAAATGGACATATTCAGATCGATGGTCAAAATTGGTTTGGTCATATAGAACTACACATAAATTCTTCGGACTGGAAGCATCACGAACATGATGTTGATGCGGCATATAACAATGTCATTCTGCATGTGGTATATAAAGATGATAAGGTCGTCTACACCGAAAGTGGAAGAATATTACCGACCCTCATCCTGGAGGACCGAATAGATCAACAGGTGTTAGAGGTATATGAAAAATTAAAAGGCTCCCTGGACCATATTCCCTGTCATCCTCACTTGCAAAAAATTGACAGAGACAAACTGGGACTGTTCATGCACAGCTTACTCAT
>JABDJE010000193.1 GCA_013002625.1 Saprospiraceae bacterium | reverse complement strand
GTGTAGATCTGGTCTTCTTATTTGAAATGTAACAGGTCCTCCGCAATCATCATACGAGCCATCATCAAAGGTCTCTGAATATGCTCTTGCCCATCCATTATCAGCTAGTACAACAGCTGTAAACTGATCACATATTGGAATAGGGGCAGCGTCATCGATGACACCTATGTCAAATGTGCACTCTTTCGTATTTCCACAGTCGTCAGTAAATAAATATCTTATCTGATGTATGCCATACGGTAGGTCATCAACCCTAAACATATTGTTGCCAATATTCACCGCATTTTGATAATCATCATTCTCGTCTAAATATTGAACTACAATATTGAAAGCCGAACATTCCATTAGGAATTCTACCCCTGTAGTATCTGAACTATCCAGTGGTTTAAATATAATATCAGCTGTACAATCGCCATCTGCCTCGAACTCTATCCATCCGTCAGGACAAATTATTTCTGGAGCTTCTACATCCTGAACTTTAATGCTTTGATAAGCTTGACTATACTGTCCTGCGCACCAATCCAATGCGGTCCATCTTCTCAATATTTTGAGAGTGTTGGAACCACATAAGTTAAATGTATCGTCTTCGAAAGTTACATTGATTCGACAAAGGTTATTATGATCCATTAAAGGCACCCCATCCAACATCGGATAGCCTGTTACTGATGGATTAAGATCTAATTCTCCGTCTTCATTGAATATTATATCATCATCACAATCAAAAGTAATATTATCAGGAAAGTCTAAATCGATCAGAGATTTTCTCTCAAAGAATATAGAGAAGTCACATGGTGCTGCAGATAAGCCCGCTTCATCCTTGGTAAAATAAGTTATATCTCTTCTTGCCGTTACATCACTTGACTCATCACATTGAAGATCTTCAATTTCATCGCGTGTCACGATGACCTCTGTTGTGGGATCGCAATTATCAACCGTTTGATAATTGAAAAATGAAGTCGTGTTTACTTCTATACAAAGTCCTTCGGATAAATCGTATGTATTGCTTACGGTAATTAATATTTTTGGAGGGAGGTTATCTTCAGTCGCTTGAACACCCGATAACTCTGAGCCATAAATCTGACCTGTAACCGGATGAATGGAAAACCTATAAATTTCACCACCAGCATCAAATGTGCCGCTTCCTGTTGAAGGTAAAAACAAGCCTGTCCCAGAACCCGTAACGGTGCCTGAGATAAGAACATCTTCAACGATCTCCCACGGATGTGCAGTATCGCCAGTTGTCAGACAGATAGTTTGTGTATTGGCATCCCCATCCATATCGACGGGATTGACTTCCGAACAGTAAGTCAATGTGCTCTGTGAAGAGTATAAGTCCGATAGATCTTCAGAACACTCAACGGTAATATCCTCAATACAAGTTATACTTGGAGGAAGTTTGTCTTCAACTGTGAAGTAACCCCAGCAGGAGTTTGTAATTCCGAACTCATCAGTTACAGATATGGATGCCTTCCACACACGTCCAACATAAGAACCATCAATCGAAGGATAGATCGGTTCCATTGTCATCGGATCGATTAGAGTTGTAGCAACAACCTGATCGTTCAAATCCAATAAGGTTATCATGTACGGACAGTTGTCCATTTCATCCTCCAGAATCAGATCTGGGGTAATCACCGCATAACAATCATAGTCAAGTGAAATTTGAATATTATCATTACAACCCAATGATTGCGGACATTGCGCGTTGGCAATATTAATGCAGAATAATGATAGGATCAGAATTGCATACTGAACAGTGTTTATTCTGCTAAAGACATCTCTGAAATAATTCATTTTTGTCATAAGTAAATCGGTTTTTGGCAGAGCCAAATAAATAGTAAATTCTTTTGTTGTTCAGAATACTGGGGGGGGAAGAATACATTGTAATTAGACCTTTGATCTAATTTCTATACGAGCTGATTTTCAAGCGCAAATTTGATGAGATTAATGGTGTTACGTACACCCAATTTTCTCATAATATTCTTTCTATGAACACCAACTGTCTGATCGCTTATAAATAATTCTTTTGCGATCTCTTTATTGTTCTTTGCCTGGGTAATCAATTCCAGGACTTCTTGTTCTCTGTTAGTCAGCTTTTGCTTAATAACAAATCTGTCCTCATAAATTGACTTTTTCCCATTGGTTAGTCTTTTACCATTAGGAGGTGTGATATGTAAACCATTTGCCAAAAATGTATTTCCAGACATGATTTCTTCGATACCTTCTAAGAGTTCTTCCGGTTCATTGGATTTAAGGATATATCCATCGGCGCCGTTTTTCAGGGCCTGGCCAACAAATTTATAATCGGAATAGGAAGTCAAAACAAAAATCTTAATGTCACGAAATTGTTTGCGTATTTGAGGAATCAATTCCAATCCATCTTGATCTGGTAGATTCAGATCTATAAAAACAAGCTGTGTATGCAGGTTTTTGTGGAGAAATAACATAAGTTCCTCTGCACTTCGTGCTTCACCGATAAGCTTTATGCCCAATGAAGGAACACTTTCAAAGAAGGCTTTAAGCCCCGCTCTAAAAATGCTTTGTTTATCTACTATTACACTGTTAATATCAGACATGTAATTTCAGTTAATGTAAAATTCTAGATACACTATTCACAAGAATAGCTATTCGTTCAATGCACTAAAAGCAAATCTGGTGCCAAGTTTGAAGAAAACTTGTCCAAAATGATCATATTAAATTTAACTAAAATATGAATCGGATTCAATTAATTCGGTGCCTTCCGGCCCACAGACGATATAATTAAATCCTTTATGGATGCTGTAGGCGCCTGTTCGCCCTTGTTTATCCAATGCTACAATACCAACTTGGATATTCTTGACATCATCCCGCTTACATATTCTTGCAATAGCTTTCTTGCAGGCTTCAACCGGATGCATTCCTTGTCGCATAAATTCAGTAACTAAAAAGGCCGTACAATGTCTCATAATCACTTCGCCCAGGCCGGTACAACTGGCAGACCCATATTCAGGATCAACATAAAGCCCAGATCCAATAATAGGTGAATCCCCTACTCTGCCAGACATTTTAAATGATAAGCCACTCGTAGAACACCCACCACTGATCCGACCGTTTTTATCTATTCCCAGCAAACCAATGGTATCATGCCTTTCTGAGTTTATTTTAGGCGCATAATTGCTTTCCTTCAACCACTCTTTATAGCGTTTTTTTGACTCATCTGTATTTAAATCCATGGGTTCAAATCCATTTTGCAAAGCGAATTCATATGCTCCCTGACCTGATAACATGACATGAGGTGTATCTTCCATGACCTTTCTTGCAACAGAAATTGGATGCATAAAACCCTTTAAATAAGTAACAGAACCGGCATTTCCACGATGATCCATAATGCACGCATCGAGTGTAACCTCACCTGTTCTATCCGGAAATCCACCATAGCCAACTGACGTGTCATTGGGATCTGATTCCGGGATGTGGATTCCCTTTTCAATGGCTGTAAGCAGTTCTTGTGGCCTGTTGATAATGTGCTGCATTGCAGTCTCACATGCAATTTTATTGTTCCAGGTGGCGATAAACTTAGGCGTGCTTCCTTCATCGATACTGAATCGTCGGGAAGGCCACAATGCAAAAGGTAATCCTGACAACATTAACCCTTTTCGCAAGAATGTACGTCTGAGTAGCATCATTAAGTTTTTATGTTTCCAATTTTAACTAAAATTCTGGAAAGACAAAGACTTATTTTTAATAAGGTGGGTTAAATATTATTGCTCTCGGACGAGCTTAAGAATCTTATAATTGGTAGGCGATTCCAACAATATGTTATACAATCCTCTCGGCCATGCAGGATCGAAACTAAAACTGATAAAATTATCACCTGCAATCAATTCTAATTTAGAAACAATTAGCCGTTCACCCAATGGCGAATACACAGAAACGTCCACTTCATGATTGTGGTCTGCATATATCTTTAATGTCGCATTGTCGAATGTCGGGTTAGGATAAACAATAGCCTCCAAATTGTAATCAGCCAAATCCGGACCATTAGGAATTGCTGAATGCGGCATTGCAGAGAATACATTTTTTTGCATCAAACTAATGCCTGTATTTCTCATGATTATATCATGAAGACTTGTATTTTTTATAATATCAATTTCTTCTTGTGTAAAGGCAGGATCGTTTTCATAATAGAATCTATCTCCGTCGCGTAGAAGTTGAAATTGTTTTTCGATAATCGTTTTAACCAAAGGACCAACAATGGCATTGTTCAAGTGTTCTTCTGCCAACATTCCCACCCATGCATCGACATTATTTACATTTCCATATAAATCCCTTAAAGCTTGTGCATCTTCAGGGCTTGCGGTGAAATCCTCAAAATCAGATACACGAGGCAGTCCGAAATCTGCTCTTAGCGTATTATAATCGCTAATTCCTCTATCTCTTCCTCTGTAGATATTAATTGACGCTAAATCCAATCCACCAGCTTCCGGAGTGCCAAATAGGAAATTACGCAGATCATCAACGATCTTACAATCTAATTCCTGCATAACCTGTGTACCCATTCCCTTAAAATAAGGGTCGATACCTCCTGCAAGTACGACAGCTTGTGGGTTGAAAAATGCATCTTTCAAACCTATACTACCTTCAGCAATCTCCTGGCCATTGTCGCCCATTCTAATCAGATTGCTATTAATCATTGTATGTCCAATTCTAAATGCAGCTGCTGAAAATACATTGAAGATGCTTGGATTCATTTGATCGTTATAGCTGCTGTATTCCGGGAGTTGTATGCCCATTGCCGGCAACCAATCTTCAAAAGTAATTTTCTGAACATATGCACTGATCATTTTCCGTGCATTTTGATAGAGCGTCTCATCGGACCATTGTGGATGATCTGCTGCAAATTGATCGCACAAATTGTTATGTTCTCTAACAAATAATGTGTGCATTGCAATAAGCAAAGGGTTCTCGTTTGCACGTATATCACCGGCAACAAATAGTTTATGATTTTGGCCGGTATCATCACCCATAAAAGGCGTATTAATTCTATCGACGATGTCATTGAATTCGCCTGAAACGGTATTCCATGGTAATAGGTTTCCTTTTGAAGTCTTCAATTTACCGCCTTCAAAGGTTCTCAACCAATCTGCGCGTTCTTTGTCGCTTCCATAAATCGCTGAGCCATCAATAAATGAACTGATTCTGTTGATGTACTGTCTTGGATTATTTGTTGAGGTTCCTGTTCCTGGTTTGATTTCACTTCTCGCAGTAATAATGGCTGCATTAGGTGAAAAGTGCTTGTCATTTTCAGGGATATCTAAGAAAATGGGTTCGTGAGAACTATTTTCAACAAGTGTGATATCATGATCTATAAAT
>JABDJE010000039.1 GCA_013002625.1 Saprospiraceae bacterium | reverse complement strand
GTTATTGGTGAATGGTGTAATATAGGTGCAGATACCAACTCATCAAATCTGAAAAACAACTACTCTGAAGTCAAGGTTTGGGATTATACAACTAAAAGATTCAGTCCATCGGGTATGCAATTCTGTGGTTTGATTATGGGAGATCATTCTAAATGCGGAATTAATACAATGTTCAATACGGGAACTGTCATCGGCGTTCATTGTAATATTTTTGGAAGTGGATTCCCGCGCAATTTTATTCCTTCTTTTTCATGGGGTGGAAGCAAAGGGTATAAAACTTATCAGTTGGATAAAGCCATTGAAGTGGCCGAAATAGTCATGCAAAGGAGAAACCAAAAATTGGATGATGCAGATAAATTAATTTTCGAGCATATCTTCAAATCTACCTCACAATTCAGACAATGGGAATCATAGCTCAATGAAACATTCCCGCATAAAAAAACTATTAAGCCACTTCATTGAATTCTCGCTTGAAAAGACAAGCTCAAATTTTAATCCATATCTCGAAGTCAAACTGGTTGAAGGAAGGCACCAATTGATTACTGAAGATGCCGTGTATTCATTCGATGATAAATACGAAAATTTTAATTACAGTTTTAGCCGGATCAATTGGGAAAGTGTAAATGTGGATGAAGTCCTGGTTCTTGGCTTGGGTCTTGCCTCCGTCATTTTAATGCTCGAAACCAAATTCGATCAAAAGCCAAACTTCACTTGTGTTGAAATCGATCCTGAAATATGCCGATTGGCCCAAAAGTATACTTTAAACGCGCTTGAAAGCTACGTCGAAGTTTTGCCAACCGATGGATTGCAATTCATGGAGACCAATACAAGGAAATATGATCTAATAATTATGGATATATTTCAAAGTGCCATTATTCCAGAAGAATTTCAAAGTACCGACTACTTAAATCTTATTCAAAATGCACTGACAGACAACGGGTGTTTACTCTACAATAGAATGGATATAAGTTTGGAAGATAAAGCACAGAACAAGATCTTCAGACAGAAATTCAATTCAATTTTTAACAAATCAGAAGAATATATTGTTAGAGATAATATCGTGCTTGTTAGTAATAAAGATTGGCTCAAATAATCTTCTAATAGTTTATTTTTGTAAAAAACAGAAAGATGTTTACAATTAACATATATCTAAAATTTGCTCTTATTGCTTTAGGGTTTGGTTTAGGTCTTGTTTTAGCCCTGACCATGGGATTTTGGTATTCACTTCCATTTTGGTTACTTGGTATAATAATGCTTGGTAGTTATTTGTTTCTAGGTACTGTTCAGAGCACTGCTGAAATAGTACAAATGGGAGATATGGAAGCAGCAGAACAACGATTGAACCTTACCAAATTTCCAAAGGTTCTTTACATCACCAATAGAGCATTTTATTATATCATGAAGGGAACAATTGCTGCACATAAAAAGGACAATGCGACAGCAGAAGACTATTTCAATACGGCCTTATCTCTAAAGTTGCCGTCTGACAACGAAAAAGCAATGGTATTGATGCAACTGGCCAATATTAACGCTTCTAAAGGAAAATGGAATGCAGCAAAGAATTACTTTACACAGGCCAAAAAACTTAAGGTAACACAATCCGATATAAAGGGTCAATTAGACTACTTTGAAAAAGCGCTCAATAATAACAGAGGTCAAATGCGTGCCGCACAATCAATGGGGAAACAAGGCATGCGAATGATGCAAAAAGGAGGCGGCGGTAAAAGAAGACGGCCTCGGATGAGATAGCCCTGAACAATTCATGTATTTGAAATCTATACCTTTTTTTATCAGGAAGATTATTCCAATGGTAATATGGAACATCCCTTCTGATAACACCCTATTTCTCACTTTCGACGATGGCCCGCACCCAGACTCCACGCCATTGCTTTTATCAATGCTCCAAAAAGCACAAGCCAAAGCAAGTTTTTTTCTATTGGGATCAAATGCTGAAAAATATCCAGATCTTGTCGAGCAAATAATCAATGCTGGGCATACCGTCGCCTGCCATGGCTACAAACATTTAAATGGTTGGAAGACGCCTAAAAAAGCTTACGTAGAAAATGTGATGCGTTGTCAATCTATTTTAAAAAGTACTCTGTTCAGACCACCATTTGGTCGATTAAAATTATCTCAATTTCGAGCACTCACACAAAAATTCAAGCTTATCATGTGGTCACATATGCCTGGAGATTTTGATAAGAACCTGAATACAAAGCAACTTATAAAAAGAGTGATGCGCATACCATCTAATGGGTCAATCGTAGTATTGCATGACAGCCCGCAAACTATTACATCTTGTCAAATCGCATTAGAGGCAATGTTAAATAGGCCGGATGTGCAGTTTAAAAGAATTGAAATTTGAGATCAGATGGTTAGCTGTAGATCTTGGTTATGAGTTCGTCCACTTCTTCTTTATCCAACTCAAGTTCACTTTGATCCGAGGCAAAATAAAAATACCAGAATCCTCCAAGCACTATAGCAACTACCAAGTTGATAAGAAAACTGCTGGTATCGCTGAAACTGCCCAAGAAGATTTCACGTACAATAAGAAGGAAGAATGGGAACAGAATAGCATAAATGATTCGAACCGATTTCAATCGTGTTAATTTAACTTCGAACCCAGAGTTAAGATATCGCAGCAGACCGGCAACATAATTGATTTTGTCATCCCTATCAATAGTTTTGTAATTCAACAAGGCTGCGCTTTCTGCAAATACTTTATTCATATTCATTTTATAATAAGCCAGCATACCTATTAATAACACGAGATAAATTAACAGCTTTGTCGAGAAGTCAAATTTTATATAGAGAAATACGATCGCAATCAAATAAAGGCTGACCATAATTAGCAGCGCGGTAGAATAAACAAACGCATGATTATCCTCCTTGATGTCTTTCAACAAAGTTTCTGCTCTGCTTTCAATTAGTTGAAGTTTGTCGTGCTCCATTGCTTTATTTCAATTCAATACAACCAATGCGTATTTGGGATTGGCTTTTGAGACTCATACAAAGGTTAAGCTAATATTTGAAATCACATTAATAATACGAAAAAAAGAAAGGCTATGTGAACTACACATAGCCTTATCTTTCAATAGCTTTTAAATATCTCTTCTAAAGATCAAGAAGTCATGGACTGTATCAGCAATGATACTTCATTATTTAAAACTTCGATAAATCCCTTCTCGATATTGAATACTGTTTTCTCTCCCTTTTCGTCCAATATTCTTACCTCACCTTTTTCCAACGCCGCTACAATTGGAGCGTGTCCGTTAAGTACTTCAAACTGACCGCTGGTGCCCGGTACTTTGACAGACTTTATCTTCCCATTAAATACTTCCTTTTCAGGCGTAAGTGCTATTAAATCCATATTCTGTTATGCTTGAGCTTCTTCTAGTAATTTTTTACCCTTTGCAATAGCATCATCTATAGATCCTACTAAGTTAAATGCTGCCTCAGGATATTCGTCTACTTCGCCTTCCAGGATCATGGTGAATCCTCTGATCGTCTCTTCAATTGGCACAAGAACACCCTCAAGACCAGTAAACTGTTCTGCTACGTGGAATGGTTGAGAAAGGAACCTTTGTACACGTCTTGCTCTGTGAACAACCTGCTTATCTTCCTCAGAAAGTTCTTCCATACCCAGAATTGCAATAATATCTTGTAGTTCTTTATATCTCTGTAGAATTCCGATTACTTTTTGTGCGCAATCGTAATGCTCATCCCCTACAATATTTCTTTCAAGAATTCTTGATGTAGAATCCAATGGATCCACTGCAGGATAAATACCTAACGCAGCTAACTTTCGACTTAATACAGTTGTTGCATCCAAGTGCGCAAATGTTGTTGCGGGTGCAGGGTCTGTCAAGTCATCCGCAGGAACATACACAGCCTGTACTGATGTAATTGACCCTCTTTTCGTCGAGGTAATTCTTTCCTGCATAAGACCCATCTCTGTAGCCAAAGTAGGCTGATATCCCACGGCAGATGGCATCCTACCCAATAGCGCTGATACTTCTGAACCAGCTTGTGTAAATCTAAAAATATTGTCAATAAAGAATAGAATATCTTTCCCTCCGTTCGGATCACTTAGATCTCCATCTCTGTAATACTCTGCCAATGTTAAGCCTGACAACGCAACTCTTGCTCTCGCACCTGGAGGCTCATTCATCTGACCGAACACGAATGTTGCTTTTGACTCTTTAAGCTTTTCTTTATCAACTTTCGTAAGGTCCCATCCACCAGCTTCCATAG
>JABDJE010000146.1 GCA_013002625.1 Saprospiraceae bacterium | reverse complement strand
TTCAGCTGTGCCTTGCGCAAGCGTTAACATGATTTCATAACCTTGTCTTTGATGAAAACTCTCTTCTTTACATATCCGTACCATGGCTCTGGCGTAAGGACCGTATGAAGTTCGTGTAAGCATCACCTGATTAATGATCGCGGCACCATCCACCAACCAGCCAATAGCACCCATATCTGCCCAGGTTAAGGAAGGGTAGTTGAAGATGCTGGAATACTTGGCTTTGCCGGAATGGAGTTGTTCGACCAATTCGTCTCGGCTGATACCCAATGTCTCGGCAGCGCTATACAGGTACAGTCCGTGTCCGGCTTCATCCTGAATTTTTGCGAGCAATGCTACTTTTCTACGCAAGCTTGGTGCACGGGTGATCCAGTTGCCTTCCGGCAACATACCAACAACCTCAGAATGCGCGTGTTGAGATATTTGACGAATATGTGTATTACGATATTTTTCAGGCATCCAATCTTTGGGCTCAATGTTTTCACCGTCATCGATTCTTTGCTGAAATTCTTTTTCTAACTGATCAATATTCTTAATCATAATTAACAATTTTAAGCGTCGTAGTCTACGACGATTTTATCTGATATCGGGATGGCTTGGCAGGTTAAAATGTAGCCTGCTTCAAGTTCATCCTCTTCTAATCCATAATTAACAAGTTGATTTACCTCACCGTCAAGGAGTTTGGCTTTGCAAGTACAACAGACACCTCCCTTACAAGCAAAAGGCAAATCTGCAGAATTGTTCAATGCGGCGTCCAAAATATTTTCAGAAGCCTGCGGGATTTCAAATTCAAGTGTCTTGCCACCTTCGATGACAGTTATATGAGAGGTCTTCCCTTCAAATTGTTCTTTCGATTCCTCGATAAATACCTTTTTTGCATCAGAAGAACTTGTGAATAATTCAAAATGCAATGTGTTTTTACCCACACCTTTTTCAAGTAGAAAATCTCTAATGGTGAAAATCATAGACTCGGGACCACAGATGAAATGGTGATCAATTTCCTTCAGGTCTGCGATGGTTTTAAATATGATTTCCAGTTTATCTTCTGTCAGACGACCATTGAATAGCTCAATATTCCTTTTCTCTTTGGTGAGAAAATAAAAAATTTCAAAGCGATCCATGAATCTGTTTTTCAAACCCTCCAATTCCTCTTTGAGCATGATGGAGCTTGAGTTCTTATTGGTATAAAATAGTTTGAAACTGGATTTCGGTTCTGACTCAAGGTGTGTTTTTATAATGGAAAGAATGGGTGTAATCCCACTTCCTGCTGCAAAGGCAATATAGTTGCGCTTCATATCCGGATTGACATCCACAAAAAACTTCCCGTTTGGCGGCATAACATCGAGGACGCTGCCTGGTGTTAAAGTATCATTGGCATAGGTTGAGAACTTACCAAACGGGACTTTTTTAATAGCTACTTTCCATTCCTGATCCAGAGGAGATGAACAAAGAGAATAAGACCTTTGAACATCCTCACCTTCAATATTTGCTTTTAGAGTAAGATACTGTCCCTGTGTAAATTGAAAACTGTCAACATGCTCTGAAGGCATGTCAAATGACACAACCACACTATCGTCAGTGGTGTTTTCAATGGCTTTAACTTTTAAGGAACAAAAATGTGCTGACATAGGGTTAAAATGTCCTACAAAACTAACAAATGTTAGTTAGATTGTCAATGGCTTCTACTTCAAGCCATAGATCAGATTTCGGATCATTTCCTTCTTCAATTTCTCTACATCTGTATGCCGATTTTTTGAGTACCATGAATAGAGCCATCGAAGGCTTGAAAGAATTGAAAAACTGGCTAAATCAATGTCAATATCGCCCAGCTTTTTATCTTTTACAGCAGCCTCAAGCAGGGTATTAAAGTCCTTTTCATATTGGTCCCGCAAATTTAAAAAATGCTTTATGGCATCACCCTCCAGATGAACCCATTCATTGGGAATCAGTGAAATAGCATCTGTGTAATCTACAGTCATTTGAACATGAAGTGCGACAAGTTGCTCCAGCTTTTCAATATTGCTTACAGAACTGTTTTTGATTTCAAACATACCGTCCGTAAACGCTTGTGCAATATGAAGAAGTAATTCGGAGAGTATCGCTTGCTTGGAATTGATATGGTTATAGAGACTGGCTGCCTCCATTTGCATTTCACGCGCAATATCCCGCATTGATGTAGCACTGTATCCACGTTTTCTGAATAACCTGGCAGCCGTATTGAGTATTTGCTGTTTGCGAGAGAGCATAAGATTCTTGTTAGGCATAAATAGTATTTTTAAGCAATAATCACAAAATGAGGCGTATAAATTATTTATTTGCAACCGTGCTGATCGCAATATTATTTTGCGCATGCCAGTCAAAAGAATTTAATAAATCAGAGATAATTGAAGGTGAATATGTGATTTCGAATCCTGGAGATTCAATCAGTCCCCTGACAAAATATATTAAGCTTAATACCTTACTTCCGGTAAAATGGACAAGTCATGTTGTAGGTGATTATCCTATTTATATGTCCATTGATACATTTAGTCAAAATCTTCAAATAAGAGTGGTTGGATTGCGTCCTGCGACTGAAAATAAAGTTGCTTTCAAAATTGAGACTAAGGAAGGAGAATATTTCAAAGACACCCTAACCATAATAAGCGATAGTCTGCCGGCGGGTTATCCTGATATCTCAATCCTTGAGGACAATTTATCAGATAAAGACAATTATTTTCATTTTGCTGATTTCAGCATGGGTGTCAAAGGTAAATTTCACACCAAACCCTTTGTCTTTGATATGAACGGAGAGATCAGATGGTATATGGATTTAAGCCATTTCAAAAAATGGGCCTCACCCATTCGCTATACAGAATCAGGCACCTTGCTTTTGGGAACAGGCTATAACATATATGAATATGATCTGATGGGCAATTTACTTAAGCAATATAATATCTGGCCATACAACCCACATCACGAAATATTGACACTTGACAACGGGAATATTATTGTAGCTGTAGATAAAGTAGATCAATATATTCGCTTTGAAGAAAACTACGTTGTATCCAAGGAAGACTTCATCATTGAATTCGATACATCGCAGAACAAGGTTGTTTACGAATGGGATTTACGTCAATTATTAGATGTAGATAGACCCTTCCTAAGTGGCGATGTAAAGAATGGCGATTGGTTTCACATGAATGCCATCAGCTATAGCGCTGAAGATGATTGTCTGATAGTATCAGGTAAACATCAGGGTGTTGTGAAGGTCGACAGGGACAATAACTTGAAGTGGATATTTGCACCGCACAGAGGCTGGGGCAAAAGTGGCGTGGATGGAGATGGGTTTGAAACCAAAAGCTATCTTCTTACAGCGATTAATTCCAAAGGGGAGGCATACTCTGATTCTATTCAGGATGGCTTCATTTCAGGAGGCCCTGAATTTGACTGGCCTTGGAGTCAGCATGCCACCTTACTTAGAAAAAACGGCAATCTGATGCTGTTTGATAATGGTCAATTCAGATATTATGAACCGGGCCCTAATTTTTCACGGTTGGTAGAATACGAGATCAATGAGGATGAAAAGACGGTAGAGCAAGAATGGGAATATGGCAGGGCGCGGGGAAAAGAACTGTATTCGGCAATCATTTCCGATATTGATTTACTTGAGAATGGAAATGTATTGGGAACTTTTGGATTCCTTAATCAGCAGGACAAGCATTATGCACGCCTTATAGAACTTAGTTATCCGGATAATGAAGTAGAGATGGAAGTTGAACTTGTATTCAAAGACTTGTATGGCAATGGGCAAATGGCCTGGGGACAAATAGATCTTCTATATAGATCAGAACGAATATCATTTACACAATAAATATCAGCTATGTTTTTCATCAGAACCATCCTATCTTTCTTGCGCGACGAAGCTTACCGTGACCTCCTCTTTGTCTCATCATTTATCATAGCATTCGGGACTGTGGTGTATCATTATGTGGAGGGATGGACAATTATCGACTCTCTGTATTTTTCTGTGATCACTTTGACGACAATTGGTTATGGTGATTTTTCGCCTGCAACAGATGCCGGAAAGATCTTCACGATTTTTTACATTATCGTCGGCCTTGGAATGATTCTCAATTTTATCAATGCGGTGTACCGCCATTATGCATATATGAAAGATGATAACAATGCAGGTAATTCATCTAATCCACTGACGTGAAATTCATATTGGTCCTTTCTTTTTCAATATGGATGGTTGTGTATAAGGCCAGATGATCAGAATAAGATTGCGGGCCATAAAAATCTGTTCCGAACTTGACGATATTTAAAATCGTATGTTCAGGAGATTTGTAAAAGCAATAATCCAATTTCTGTTTTCCGTTTTTGCTACCGGAATACTTGTTTCGACTTTTATCAATTGTGAAATTATTTTCATCGATGTCTGGTGCTGTATCGATGAATCCCATAATATTTTTGATGTAAGAGTAAACGGGAGAATTACCGATTCCTCTAGTTTTACATGTATTTGGATGATCGACATTTAAATCTCCCATTAGGATTAGTGGATAATCATTGTTTTGAAATTCTTCATCGATAATTGATTTCATGAATTCTATTTGTCTCAATCTTTGAAACTCATCCCTTTCACTGGGACCTGCATATAAGTGTGTATTAATCACATAAAATTTTCCATTGGGTCCATTTATCAAAGAAATCAAAAAACCTTTATGGCCAATGATTTCTTCAACGCGCATGTCTTCATAAATTGGGAATTCTATAAAGCTTTCAAAGAGTATTGGATATTTTGAGAATGTCATTAATCCACCATTGCAATCACGTTTAATTGGTCCCAGAATGGTATTGGAGCAGGCATAGTCAGCTTGTGAATAATAAGTACTACCCAGTCTGTTGAAAATTTTCTTTCTAAATCTTTTCATGAAGGCTTCTTGAAAACAGATTACTTCATAATGTCCATTGGACAATTGATTTCCAATCTTATCAAATCGTCGATTGATGCCCACCTTTGGTAGCCACACTGGAAGAGCCCAGACATTATAACTGAGAAAATCGATTGATTCATCATCGGAATCTTTCGCTTGCACCTCATGATGATAATTAACGGAATAAGACTCAATTGAATCGATTGAGACCAGACTTAAAACCACCAGAATAAATAATTTTTGATATTGCAATTGTTGGATTTTTCTTAAGTACAAAGAGACTTTCCAACTGTGATTAAAATATTAAGCCATTATAATTAAATTATCAATAATGTTAATATTTTATTAACTGAAAATCAATTAGATATGTTTTAAATCTAGTCAACCTATGGTAACTTCCAAATTACAATTTTATAACCATCAGATAATAATACTTTGATCTTAAGGTTATGTTGGCTGGTTAATTTTATAAGTTGAACATTCGACTATTCATGTTTGGAAAAAGGCTCAAATACGTCATTATTGCTTTGGCGGTCATGTTTCTTATACTTTTTATAAAAGCTTTAGATCTGAGACTTTTATATACCCAACTTATGTCCATGGGCTGGAGGATTTGGGCTGTTATATGTGTAAGTGGAATGGCTTACTTTTTTGGTACGCTCGGGTGGTATTATTCTTTCGCACCACAATTCAGGAAAATTAATCTTGGCAAGTTATTCATGGTTCGAATGGTTGGGGAATCTCTGGCTGTTTCAAATCCAGGAGGTGTGGTAGGCGGTGATGCTTTGAAAATTTGGCTTCTAAATAAAAGCAAAATAAACAAGAGTGAAGTTTTGAGGTCAGTACTTATATCCAGAGTTCTGACCATCATATCATTTCTTGTTATGGCATTCATTATGATCTTGATGTACAATTTCTTTGCTGCACAAAAAATTGCATCAATTGTATTACTAGTTCTTGCTTGCTTTATTGGTTCGTTGATTGTCATGATGATTTATTTATTGATCAGCAGAAAAATGTATATCCAGAAATTGTTTTCTTGGATTTCAAAACTCTGGCGCTGGAATAGCTTGGATAAACTTTCGGATGAGATTAATACCATTAATCTTGCTATTGCTTCTTATTACAAGATGTACAAAAGGGCATTGTTGATTGGATTGGTGCTGTTCATTATCCACTGGATATTTGGTGCACTGGAGTTTTATGTAATACTATACTTACTTGAGGTTCCCATTCGTCTTGTGGACACTTTATTTCTTGAGTTTGGAACTTCATTTATCAGATCCCTGGTTGCATTTGTTCCTGGTCAGGTAGGTATTGAGGAGTATAGCAACAAGTACTTTCTGGGCGTAGTCAATGTGAAAGATGAAGGTGTTTGGATAACTGTATCAATTGTAAGAAGAATACGGCAATTATTCTGGATTGGTTTATCAGTGTTTTACTATTTAGTATTTATTAAAAAGCCCAAAAGCATTTCGAACAACTTAACAAAATTGGAATATGAAAATTCTCTTCATTAGTTACAAGTACCCTCCTGAGATTGGTGGTATGCAAAAACAAAGTTTTGAGCTTATAACAGGAATGCGCGAGAGATGTGATGTTGTAGCTATTCTCAAAAAACCACAGGAATCTGTCTTTTCATTTTTCTTCGGGTTAAAGAAGAGAATCAAGCGTGTGTTAGTACAGCATCCTGATATTAAGGTCATCCATTTTAACGATGGTGTATGTGCTCAGGTTTGTGCCTGGTTAAAAGCGTATACTAAGATTCCGTTAACCTTAACCTATCATGGTTTGGATTTGGTATTCCCCAACAAGTGGTACCAGCGCAAAGGGATAAAA
>JABDJE010000135.1 GCA_013002625.1 Saprospiraceae bacterium | reverse complement strand
ATACATCTTCTTGACCTCTTCACCAATGGCATCGGTCATTTCGCTTAATGCTTTCTTGGCGGTTTTTTTATCTATGCCTTCTGGCGCACGTGTAGGAAGTTCTGATATTTTAATGGCCATGTAGTCGATGTTTTAGATTCTCATTTTCTTGCGCTTCACCAGATAAGCTTCCAGAATTGGGACGAAGCCCCGGTTGATATCTGTTTCGATGAAGTCAATTTTATATTGAAGACATTTAATTTTCAAAGCATCTTTAAATGCTTTAACCTTCTCCTGGTAGATTTCTCTGATCTGATTGGATTGCAACTTGATGCGCTCACCAGATTCCATATCGATAAACTCATGTGGTCTGTTTTCAAATTGAAATTCTTCTTCCAGCTTTTTATCGGTGACATGGAAAAGGACCACTTCGTGTTTGTTATATTTCAAATGTTGAAGGGCCGAGAATAAGGCATCCTGATCTTCAGAACGATCAAACATATCGCTGAAGATCATAACCAGGGATCTTCGATGGATGCTGTCTGCAATCTGGTGCAGGGTGTCCACAACCGAAGTTGTTTTTTTATCGACTTCATCATCAATCAATTGCTCAAGGTAGGTCAAAAGCAATCGGTAGTGCGAGGTGCTGGATTTGGCTTTTGTATGAATCCGAACAGTATCCTCAAATAGACTTAAACCGAAAGCATCGCGTTGCTTCTTTAACAGATTCATCAATGAAGCTGCTGCCAGAGCACTGAATTGAAGTTTATTCAATGCTCCTTTCTTTCTGTCCTTTGGAAAATACATCGAGGATGAAGTATCCACTACGATCTGTGCACGCAGGTTCGTTTCTTCTTCAAACCGTTTGACAAATAACTTATCCGAACGGGCATAGACCTTCCAATCGATATCCTTGGTGGATTCTCCCTGGTTATACAATCTATGCTCGGCAAACTCAACAGAGAATCCATGAAAGGGGCTCTTGTGGAGGCCGATGATAAATCCTTCTACAACTTGCTTGGCAAGCAGTTCCAGGTTTTCTAATTTCTTTAAATCGTGGGTTCCGAAAAAATTCATGTTCTGTAAAAATAAAAGACTCTTCTTCTTAACGTAGAAAAAGAGTCTTAATATTTAATCTTATGAAAATATATTCACTTTACATGTGTGCAGCCATCTTTTGCTCAAGTACTGCTTTTGTTGTCGCACCAACATGTTTGTCTACAACTTCACCATTTTTCAAAAAGAGTATTGTAGGAATAGAGCGCACACCATATTTCATGGATACGCCTGAATTGTGATCTACATTTACTTTTCCAATGACAGCTTTCCCGTCATACTCCTGAGCTAAATCATCAATAATAGGGGTAACCATTCTACATGGTCCGCACCATTCAGCCCAAAAGTCAACTACAACTAATTTATCTGATTCTATTGCAGCTTCCTGGAAATTTGTGTCTGTGAATTCAAATGCCATTTTGTTATGTTTTACTGTGTTATATTTAGATTCAAACTCACTAACAAGCGAGTGTTTTAAAAAGTTCTGGTCAAAATTACAAAATTGAATAAGAAGCGGATAAAAGTCGGCATCCTAACGTTTGGCATCGTACTCATTTTAAACGCAATTTTTAAGCAATTCGATGCATTTTACCTGAATTTCTACCTAAAAGGGGCCTTTCAGGTCATTAGAGTAGTATTTGATTACAGCTTTGGCTTGCTGCCAATTAGTATGATCTATGTAATCGTACCCCTATTTTTTTATTATTTCCTTAACAAAAATTTTTCAAACTGGAAGTCATTTTTGGCCGGACTGGGTGCTGCATTGATCTGGATTGTCAACCTCTTCTATATTACTTGGGGCTTCAACTATACCCAGGGCTCTGCTTACAAGCTGCTGTCAATGTCTCGTGTGCAATTGGACTCCCTTTATATTCAGAAAGCATTTGAGGACCAAACCAAAATATTAGAATCACTAAAACCGGGTGCTGATACGGCCTATCATTTTTATACAATCCAAGGTGAAATCAGATCCAGTCAGGAGCAGTTGTTGCAAAACTGGGATTTTCCGACGGCAGGAAGGGTACAGGTTCGCAAGCTTTTACCAGGCATGTTGTTACATTTTAGGACTTCTGGGATATATATCCCTCATGCCTTTCAGGGGCATCTTGATAAGGGCTTATATTACAAGCAGCATCCATTCACGATTGCCCATGAGATGGCGCACGGTTATGGTATTACAGATGAATCGGTTTGCAATTTTGTGGCCTACCTTACATGCAAGAATGTTGATAATCCGCTGATTAGGTACAGTGCAGAATTGGCATACTGGCGGTATTTAGCCAAATACTACAGATACTATTTTCCGGAAGAATATAAAGTTATCAGGGAAGGGCTCAGTGCGGAGGTCCAAAATGATTTAGCTCAAATCAATGCACATATTTCAAAATACAAAGACTGGATGCCAGCCTTAAGGGATTTGATGTATGATAACTATTTAAAAACGCATGGTGTAAAGGCGGGCATACGTTCCTATGATCAAATGATACAATTAATCGCATCCTATAACTTGGACCCTGAAGCACCTACTCTGCGTCGTTAGCTATTTCTTCGATATCTGTTTCCACCTCCCGCAAACGTTCTTTACAGAACTTGACCAACTCATTGGCCTTTTTTAATTCCGTACTCAATTTATCGATACTGATATCCTCACCCTGCAATTTGTCTACAATATTCTGTAGTTGTTCAAATGCCTTGTCAAAACTCTTACTCGCCATCTTTTGAAATTTTTGTTTGGAGCGTACCATCATGAAATTCAATGTTAAGATGGTCCATACCCGATTTTAAATCTGAAAGTCTTCCTATGTAGTTTTTATCCTGCTTCACCAATGCAAATCCACGCTGTAATACATTTGTTGGGTTTAATAATTCTAATGTTGATTGAACATGTTCTAGTTGCGTATGCCTTCTTTGGATTATACTTTGTGTTGAATTGAGACTTGCGCTCTCCGCATGTTCTAAGGCCAAATATTTAGTTCGTATTAATACACTTGGAATCGTCCTAATCGCTTGTGTGATCTGCTGTAACTCCATTCGTGTATTGATAAGCATATTTTGTGCTGTCTGTTCAATAATCTGCTGCATATTGATTACATCAGATTCAAATCGCAAGTTATGTTCAATAAAAAAATCTGCAACAGCTGTAGGTGTTTTTAGAATATTGTAAGCAACAATATCGGTGACCGTCATATCGATGTCATGCCCAATTCCGGTAAATACAGGTAATGGATAGTTGGCAATTTCAAAGGCGATATTATAATTGTCAAATGCAGATAAGTCCAGTTTGCTGCCGCCGCCTCGTATGATACAGACGGCATGGAATTGATCTGTATCTATTGATCTGAGCGCAGCCACGACTTCACGCTCTGTATTTTGCCCTTGCATAGCTGCTGGAAAAAGTTTGCATTGATAGTCATAGCCGTATGGATTGTCGTTCAGATGTTGTATAAAGTCCTGGTATCCAGCAGCGGTTGAAGAGGAAATGACGGCTACTTTCTGAATAACCGCCGGCAAAGGCAGGGACTTATTAACATCAAGCAATCCTTTGTTCTTAAGCTTTTGAATGACTTTCTGTCGATTGAGTTCAAACTGGCCGAGGGTGAAACTTGCATCGACATCCAGTATGTTAAGGCTCAGGCCATAACGTTCCGAGTATTCAACATTGACTTTCAGTTTCACCTTAACACCATCCGTAAGTATTGAATCTGTCAGATCACCTAACTTTTTTCTGATGAAGGACATTTGTCTGTACCAGATGGTGGCAGAATTTTTAGCCAGTATCTCATCGGAGTCTTCGGCTTTCTCGATGAGTTCCAGATACATATTGCTTCTGGATTGAGACGCCTGATTGATTTCACAGGATACCCAGAAAGGGTCCTCAAAATTCAGTGCGAGAACACGTTTAATGTATTGATTGACTTCTAAAAGAGAAAAAGCTTCCAATTCTGATATT
>JABDJE010000120.1 GCA_013002625.1 Saprospiraceae bacterium | reverse complement strand
GGCTTGAAGAAGGAAGTTATACAATAAGTATAAGAGAAACCAATTCTCCAGATTGTGAAACGACAGCTCAATTTGAAATAGAAGGTGTGGAGCCACCAACCATAACCGATATTATTGTTACGCCCATTTCAGATTGCAATAATGAAGATGCCATCATCGAAATATTGTCAGACGACGTAGATATCGTCTATGCTCTTAATGATATAAATCAAAATTCTCCTAATTCCACATTCACAGATCTTTCACCAGGAGTTTATACAGCTTACATACAAAATGCGTTCAATGCAGATTGCCGCGACAGCATTATAATTTCGATCAGTGATTTGCAATATCCTGAAATAAATTCAATTGAGGTGCTGGATGAATCAGACTGTAAAGCCAGGGATGGATATGTCATGATCGAGGCTACCGGCATCCAATTGGAATATAGTATTGACAATGGTGTATCCTGGCAAGAAAGTTCTGTATTCAATATGTTGGAGCCAGGGATGTATGAAATTTGGGTTCGAGAGCAAAGATATATTTCGTGCTTAAATCAAACTGATATTATAATCAATGAAGCAGAATGCCCATGCCCGACTATTGAATTGGATTATGCGCTTGAGAATATAGTATGTAATTATATTTTAAATGGTTCGATTACAATCAATGAAGTTGTAGGATTGGCTGATCCAGAGGCTTATCAAGTCTTATGGTCGACAGGCGATCTAGCGAATTCAATTGTTGATTTATCCGAAGGATGGTACTACTGTACCGTAAGCTATGACACGGATTGTATTTACTTGGATTCTTTTGAAATCACAACGCTTCCTCCAATCACCTTTGATTTATTGACCTATGACAGCGACTGTGAAGATTCTAACAATGGATCGATTGAAATCACAAATGTTGAAGGAGGCTCAGGTGTATATTTCTATGGCATTGAAGATTCAGATGTCCAGAGTGAAAGTGGCTTTTATAATCTTTCCCCTGGCATGTATACGATGCTTGTACAGGATGAATATGATTGCGCATACTATGACTCATTTAACATTGATTACAGTGACCCTCCCGGATGGCAATTGGCCCAAGGATTGGAAATTGAATACGGCGACTCTGTTTATTTAAATCCTCTTATTGATATTTCTTCTATTGATAGTTTTACTTGGTCACCTAACGCTTATATTTTAAATCCTGAATCCCTGGAAGCTTTGGTAGCACCGACTGATGATATTGAATATTGTCTGACGATATATTTCGGGGCATGTCAGGATGTGAAATGTATTGACTTGAAAATTAAAGACGAGCAAACAGGAATCTATCTAGCGAATACATTTAATCCTAATTCCATTGGTAACAATCGTTATTTCTACCCTCAATCCAATTTAACTTCCAATCAAATAATCGATGCTTTAAGAATCTATGATCGATGGGGTAATCTTGTCTTCGTTAATGAAGACTTCCAGATCAATGATGAGGCAGCGGGATGGAATGGTGTGGTCCATAATCAGAATGCCACTCAAGGTGTATTTGTTTATTATTTAGAGTATGTGAAGAACGGCACAGTAGAACAAATAGTGGGAACACTTACTCTAGTACGGTAGGTTTTAATTTTATATTAATATCAGAAGCCTGCCAATGCTGAACTAATTTTTTAAGCTGCTCTATCATATAATAGGAGTCGAATGCAAAGTCAAACGATTTACCAACAGGCTTAAGTACGATTGAGTTTCTTCTTGTAATTCCAGCCAATTCCTGAATTATTTCTTTGTGAGATTCCTGGTCCATATTAAAATTGGTATTAATTTCTAGGCTGTTCAATTCAGATAATGGATAAGACTCAAGCAGTTCTTTTTTCTTATTGTATATGCCAATAGTGTCTTTGTCTACGACCAATTTCCTTTGGTCAAACAATCCTATATATTTTTCTGACAATTTTTTCTGTACAAGAAACATGTAACCAATGATGACAATTAAGCCAATTACAAGCAATGAGGACTCTTCGACTATAACAGATGGGATGATAAAAATTGAAATTGGAAAAACATTAAACCAAAGGAGTTTTCTTTTTAGTTTATAGTATTCTGGGGATTCTATAACTTTAGCTTTGAAGGACATGGATTGTTGTTAGAAAATTAAAATAGGGAAAAAGAATAAAGTTTGAAGAATAAGGAATAAAGAAATCAATTCAATCATTAAGACATTAAGACATTAAGACATTAAGACATTAAGACATTAAGACAATGTTTCTACAGGTATTAGGTAGTAGGTGTTAGGTTTTGGGACAAAGGTTTCAGTTTTCAAGTCTCCAGGTGTAAATTGTTGTTTTTTTCTAATTCACTAATTCACTAATTCACTAATTCACTAATTCACAGATTAACTAATCAACTAAATCAATCATTGAATCATTGAATCATTGAATCATTGAATCATTAAGTCACTGAATCATTAAGACATTAAGACATTAAGACATTAAGTCATTCAATCACTCAATCAATCATTCATTCATTCATTACGGATCCACATTACAAACAATCCGCGTCGATTTCTTTCCCTCCATATTCTGGATCTCTGTGATGTTCTGATCGAGGGAGGATTTAAGCATTAATTTTAATCTTTTACACAACGAATCGAAAGACCTGCTTTCTTATTTTCATAATTATAGTCCACTCCATCAGTACCAAAGGTTACAGCTCGATACAGAGCTTCGTTGGCATTCCATTCCAGAGTAGTCCACATAAAACAACCAACCCCTAAATTTGCGTAAGTCCCAGTGGAATCTCTGCCGCTAGCTGGAAGTGCGGTAAAACCACTGGTGTTTGTGGCACCAAAATTAGGAGGATCCCAATAAAATGGACCTGATTCTTTCATCGGTCCACCTGCGTTACCCCCGCCAAGAAATGTAATTAATGTATTAAAATCAGCTTCTGTAGGTACATGCCATCCACTCGGACATACATTTCTAGAATCATCTACTGCATACCAATTGTACAAGTGTCCGAATTCTATTATATCGAAGTTTGAATATCCGGTTCCTGTTGTGTCATATATACAGTATGCTCCATAATTTGCAGAAGACCAAGCTGTTGCCCCAGCTGCATCATTTCCTATGAATGGAATCGAGTCTCCATTGTTGTAGGTAATCGTTCTTAAACTTTTTCCCATCCACTCTTGAGTACCTATGACAACTGTAGGGTAGCTATTACCATCCTGATCTATTAATTCATTGATTTCATATTGATATCCGGTAAGCGAGATCCAATACAAACCATTAAATCCTTCAAAATCATTAGTTGTCGGGTTGAAGCGAATGGTACCCACTACTGGAGTTGCATTACTTGAAAAATCTACAATAATCGCCCCTTCAACATCAAGTTTTTCAGATGGTGTTGTAGTTCCAATGCCTAAATTTCCGCTGGGATCAATAAATAGATCTGTTATTCCCATAGCCGAGCCCACATGTCTTTGAATCTTGAATCCTTGAGCTCCTACCTTGTCATCACTTTCAATCGTGAATCCAAAATCATCATTAACATGGCGGAGTTTGATCCCACTAGCCGAAGTATTCCCTCCCGGGCTGGCCACTGTTAAATAAATATCTCCAGTCGGTGATGAGAAATTACCTACTTGTAATTTTGAAGAGGGTGTTGATGTCCCTATTCCAAGTTTGCCTGAAAAGTATCCATCACCTATCACATCCAGATTTTGGGCTACAACTGTTGAAAAACAGAATACGAAGAAAATGACGTATATGTGTTGGATTCGCTTTATCATGATCAGATTATTTCCTTTTAAATTAAGAAAAAGTTGGCAGCTTTACTTAATCATGCGCTATCAATAGCTTAGCAATACTGTGTAGGAATTATGTTATAAGTGGCTATAAAAATCTTGCTGTTTCTTGTTACGGGTCTATAGGTTCAAGTTTAAAGTTTCAAGGAAATTGGATCCCTGTAACATTTGACTTGTAACTTGAGACCCCAAATCACGGATCCACATTACAAACAATCCGCGTCGATTTCTTTCCCTCCATTTCAAGAATCTCCTTGATATTCTGATCCAGATGGGTTTTTACCTGTTGGATGATTTTGATATTTTTCTCCATCTTAATGATGATCTGTTGCTGATACATACCTCTCAATCTGGAAATTCCAGGTACAGTTGGTCCAATCACGCGTTTGCCCAATTGCTTTTTCAGTCTTCCTACCAGAATGTGGGCTACATCTGAAGCTACATCTGCTTTTTTATGTTTAACCGTTATACTGATCATTCGATAGAACGGTGGATATAGGAAGCGCTTCCGCTCTACTAATTCTCTATTGTAAAATGCCTTGAAATCATGGTCACGGGTTTCTCTCACAACGGGATGATCCGGGTTGAAAGTTTGCAATATAACCTTGCCTTTTTTGGCACGCCTGCCGGCTCTACCTGCTACCTGTGTAAACAACTGAAAGGCGCGTTCACTGGCTTTATAATCCGGGAAGTATAAAATCTTATCTGCGTTCAGGACTCCTACGATGGCGATATTATCAAAGTCCAACCCCTTTGTTATCATTTGGGTTCCGACCAATATATCGATATCCTGACTTTTAAATCTGCTTAGAATCCGCTCAAAGGCGTTCTTTGTTTTGGCGGTATCAAAATCCAACCGGGCCACCTTAGCTTCGGGAAATACCTTTACAATCTCATTTTCAATTTTCTCTGTACCAAAACCCAATCGATCCAATTTATCAAAACCACATTGTGGACACATTTGTGGAAGCTTATGCCTGTAACCACAATAATGGCAACGCAACTCTTCAAAATAATGGTGCACCGTAAGACTTACATCACAGTTTGGACATTGGGCGCAAAAATCACAGACCTTACATTGTAGTGCAGGACTGTAACCTCTTCTGTTCTGAAAGACGAGCACCTGTTCGTTGTTCGCTAAGGCCGTGTCGATGGCATCTTTCAAGTCTTTGCTGAAAAGCGATCGCATCAAGCCCTTTTTGTATTGCTGTTTTAAGTCAACAATTTCAATGTCTGGCAACTCTGATTCTCCATGACGCTCGAACAATCGAACTATACCATATTTGCCCTGACGTGCATTCCAGAAGGTTTCCAATGATGGGGTGGCTGAACCTAATATGACCTTTGAGTTATATAGTTTGGCCAGGTATAAAGCCGTATCGCGTGCACTGTACCTTGGTGCAGGATCGGTTTGCTTATAGGAAGGGTCATGCTCTTCATCAATGATGATGAGTCCAAGATCCTTAAAAGGTAAAAACAAACTTGAACGTGCACCCAAAATAAGATGCTTGCCTTCGAGCGATGCATTCCATAATTCAACCCGTTGGTTATTGCTCATTTTACTGTGGTATACACCAATATCACCATCAAATACTGTCAGAAGTCGATCTACAATTTGTGTTGTCAATGCAATTTCTGGAAGCAGATACAGCACTTGCTTGCCTTGAGCAATAGTTTCTTTTATAAGGTCGATATAGATCCTCGTCTTACCACTACCTGTTATTCCAAACAATAGGATATTATCAGTCCCCGCCTCGAATTGAGAACGGATTTCCTTTATAGTGTCTGCCTGGAATGGATTCAAGTCAGGTACAGATTTTTCCTCAACTATTTTCTTGCTTATCCGACTGACTTCTTTAGCTTCCACTTCAAAGATTGATTTCTTTTGCAAGGCCTTAATGACACTGTTGTCGATTTGTGCCAATTTGTATAGATCGGTTTTGGGTATCCAATCTTGATTGCGTGACAACTGGACATAACTTAATAAAGCACGTGTTTGCTTCTCACTTCTGGCTACAAGATCAAAGGCCTTCGGGATATTGGTATCCTGATTGCGATATAAATCAGTAAACCGAATGTAATCCTCCATCTTGGGCTTGAATTTCTCAACCAATTCCTCCTTTATAAATAGTATTTGCTTATCAAGTAAGGATTTAATGATGGGGTAGACAGTCTTTTGCTCAACTATTTCCTGTGCTTTATCAATAGTGATTTCCTGTTGAATTGCAATGGCTTCTGCAAGAAGATATTCCTTCTCTGTCAGGTTTGAAAAATGATCCTCAATTGAAGGCGTAGCTATTAGTTTAGTCGTACTGCTCAGCTTTAATCCAGTTGGTAGGGCAACGTTCATGACTTCTCCGATCGTTGTCATATAGTATTGAGACATCCATTGCCACAGTGTGTATTGTTTTTGAGATATAATCGGCTCCTCGTCAATGATGGACCTTATATCGCGGGCTTTCTGCAAACCATCTATTTTATCTTTTTCACCTATGACAAGGGCAGAATACAGTTTATTACGCAATGGCACCTCTACTCTAATGCCAAATTGAATGGTCGCCCTAAGTTCTTCAGGAACGCTGTAGGAATATACTTTTGGCACAGCCAAAGGTAGAATTACATCGATATATTTTTTGTCTTGCTGCAAGCGTGATGTTAGCCAGGCAATTTACTAAAAGAAAACATACTGGGCTTCCTTAAATGTATTTGCATGGGCATTAATTATATCTGAGATTCGATGAGAGTAACCGCCGCCCATCGTGGCGACTATTGGTACATCATTGATCTTGGCTTGATTAAATACGAAATGATCTCTTTGACGACATCCCTCCAGAGAAACACCAAGCCGGCCCAATTTGTCCGTCTCTAATATATCTACACCGGATTGATAGAATATTATTTCTGGTTCATTTTCTTCTATAATGCGAGGCAATGTATTAGTCAATAAATCTAGATAAGTTTTATCGTCCGTTCCATCTTCCAGTCCTATATCGAGATTTGATACCTCCTTCCTAAGTGGATAGTTTTTGGCACCATGCATACTGAAGGTGAAGACATCAGGATTTTGTTGAAATATAAACGCATTGCCATTGCCCTGGTGCACATCCAGATCCACTATCAGCACTTTATTGACCTGTCCACGATCTAACAACAAGTTGGTGGCAATGCTGATATCGTTGAAAACACAAAAGCCCTCTCCTTTATCCGGATAAGCATGATGCGTACCGCCGGCAATATTCATGGCGACACCATTTTGCAAGGCATATAAACTGCATTGATACGTTCCATTTGCAATATACTTACCGCGCTCTACCAATGCTTTTTGTACGGGAAACCCAATATTGCGTTCTTCTTTTCGGCTGAGCGTCAGATGATTAAGTTTATGTAAATAAGCTGGATCATGGGTAAGCAATATCTCTTCTTCGGTTAATTGATCAGGATGAAAAAAATTATCGGATGTCACAATCCCTTCATGAAGTAATTGCTGTGGCAATAATTCATATTTTTCCATAGGAAATCGATGCCCTTCCGGTAAATGATATTTATAAACTTCTGAGTATGCAATTTTTAGCATAAGTCTTTCTGAAGTTATTGTAACAAGCTTGAGATTAAAGGGTTTATTTATTTCAAAAAGCCACCGATGGTTTCTTTGGCAAACTTAGACAAGACCAATCTTCCACTCATTTCTGCCCGCTCTTCCAATAGGCTATCCCAATGTTCAGTGCCTTCCCAAAAAACTTTTTTCAACAGTGCCAGTGCTTCTGGATTCATTGTATTTAGTTTTTCACAGAAATGCGTGAGATATTCATCCAATTGTTCCGTGGATGCAAACACTTCATGAAACAAGCCGCGCTGACCGGCCCATTCGGCTGTTTGCCACTCTGTGGCGTTTATTGCCATTTGAGAAAAAGCCGAAACACCAACCTTGCGTTCGACAGCTGGACCGATAACGAATGGTCCAATGCCCACAGCTAACTCAGAGAGTTTGACCGATGCATATTTAGTTGCCATACAATAGTCAAATGCAGAAGACAAACCAACACCACCTCCAACAGCTTTGCCTTGAACGCGACCAATTACAATTTTGGGACATTTGCGAATGGCATTGATCACACTTGCAAATCCCATGAAAAATCGTTTGCCATCAACTTCATTTTCAATGCGCACCAACTCATCGAAACTGGCTCCTGCGCAAAAGGTACGGTCACCGGCCGATTTGACGACGATTAGATTGACATCGTCATTACGACCATGATTTTCAATACTTTCTTTTAGGGCATTGAGCAAATTAGAAGGTAAAGAATTATGGGAGGGATGGTAAAATTCAATTGAAGCGATACCATTCTCAATATCGGCTTTGACGTGTCCTTGTTGCGTTTTATCCATGTTTCTTTTTATTAGAAAGCGTAAAGGTCTAATTTAGTTCACAATTTCAGAAATATGGCAGAGAGGAATTTTGTTGATTATGTTAAGATTAATTGCAGGTCTGGGAAAGGCGGCGCCGGATCGGCGCATTTCTATCGTGATAAGATGACAGCAAAAGGAGGTCCTGATGGTGGAGATGGCGGTCGAGGCGGACATATTATTCTTAAGGGTAACTCGCACATGTGGACCTTATTGCCGCTAAAGTATCGTAAGCATGTGATTGCAGATCATGGTGAAAACGGCGGGCCTAATCATAAAACTGGCGCTACGGGGGATGATATCATTTTAGAAGTACCCTTGGGTACTATTGCGCGGGATGAGGACGGTGAATTTCTTTTTGAAATCACAGAGCACGACGAAGAGAGAATATTGTTAAAAGGAGGTAGAGGAGGCTTAGGAAATTCTCATTTCAAATCACCCACTAACCAATCACCCCGATATGCGCAGCCAGGTGAAGAAGGTAAGGACGAATGGAAAATACTTGAATTAAAAGTCCTGGCAGATGTGGGTCTGGTAGGGTTTCCCAATGCTGGTAAGTCGACATTATTAGCTACGGTGTCAGCAGCCAAACCTAAAATCGCCAACTATGCTTTTACAACTTTAATACCTAACCTGGGCATTGTTAAATATCGAGATACGCGATCATTTATTATGGCAGATATACCCGGCATCATTGAAGGTGCCGCAGAAGGAAAGGGCTTAGGAATTCGCTTTTTAAGGCATATTGAACGCAATGCCTTGTTGTTATTTCTGATTTCGGCAGAGTCCGATG
>JABDJE010000116.1 GCA_013002625.1 Saprospiraceae bacterium | reverse complement strand
CATCGGAGACTATATTTGGCACGATGCGGATGGCAATGGGATACAAGATCCAAACGAAACAGGTATACCTAATATTCCGGTTGAGTTGTATAAGACAGATAACCTTGTCATTCCGGTAAGCTTTTTATTTACCGGTTCTCAAGGTGAATTTTGTTTTACCGGTCTGGATGATGGCGATTATTTCATCAAAGTCATAGTTCCTGACACATTTATGACAACATTACCATTGGCTTCGGTTAATAATCCTTTTGTAAATGATAATCAGGATAGCGATATAGATCATTCCAATGGACCAAATACAAGCAGTATCATAACTATACTCAACGGTAATAGTGTGAAGAACTGTGATGCAGGATTGCATCTTTATGGTTCTATTGGAAATATTGTCTGGTTAGATGATCCTAACGGCCTTCCAAGTAGATACGAACCAGGCATTGACATGCTAATCGATGGTGTAACCATTCAATTATATGATGGCGTTGATTCTTTGATGATGAAAGAAACTTCGTCACAGAACGGAGGTATATATCTTTTCGAAGATCTTGCTCCGGGTGCTTATTACCTTAAAATATATGATATTCCGGATTCAACAATCTTAGTACAACCGTATGCTGCTGCACCTGGCGTAGACAGTGACTTTATTCCAGTCTCAGCCAATGTTGAAAATATTGGATTTACCCAAATGATATACCTGGGCGTTGAAGAACACAACATGAATATTGATGCCGGCTTGGAAGTAGCCGAGGGCACAGTACCAATTGAATTGTTTGACTTCTGGGGAGAAAGAATTGTAGATGAAGAAATAAATCGATTGTTCTGGATCACAGATTTAGAAATAAATACAGACTATTTTATAGTAGAAAGAGCGATTGATCAAATTCACACTTTCGAAGAAATTGGAATTGTAGGTGCCGCAGGTAATAGCTCCGAGAGATTGTACTATACATTTGATGATCTTGATGCAAAAAGCCCAGGAATCTACTACTACAGAATCTGGACAGTAGATTTGAATGGTGATGAATCTAAATCAAATATAATTGCTATCGAAGTGGATGCGTCATCCCGTGAAACCGACATTTCCTATAAAGTCTACCCTATTCCAACCAGTGATAATTTTACACTCGAAATTAAGAATAGTACAGACCAGGAATTTCAAGGATTTTTAATCAATAATTTAGGTCAAAATGTTCGGAAGCTTAATAGAAAGGTGTTGCCTAATGGTACAAATACTATCGGTGTAAATGTAGCTGATCTGGCTCAAGGTCAGTATTATTTGAATTTCTACCTCGGTGAAGAACAATACATTGAAAAAATTCTTGTAGTCCATTAATTCGTAAATAATTAAAGACTCTTGTATAATAGGGCTCCCCTATTATGGGTTTAATCTATTGTTAAAACATGTCTGAAACGTGATATTTCATACATATTATATATTTTTGTAATATATAAAATGACAAAACAAAGATTTTCCCTACTCCTGCTAACCGCATTCGGAATGCTGTTGGTATTTAAGTCGACTGCTCAATCCAATGTGGTATTGGATTCACTCAATATTGAAGTTGAGGTTAATGTGCATAATGAAATATTATATATCCACACTATTCAGAAAAAGGAAACCTTATACTCGTTATCCAGATTTTTCAATTTAGCCTATTCGGATCTACTACAAATCAATAATCTAAGTCCCGGTCAATCCATACAAATTGGCTCTCAGATTAAAATTCCAATCCGCTTCGAATATGCCCTCACCGATATCAATCCTTCAACTGAAGCCTTCCCCATCATTTATAAAGTAAAAAGAAGAGAAACGCTGTTTAAGTTGTCGCATGTCTATTTTCCTCAATCTATTCAAGCACTTATCAATAGAAATAATGTGAAATCATTTGCGCTTCAAAAGAATCAGCCCATGATTGTTGGGTGGTGGCCCATTAAATCAACTCAAAATATTCCTGACTCAACAGAGATTATTCAAAATGCAAAGAGCTCGGTCGCAGAAGAAATTGATAGCCTGAATTATGTTCAATCCAAAATTGAAAACTTACTTGATGACTTAAAATTGTCAGACATTGTTATTGATTCAAGCCATACGAAACCAGATAACACACTTCCTGTCGACTCAAGTTTTGTATCAGAACTCGAAGATAGCTTAAGCCTTGCTACCCCACTTGAAATCAAGAATAACAAGGGTATTGCATATTGGAATAAATCCGGAGCCGATTATGAGAACCTCTTTGTTATGCATAATAACGCCCGAGAAAACTCTTACATAAAACTCACCAATCCTCTCACAGGAAGAGAAGTAGTTGCTAAAGTAATAATGCAAATACCTGCCGGCATTTATTCAAATGATATTGATATTGTTATAACCCCTGCCGTAGCAAAATCATTGGGCGCTCTAGATAGTAGATTCAGAATTAAAATGGAGTACTACGAATAATTATCTTTGTGCCGCAAAGATTTTAAATGTATTACAACAATATAATTGAAACCATTGGTAATACGCCATTGGTAAAACTGAACAAAGTTGTGGAAGGTGTCCCGGGAACCATCCTCGCTAAGGTAGAAACATTCAATCCAGGCCATTCGATAAAGGACCGAATGGCGCTTAAAATGGTTGAAGATGCAGAAAAAGATGGCAGATTGAAACCCGGAGGTACCATTATTGAATGTACATCAGGCAACACTGGCATGGGCATAGCACTCGCAGCGGCTGTAAAAGGCTATAAATGTATATTCACTACAACAGATAAACAATCCAAGGAAAAGGCCGACATCTTAAAAGCTATAGGTGCAGAAGTAATTGTATGCCCCACCGATGTAGCAGCAGATGATCCAAGATCCTATTATAAAACCGCGGAACGACTCAATCAGGAAGTTGAAAATTCATTCTGGTGTAATCAATATGACAACCTATCTAATCGTCAAGCACACTACCTTTCTACAGGGCCTGAAATATGGGAACAAACCGAAGGGAAAATCACACATTTTGTCGTAGGTGTAGGTACTGGGGGAACCATCTCAGGCACAGCAAAATATTTGAAGGAGCAAAATCCAGACATCAAAGTTTGGGGTATTGACACCTACGGTTCCGCTTTGAAAAAATACCATGAGACAGGTGAGTTGGATGAAAGTGAAATCTACCCCTATGTGACTGAAGGCATTGGTGAAGATATCATACCTGCCAATATTGACTTTAGTGTAATTGATCATTTTGAGAAAGTCACCGATAAGGATGGTGCTGTTATGGCTAGAAGATTAGCCCATGAGGAAGGCCTGCTGATGGGTTATAGCGCAGGTTCAGCCGTAGCTGGATTGATCCAAATGAAGGACAATCTTAAGGAAGACGACCTCGTTGTAATCATATTCCATGATCATGGTAGCCGCTATGTCGGCAAACTTTATAACGATGATTGGATGCGTGAAAATAATTTCATTTAAAATAGAACTATGAAAAAAACACTAAACTTCTTATTCGCAATTCTTGCTTTAAGTTTTATAGCATGCAGTGATCCATGTGATGACGTCAATTGTAATAATGGAACATGTGACGATGGAACATGTATATGTGATGCAGGATATGATGGCGCTTTATGCGATGCTGAAATCAGGGCTCAATATTATGGCACTTTTGAAGGCAATTTGGCACCCTGCCTTGAAGCATTAGGTGGAGGAATGATTGACACAACAATGTTAAGCGATTTCCTTACTGGTACACTTGTAGTTAGCCCAGGACCTACAATCATGGAAATAAACCTGGCCTCAGCTTCAGCTTTCGCAAATTTTAATCAGGATGTAAATATTGATTCACCGACCTTTAATATTCCTGAAACTGTTACCGAGTTTGAAGATCCTACAGGATCCGGATTCGAACTAAACATAACAGCTTCTGGTATTGGTGTAATTCAGGATGAAAACAATATATCGATGAACTTAATCATCTCGATAAGCATTCCTATTATACCAATACCGATTACTTCAAATTGCGAAATAATATTTACGAAAGTGTAATCTATGCCTTCTAAGCAAGACATTCAATTTAACAAGAACGAAGATGAACTGAAGTTAGCCCTCGGTAAGCTTAACCAACGATTGGAACGTATTAAGCTTGGTGGTGGTGAAGCCAAACTTGAAAAACTGAAAGCCAAGGGCAAATGGACCGCCAGAGAGCGTGTTGAATATCTGGCCGATGAAGACAGCTTCATGGAACTCGGAGCATTCGCAGCCTATGAAATGTATGAAGACCATGGCGGTGCCCCGGCCGCAGGTGTAGTGACCGGACTGGCTAAAATACAAGGGCGCCCTTGTATTATCATAGCAAATGATGCGTCTGTAAAAGCAGGCGCATGGTTTCCGATGACAGGTAAAAAGAATCTTAGAGCTCAGGAAATTGCCATTGAAAACAGACTCCCTATTGTCTATCTAGTCGATAGCGCAGGGGTCTATTTACCCATGCAAAATGAGATCTTTCCCGACAAGGAACACTTTGGAAGAATATTTAGAAATAACGCTCAAATTTCATCTAAAGGAATTCCACAAATAGCAGCTATAATGGGTTCCTGTGTGGCTGGTGGTGCTTATTTACCCATTATGTCCGATGAGTCCATCATAGTCGAAGGCACAGGGTCTATTTTTCTTGCAGGTCCCTATCTGGTTAAGGCCGCTATCGGCGAAAATGTGGATAAAGAAACCCTGGGTGGTGCTACCACGCAAACCGAGATTTCAGGAGTCTGCGATTATAAAGCCAAGGATGATAAGGAAGCTTTGGATATGATCAAAGATCTAATGGGTAAGATGGGTCACACCCCCTTACAGGAATTGGATCGTATAGAAGCACAACCACCAAAAGAAAAACAAGAAGATCTGCTTGGATTGTTTCCTTCAGATCCAACCAAGCAATATGACACCGTTGAGCTGCTCAAAAGAATAGTTGATGATTCCAAATTAACGTTCTATAAAGAGGATTATGGTAAGACTATAATTACAGCCTATGCACGGATCGATGGTTGGTCAGTAGGTATTGTTGCCAATTCGCGGCAGGTGACTAAAAACGCCAAAGGTGAAATGCAATTCGGCGGTGTCATCTATTCCGACTCTGCTGATAAAGCAACACGTTTTATACTCAATTGTAATCAGAAGAAGATACCGCTGATCTTTTTGCACGACGTAACGGGTTTTATGGTTGGAAAAAGATCAGAACATGGCGGTATTATTAAAGACGGCGCCAAAATGGTGAATGCTGTTGCAAATAGTACAGTCCCTAAAATTTCTATCATCATGGGTAACTCCTATGGGGCCGGGAATTACGCGATGTGCGGAAAGGCTTACGATCCGCGGTTCATCGCCGCGTGGCCAACCGCTAAAATCGCCGTAATGGGAGGTAGCCAAGCCGCTAAAGTTATGACGCAAATCGAAGTTGCGAGCTTACAAAGAAAAGGAGAAGAACTGGATGCAGACAAAGAAAATGCGATCTTTGAACGTATTAAAGCTAAATACGACCACGAGACTACTGCTTATTATGCAGCATCCCGTTTGTGGGTAGATGAAATAATCGACCCACGCAAAACAAGAGACTTTATATCAACTTGCCTCGAAGCAGCAAGTCACGCACCGATAGAAAAGTTTAATGTTGGGGTCATTCAGACCTAAATTATATGAAGGTAATAATCAAAACAATGGAAGGCCTTGAGCCTATTCTCGAAGATGAACTCAATTCTTTGGGAATTCTAAACTCAACTATTTTAAGGCGTGCCGTTGAATGTGAAGTAAACACTTCACAGCTTTACAAATGCAACTACCTCCTAAGGACTGCATTACGTGTCTTGGTGAAATTGAATCAGTTTACATGCGACGATGAAGACCAACTCTATGATGCCATAAGAACAATTGACTGGTCCAGGTATATTACGGATAAAGATACATTTGCTATAGATGCTGTATGTTCAGGAGGCATTTTTACCAATTCGCAATACATTGTTTATAAATGCAAGGACGCCATTGTCGATCAGCTGTCTCAGGAAAAAGACTATCGACCAAATGTTGACCCCAAAACACCTAAAATTAGAATCAATGTCCACATCCGTGAAAATGAAGTCAATGTAGCACTTGATAGCTCTGGCCAATCCCTACACTTGCGTAATTATAAAATACGCCACTCCAAAGCACCGCTGAATGAAGTGTTGGCAGCAGGTATTATTTATGCAACAGGATGGAAAGGCGACCGGGATTTTCAAGACCCTATGTGCGGCTCAGGTACATTTATTACTGAGGCATTGATGATTGCATCTAATATTCCTGCAGGTAAATTTATTGAAAGATTCAGTTTCCAAAACTGGCAAGATTTTCAGCCTGAAATTTGGGAGAATGTAAAGTCAACAGCAGATGCTCAAATCACGCATCCAAGAGTGAATATCATCGGAAGCGATATATCGCGATTTGCCATCAGAGATGCTAAAAAGAATATCCAGAATCTGCCTTTTAGAGAAAGGATTAAGCTTTTTGAAAGGGATTTTTTCAGAACACATGGAGCGCCAGACAGATGTCTTGTAATAAACCCGCCCTATGATTTTCGCGTTAATATCGAAGACATTGATGTGTTCTACCAACAAATGGGTGATGCACTCAAACAATACTGGCAAGGCAGCGAAGCCTGGATATTCACAGGTAATCTGGATGCACTAAAAAAACTAGGCTTACGTCCTTCGAAAAAGATGACCCTTTTTAATGGTGGCATTGAAGCTAAACTCTGTAAATTTGAATTGTATGGTGGGTCTAAAAAAACAAAATACCAAGATAATCCTGATCGTCCTCAGCGTCGTCTTCGGCCTCGTAAACCCAGGTAGTCTTACAGCCCAACAATTGACTTTAGACCATATACTTCATTCCTCTGAAAATGCCAAAGATGCGCTTGACTCAATTACACACATAAAAAATATCCAATCATTTGATGAAAGGTCAGTGATGTTCAGGCAAAGATTTCCAAAACCACAAAAAGGCATTTTCTGTATTGCTGAAGATAAGATATGGTCTGCTTCAAATATCGCCTTCAGGTTCAGGCTCGGCTCTACGAATTATGTCGATTGGATGGAAAATAAAACACAATTCTATAATAGATATTAATGTGAAGGCTTTGCAGATATATACAATTCCTGGCCTTGGATTTGACTCCAGAATTTTTCAAAATATCCATTTTGAGAATTTCCAAATCACGCATTTGGAATGGAAAGAACCTTTATCACAAGACGAATCAATCGAAGCCTATGCTAAGCGCTACCTCGATGAGATTAAGGGAGAGCATATTGTATTGATCGGTCACTCTTTTGGTGGTGTTCTGAGCATTGAACTGTCACGCTTAATCAAAATAGATTCAATTTTTCTTATCTCAAGCATTCGTCATGAACAAGAAATGCCTGTTACTTTCAATGCTATCTCAAAACTCAAGCTCTACAAGCTGATCACTCCAGGCCAGCTGGCACAATCTGTTCCGTTCTGGGGAAAATTCTATGATTACACCAGTGCAGAACAAATGGGTCTTGCAATAGATATGATTAGTAACAATACCAAGACTTATTTAAAGTGGGCGGTCAAAACCATTTCAAACTGGAAGTTCAAAGCCCAAGGGACAGAGACTAATATTACCCAAATTCACGGATCAAAAGACAAAACCTTTCCTATTTCAAAAATCAAAAACGTAGACTTTACCGTTGAAGGCGGTGGACACTTTATGGTCTATAAACATGGAAAGCAAATAGGTGAATTTATTCAACAGAAAATCAACTCAATTATTATTTAAGTGCAAGAACCAGTTCATATCAAGCACTACTCTCATCCATACTTTGATCAGGTATTTCTTTTACTCACAAAACTATTTGATAAGTCTCCGATTACAGAATTAAGACTAATGATTGAGGATGCTGCAAATAGTGATTCTCATCTGATTAAAATTGCTTTGAACTCCAATGATCAGGTCATTGGCTTTGCCCTTGCATCCATTCGCTCAGATTATGTAGAGGGTGCTAAACAGTCTCCAACAGGATATCTGGAAGCCATATATATCGAAGAAGCTTATCGCAAATTAGGCATTGCTCGAACCTTTATTGAAAAAATAGAAGCGTGGGCAACTGAAAAAGGTTGTGTACAATTAGGTTCTGATACCTGGCTTACCGATACTCAATCGCGCAATTTTCATAAAAAAGTTGGATTTTGGGAAGAAGATGAATTGGTACATTTTCTCAAAGACATCAAATGAATCCCAATATTGACCAATATTTAATCGATGGCTGCGGCCGCTGCAACTTTTACAAAACACCACAATGCAAGGTGAATAAATGGCGCAAAGAATTGATACTTCTGAGAAGTATAATTCTTGAAAGTAATCTTGAAGAAGAATACAAATGGTCTCAGCCCTGTTATACTTTTAAAGGTAAAAATGTACTCATGTTGTCTGCGTTGAAAGAATTTGTCACGATATCATTTTTCAAAGGAAGTCTACTCAAAGACTCAAAAGGATTATTGATAACGCCAGGACAAAGTAGTCAGGCAGATAGACAGTTTCGGTTTCAAAGTTTAAATGAAATTGAGCCCCTCATTGGTCATATAAAATCATATATCAAAGAAGCGATAGAAATAGAAAAGAAAGGATTGAGCGTCGCGTTTAAAAAAAATCCTGAGCCTATTCCACAGGAACTCCAAGGCAAATTTGTTGAAGACCCAGAATTTGAATGCGCCTTTAAATCTCTTACACCTGGAAGACAGCGTGGCTATATATTGTATTTCTCTCAGCCCAAGCAAGAGAAGACACGTTTATCACGGATAGCAAAATGGTATTCCAAAATAATGGAAGGAAAAGGAATTCAAGATGATTATAGATCCAGAAATAAATAAAAGCATTGCACGATGGCTGAACAAAGTATTATTGTCAAAACAACCATAAACGCTCCCCTCTCTAAAGTTTGGGAAGCCTGGACGAAAGCCGATCATATCACACATTGGAATTTTGCCGCCGATACTTGGCATTGCCCAAAAGCTAAAAATGATTTAAATGAAGGTGGTCGATTTTCATGGCGCATGGAAGCAAAGGATGGTTCTGTGGGCTTTGATTATGCTGGTACATATCATTCCATAGATTTATTAAAAAAGATATCATTAAGCCTTGATGATGGTAGAAAAGTGCTTATTGAGTTTATTGAAAACAATGATAAAGTCACCGTTGTAGAAGCGTTTGAAATTGAAGATGTTTATTCTGTTGACCAACAGAAAGCAGGCTGGCAAGCCATCCTGAATAACTTTAAATCCTATGTAGAAGGACTTTAATTCATCTTTAAAAGTCAAATGCCATTTGGGCATCATCTTCCAGTTCATCTTCCAGGTTTGATGCCGTTAATCCTATCAACCTTATTTTTTCAAAGGCCTCCATATTGCTCTCCAATAATTGAATAGCTATAGTTCTTATTTCATTCTGATCTTTTACAAAGTAATTACGACTCTGGCTTCTCGTCAGGGTTTGAAATTCGTGGGTTTTCAATTTTAATGTTATCGTGCGGCCAAAATTATCCGCCTTCTGGAGCCTTTTGAAAAACAAATCGATTAACCGTTCAAGTACTGGCAGTATATCATCCATTTCTGCCAGATCTTCATCTAGTGTACGTTCCACCCCCAATGACTTCCTGACACGTTCTGCCTTGACGGGTCTTTCATCTATCCCTCTGACAATATCATAATAAAAGCTTCCTGCCTTACCAAACCGTTCAACCAAATCAAACCTGGACCATTTTTTTAAATCCTTGCCAAATTCAATCCCCAGAGCAGCCATTTTCCTTCCTGTTACTTTACCAACACCAAAAAATTTAGATATGGGCAGTTCTTCTAAAAATGCTTCGGCCTGGTGCGGCTTAATCACTGTCAGGCCATCAGGTTTGTTCATGTCTGATGCAACCTTTGCAAGAAATTTACAATAAGAGACACCGGCGGAACAACTCAGCTCTGTCACTGCTTTTATTTCAGTCTTTATAGCTTGCGCTAAATAGGTTGCTATCTCCTCCCCTTTTTTATTTTCAGTTACATCCAGGAATGCTTCATCGAATGACAAGGGTTCAATTATATCGGTGTAGTTTCTGAATACGGATCTGATCTGATCGCTGACCTGTTTGTATACATCGAACCGCGGAGGCATAAAGATTAATTGAGGACATAATTGTTTGGCCTTATATCCTGGCATCGCAGATCTGACACCAAATTTTCTGGCTTCATAACTTGCTGTTGTTGTAACACCTCTGTTCTCACCGCCACCGACAGCAATCGGTTTACCTTTCAAATGAGGAAAATCTCTTTGCTCAACAGATGCATAAAATGCATCCATATCAATATGAATGATCTTTCTTTGCTGATCGGGTGAGCGCGTCTTACCAGACATTTATTTTAATGAAAAGATATTGTCTATGCCTATATAACTTTCACATGTAAAACCTTCTCCAAACGAAGCACCTATATGCCTGCCATGGGAGCGGGCCCTGGCTCTTAGGAATTCCAAAAAATCTGATGATGAAATCGGGGTTTCCTCCTCACTGGAATCAGGACTGTAAAACTGTGATTCAAAACATAAGACCATTTCAATCTTGCGTTCCATGTAATCGCTTATATCAACAACTACATCGGGTTCAAGGTTGAAGTCCTGAATATAATTAAGCAGTTTTTTGGGCCGCCATTTTTGCTGCGCTTGTCCATCTACAATCGTTTCTATTTTGCTGAGTCCAGCAAGAAACGAAGCTTCGTAGACGAGTTTGGCAGCATTCCCATGATCGGGATGCCTGTCTCGCACTGCATTGGCAAATAAGATTTCAGGTCTGTACTTTCTGATTGCCCTGATAATCTTAAGTTTGGCGTCTTCATTATTTTCAAAAAAGCCATCTCTGAGTTCCAGATTCTCACGATACTTGACGCCTGCATAGGCTCTAGCTGCTTCGCTTTCCTGCAGTCTTAGTTCTGGATTACCTCTCGTTCCTAACTCACCACGTGTTAAATCAACTATGGCGGCTGAGTACCCCATATCGATATGTTTGATCAATGTGGCACCACAACCCAGTTCGACATCATCCGGGTGAACACCAATTGCCAATATGTCAACTTTCTTTTCACCCATTACGACCATCTTATTAGTGAGCTGCCCCATGTAAATCCGGCACCAAAAGCTGCGAGACAAACCAGGTCGCCTTCTTTAATTTTACCAGCCTCCCATGCTTCACAAAGCGCAATTGGAATTGACGCCGCTGTCGTATTTCCGTACTTTTGAATATTGTTAAATACCTGATCATCTGAAAGTCCCAAGCGCTTTTGCACAAATTGTGATATTCTAAGATTAGCCTGATGCGGAATCATCATATCTATATCTTCCTGTTTTAATCCCACTTTATTGAGCGCTTCATGGATGACTTCCACAAATTTAACAACGGCCTTTTTAAAGACAACTTGCCCATTCATATACGGATAAATATGACCTTCTTCTATCATGGTCGGTGTCATAAAAATGCCACCCAAGGTATCTTCCGATGGATAACCATACATATCCTTGCCGCCATGGTAACCTCCATGTGATCCCGGATTGATGAAAGCCAATTCTTCAGCAAATGTGCCATCCGAATGCAGATGACTGGTTAAGATGCCTTCACCTTCAGTGGGTTGAATTATAGCTGCACCGGCTCCATCACCAAAAATGACAGTAACATTTCTACCAGTAGTTGTAAAGTCCAAGCCCATGGAATGCATTTCAGCACCCACAAGAAGCACATTTTTGTACATGCCGGATTTCACAAACTGGTCTGCGACTGCCAAGCCGTATACAAATCCTGTGCATTGGTTTCTTATATCCAAAGCACCTATCTCGGTATTTGTTATACCGAGTTCCCTTTGTAACAATACGCCACAGCCCGGGAAATAATAATCAGGGCTGAGCGTAGCGAAAATGATAAAATCAACATCTTCTTTTGAAATACCTGCACGTTCAATAGCGATCTTAGCTGCACGGGCACCCATTGTCGTTGTGGTCTCTTCATGCTTAACCCCATATCGGCGTGCTTGAATACCTGTGTGTTCCTGGATCCATGCATCCGAGGTGTCCATGTGCTGAGACAACTCGTCATTTGTGACAACCCTGTCTGGAACGTAATATCCCATTCCTGCTATCCTAGAATTCATAAATATCTTTTTTGTCGGTTTCTAATCTCCAATTAAGGTGAATTAGTATAAAAATTTGGTCACAATTTAAGAATTGAAATATTAAACCCTAATTTTCGGAATCAATTTGTCGTTCGATATGAACAAACTCAAGAGTAGCCTTCAACAAGCCGCATACTTAATCATGAATCCGTTAATCAAGCTTTTAATGAAGCTTGGCATAACTCCTAACATGATAACCTTCCTAGGGTTCATTTTTAATGTACTCTCTACCATTGTATTGATTTATGGTGCAGAATATGGCGCACGGGATAATCATAAATACATTGCTTATGCAGGCATCCTTATTCTCGTCGGCGGTGCTATGGATATGGTGGATGGGCGCCTTGCAAGGTTAAGCAATCAGCAAAATAACTTTGGCGCCCTGTTTGACAGCGTGCTGGATCGGTACAGCGAACTCATTATGTTTTTCGGATTTTGCTATTATTTCGTCACTCAAGACTATCTACTTACCTCTATCTTCAGCTTTTTTGCAATGATCGGATCCATTATGGTTAGTTACACCCGTGCCCGCGCTGAAGGTTTGGGTGTAAATGCCTCTGTAGGTTTGATGCAAAGACCCGAACGGATTATAATTGTTTCGGTAAGTAGTATTCTTTGTGGATTAATATCCCATTTGATAGGCAGTACTTATGAAATAAATGTGGATTGGCTTCCTCAACCTTTATTTGAGCCCGTCTCAATTTTTGCCTGGCCTATATTCATTTTAGCAATCTCCGCAAATATCACAGCACTGAGAAGATTGCATTTTGCAAAAACAAAAATGACACAATAAAGTTAAGATTTAGAGCCTTATTGTAGTAACTTGTAGCCTATGCAAAAAGAGAGAAATGCTGACCAGTTTAGATAAATCTCAATTTAAAATTTTCGGAGAACGGGGTCTTCCGGAAAGCTACCCTATTCCCAATCAAATCGAGGGACTCTTATTCTATATTCAACGCAATTTGAATATGAATACAGTTGTGTATGTCCTCAATAAAAAAAATGATCTTATAAATGAACATCATCCCATGGATGTTTATTGGCTCAAATACACCGCAGGAGGTGCAATTCAGGAGTTGAATGTAATTCAGAATCAGCTGGCATTTGGTTATAAAGCGCAACAGATCAATAATCACACTTTTGAAATTTCAATGTCTTACGACAAATTAAGATTCTTCTTAGTACAAAATGATCTCAGTGGATATCACATTCAGACCAAGATAAATGGTAAACAAGCCATTCTAAATAATATATATGTTTACGCCGATGAGTTGGGCTTGTTTCCAAATGTAAAGTACATTGAATTGTATGGTATAGAACTGGATTCACAATTACCCTGTTATCACAAAATATTGATCTAAGCCTACCATGAGCCCTTCGCCAGAATTCAATAGATTTGGTAAAAACTGGATTATTGCCGGTGTACTCTTTAGCCTGATTTATTGGTTATGGTTCACACTGATCGTAGGTATTGACCCACCCACTATTGGCGTTTATTTCGCCATTATGCTTTTCTTTTTTGGAACAAGAAAATCCAGAATCCTTGGAATTGGCTTCTTTCCCTTCTTTACCTACATCTTCTGCTACAACTCCTTAAAAGTCCTGCATGATTACAATATATTCAAGATTAGAATTGAAGAATTATACAATATTGAATTAGCCTTGTTTGGATTCTCTTACAATGGTTCAATTGTCACATTATGTGAGTATTTCAACCAGAACCTTAGCACTTTTTGTGATATTATCGCTGGTAGCTTCTATATAACCTGGGCACCTTTTCCAATACTTTTTGGTTTGTTTTTATTTTTTAAAGGTAAATACAAGCTCTTATTTGACTTCTGGTTGTGTTTTTTAATGGCCAATATTCTTGGCTTCATTGGATACATTGTGTATCCGGCTGCGCCACCATGGTATTATTTTGAGTATGGCAACCAATTGATTGTAGATTTACAAAGCAATGCCGCTGGATTGACACGTTTTGATGACTTAATAGGATATCCCTTGTATTCCAATATGTATGCCCAAGGGACCAATACCTTTGGTGCAATGCCTTCAATGCATGCTGCATTTCCCCTAATTTTAACATTTTACGCCAGTAAGACTAAAAATAAGTGGCTAATTGGCTTGTTTGGAATAAGTCTGTTCGCGATCTGGTTTGCAGCCATATATTCCAATCACCATTATATTATCGATGTTGTAGTAGGTATCATTTGTGCTATCATCGGAATAATTATTACAGAATCAATAGTAAATCGTAAATTTGTCGTTTCATGGTATTGGCATGTCATTGACTATATAATGCCTGAAACTAAAAATTAGAGTTATGCTGAAGCAAAAAATGGCCGCGTACAATATACCCCAGCAAATTCAAAAAATGGGGCTATATCCTTATTTCCGTACAATTGAATCAGAACAAGATACTGTTGTAAAGATTAACGGCGAAGATGTTCTCATGTTTGGTTCTAACAGTTACTTAGGCCTTACAAACCATCCTAAATTAAAAGAAGCTTCTAAACAAGCGATTGATAAATATGGCTCAGGTTGTGCTGGTTCAAGATTCTTAAACGGAACATTGGACATTCACATTGAGCTTGAAGAAAAATTGGCCCACTATGTTCAGAAAGAAGGCGCATTGGTTTTCAGCACCGGCTTTCAAGTAAATCTGGGTGTTATTTCATCTATTCCTGGCAGACACGACTATATCATCATTGATGACCTTGATCATGCTTGTATTATTGATGGTGCACGCCTCTCTTTTGCTAAAGTCTTGAAATACAGACACAATGATATGGCATCTCTGGAGAAGGTGCTCCAAAAAACCGAGATGGACAGAATCAAGTTGATTGCTGTTGATGGCGTTTTTTCAATGGAAGGTGATCTGGCAAAACTGCCTGAAATCAGTCAGCTAGCCGAGAAGTATAACGCCAACATCATGGTAGATGATGCACATGGATTAGGTGTAATGGGCGAATTAGGGCGCGGAACAGCTGACCATTTCGGCTTGACCGATAAGGTAGACCTAATTATGGGTACTTTCAGTAAATCATTGGCTTCAATTGGTGGATTTATCGCAGCTGATAACGATACGATCAATTACCTGAAGCATAATGCCAGATCTTTAATTTTCAGTGCAAGTATTGCACCCGCAAATGCAGCTTCTGTAATCGCTGCACTTGAATTGATGCAACAAGAACCCGAAAGACTGGAGAAACTTTGGGAAAACACGCATTTTGCCATGGAACTCTTCAATCACTATAAATTTGATACGGGTCATACTGTGACACCAATCATTCCTATTTATATCAGAGACGATTTCAAGACCTTCAAGTTAACCAAGTTATTGCTTGATGAAGGTGTGTTTGTAAACCCTGTCGTATCTCCTGCAGTACCTAGTACATCTTCGCTGATCAGATATTCATTGATGGCGACACATTCAAAGGCACAAATTCAGGAGTCTATCGAAAAGATTTATAAAATATCTAAACAAATCGGAGTCTTCGATCAGGAAAATGCCACTGTATGAGTCTCATTGTAGTAGAGGCAAATTCCAAGAAAGAGATAAAGCAATTCATAGACTTCCCGCATAGCCTGTATGAAGGGGATCCACACTATGTGCCTGAATTATATCTGGCACAAAAGGAAATGTTTGATCGCAAGAAATATCCATTCTATGAATACGGAGATGTACAATGTTTTCTAGCATTCAAACATGGGAAGCTCGCCGGTCGTATCGCAGCGATAAAAAATAAAAGGTATAATGATTATCATAAATCCAATGTAGGATTCTTTGGCTTCTATGACTTCATTGATGATCAGGAAGTTGCACAGGCATTATTCGATCACGCAAAACGATGGCTCGCTGTTGAAAAATACGATGCGCTGATTGGCCCAACTAATTTCACAACCAACGAGACCGCAGGATATCTTGTCGATGGTTTTGACGGTCCGCCCATGATTATGATGACCTATAACAAGGTCTATTATGACCGTATCATGAAAGCGCTGGGTCTGACCAAAGAAATGGATTTGTTCGCCTACTTCATTCCAAGTTTTGAAGCATCTGAAAAATCGATCAAGCTTTCAGGAATGATAGAACAGCGATTGCAAAAACAAGGTATCACCGTCAGAAATATTAATTTGAAAAACTTCAAATCCGAAGTTGAACTGATCAAAAAGGTATACAACGAAGCCTGGGAGGACAATTGGGGATTTGTTCCATTTACGGACTCTGAATTCAAACACCTTGCAGATGGACTAAAAATGCTGGCAGATGAAAAATTTGCTTACATCGCTGAAGACAATGGCGAGGCCGTAGGGTTTTCGATCTCATTGCCCAATGTCAATGAGGTGACCATCAATTTCAAAAAAGGAAGGCTCTTCCCATTTAATATAATTCGATTATTACTCAACAAGAACAAGGTTCAATCTGTTAGAATTCTGGCAACTGGCGTTAAGGAGGCTTACAGGAGAAAAGGAATTGAAGCGATATTTTTTGCACGCAATATTCAGGAAGCGCGAAGACGTAAATTAAAGGGCGGTGAGGCTTCATGGATTTTGGAGAGCAACGACATGATGGTTAAAGCAGCTGAAAATTTAAATGGTATAAAATACCGTACTTATCGCTTATATCGAGCGACACTTTAAAAAATGAATAATAAGGTACTGATAACTGGTAGCAATGGGTTTGTCGGTAGCTTTCTCGTTGAAGAAGCTATTGCACAAGGCTATAATGTTTTTGCAGGTGTACGCAAGTCCAGCAATAAACAATATCTCTCGGATCCCAGGATCAATTTCTTCTATTATAGTTTTGAAAATGAAGAAAACCTAAGAGCACAACTGCGATCACACCATTTTGAGTACATCATTCTAAATGCCGGAGTTACTACAGCGCCCAATAAAGAAACCTATTTCAAAATCAATGCAGCTTACGTTCGGAAAATCTGCAAGATTTTGATTGAAGAAGATGTAATTCCCAAAAAACTGGTGCTGATCTCAAGTCTGGCTGCCTATGGTCCAGCAGATTTTCAGAAAACACAATTGCTCGATAGTGAGGCTGTCCCCCATCCGATAACTTGGTATGGCGAATCCAAACTTCAGGCCGAGCAATTCTTGCAAGGATTTCAACAAATTCCAAGTCTTATCTTCAGACCTACTGCTGTATTCGGACCCAGGGATGCCGATTTGATTACAGTGTACAAAACCATTAAATCTGGCATACAGGCCAAAATTGGTTTTGGAAGACAGGAATTGAGTTTTATCTATGTTAAAGATCTGGTTCGATTGGTTATTGACTCACTTAAAAGTGCACATACGCACAAGGCTTATTTTGTAAGCGATGGCCATATATATTCTGCCAACGAATACAACAACTCAATTAAAGAAATACTGGGCAGCCGTACCCTTAGATTTACCGTACCGGTTCTCGTGCTGCGTTTTGTGGCTGCTTGCGCAGAAATGATTGGTAAAATAACAGGTAATTATCCTGTCCTCAATAGAGATAAAGTCAATGAATTAAAAGCAAGGTCTTTTGCAATAGATGTGAAAGATTTAAAAAATGATTTTAACTTCGCACCCGCATTTGACCTTAAGGCAGGTCTACGCGAAACCATTGATTGGTGCTTAACAAATAAAAAATTATAACATGTCTTCAAAAAAAGTATTGGCAACCAACCCGACAGGTAAACTAGGTATACTGACACCGGGAATGGGTGCCGTTGCTACAACATTTATGGCTGGTGTTATGGCTGTGAATCGTGGATTAGAGCAACCTATTGGCTCACTTTCACAAATGGGTCGCATTAGATTGGGTAAAAGAACCAAAAAGAACAAACCCTTAATTAATGAGGTCGTGCCTCTTCAGAATCTAAAAAATGTGGTCTTCGGTGGATGGGATATATTTGCTGACAACATGTACGAAGCTGCAGTACACGCTGATGTACTCGATATCAACTTGTTGAAAAAACTCAAGGCACCGCTTAGCAAAATCCAGCCTATGAAGGCGGTGTTTGATAAGCAATATGTAAAGAAATTGCACGGTACGCATGTGAAAAAGGCAAAGACCAAAATGGCCTTGGCAGAAGCAGTAATGCGCGATATCCGTAAATTCAAGAAAGATAATAAATGTGATAGATTGGTGATGGTTTGGTGTGGATCTACAGAGATTTACATTGAAGAATCAAAAGTTCATCAAACCATTGAAGCATTCGAAACTGGCCTGAGACGTAATTCCAAGGACATTCCACCAAGTATGATCTATGCCTATGCGGCCATAAAAATGGGAATTCCTTACGCGAATGGCGCACCTAACTTATCTTGTGATATCCCGGCTTTGGTTGAACTGGCTAAAACAACAGGAACCCCTATCGCAGGTAAAGACTTTAAAACAGGTCAGACATTAATGAAGACAATTCTTGCACCTGGATTCAAAGCCAGAGCTCTAGGAATCGAAGGTTGGTTTTCAACAAATATTCTAGGAAACAGAGATGGTGAGGTATTGGACGATCCAGATAACTTCAAAACCAAAGAGGTATCCAAATTAGGTGTATTGGAGCAAATACTTGAGCCAGACTTATACCCTGAATTGTACAAAGACTTCTACCATAAAGTTCGAATCAACTACTATCCGCCACGTGGTGATGATAAAGAAGGTTGGGACAATATCGATATCCGTGGATGGTTGAACTACCCTATGCAAATCAAAGTTGATTTCTTATGTAAGGATTCTATACTTGCTGCACCAATTGTACTTGATTTAGCAATATTCCTTGATTTGGCAAAAAGAGCAGGAATGTCAGGTATTCAGGAGTGGTTATCATTTTACCTCAAGTCGCCACAGGCGCCAAAAGGCAGATACCCACAACATGATATCTTCAAGCAGCTGGCTAAACTTGAAAATACAGTTCGTCACATCGCAGGAGAAGAGCTTATCAATCACCTGGGATTGGATTACGAAGAATAAAATGTGGTGGCATAAATCAATAGCCACTGTATTAGGATTAGGATATGCTCCTAAGGCACCAGGAACTTTTGGTGCTTTAGGAGCTGTTTTATTTCTGGCTATATTCAAATGCTTGGGTCAACCTATATCCGAATTATACTTAATTCCAGTTATCATTATTGTAACCCTCATTGGGACTTACAGTACACATAAAGTTATCCCTTTGTGGGGCAATGATCCATCGAAGGTCGTCGTGGATGAATTTGTCGGTTGTCTGATTGCCATACTTTTTTTACCACATTCCTGGATTCATATTGGATTAGCATTTGGCTTGTTTAGATTCTTTGATATCCTAAAACCGCTTGGCGTGAGAACGCTTGACACAAAACTTAAAGGAGCCTGGGGCGTAATGTTGGATGATGTACTTGCTGGCATTTACGCTTGCCTGACCTTACATCTGATTCATTATTTCTTTCTGGCATAATAAATATGCTTTCTTTGAGTTAAATTCTAAATGAAAGTCCATCATGACTAAATACATCGCAAGCCTTTTTTGTCTTTGCATAATTATAGCTTGCTCAAGCAAGGATAACAAAGCGTCCCTTGTCGGGAAATGGCATACTGCAGAATGGTATATCAAAAATGACAATTCCCCTATTCCACAAAAAATGACCTTTGAATTTGACTCGACAGGTCGATACATCGTGGATTACGGTTCTGAAAAAGAGGAAGGCGCTTACCGTCTTCAATACAATACTT
>JABDJE010000114.1 GCA_013002625.1 Saprospiraceae bacterium | reverse complement strand
CTTCAATACTATAGACCAGGTTGCCCCAGCGATCGTAGATGTTTAAGAAATTAACGCGTTTGATGTCACCCGAGTTAAAAAAGAATTTAAACTGATCATTCCTTTGATCTCCAAGTGCTATAATATTTGGGATATAGATTTTGTGTATTCTGTTGACATCCACGGATATATTGGCCCGTGCTTCGCAACCATAGATATCTAGTACAAGTACTTCGTAGTCTATATCCTCCAAAGGTGAGGCCGTTGGCATCAGACAATTATCACAAGAGAGAAATTCAGAAGGAAACCATTGAATGCTTTGAACTAAATTGTCATCGGGCAGGATTTCAAGTTCAAGCTGAATTTGCTGACCTTGTTGAATTGAAATGCTTGGGTTAAGATCCAAATCAATTTGTGTAATGGCGACTATTTGCAATTCGGTTTGATCGATACAATTATAAGCATCGCTCACCTCAATTTGATGGATGCCGGCACCTTCAATCAATATTGGTACTGCGCCACTGTCATAAGAAACACCATCGATAGTTAAGTTATACGGCGGGGTACCATCGACAATGTCGATGAAGTCCAAAAGTATAGCATCCTGGCACTCTAATCTCGTCTCATTATAACTTAGAATTTGAGGTGCCTCTTCGATCGCTTCAATAATAATTTCGGTTTCGGAGAGACATCCATTGTCAGCTATTCCTGATATTTCATATAAACCCGGTTCATTCACGTAGGTGAAAATATCTCCGATCTGGCTCCCACCAATTGCAAGATTGAGTTCTGTAAAATCATCGTTATTATTGACTGTAATTTGAATGGGATCCATCTGACAATTCAGCTCTGATGCCTCAGCTTGGATAGGAACAGCCAAAGTATCATATTCAACTACCAACGGCGCAGAGGTCTGACATCCATTTTGCCCTGTAACCATAATCGCCGCATTATCAAATGGTTCTATCGATACAGAAAATATGGTCTCAAGTGTATCGCCCGCATAGATGAAGGCAGCAGATGAAATATCTGGTGTTTCTTCTATTCCTACTTGTATTAAGGTATCTGTACAGGTAAGCGCTGTGGTAGAAAAATTTAATGGAGGAGCGACGGTATCTATTTCCACAGTAAAAGGTCCCGAATGGGAGCATCCATTTGTTCCGGTTAGTTGTATGGTATATTCACCCGGTTCGGAAAGAGAGACCAAAGAATCAGTGGAATTAAAATTGGGGCCAGTCCATACATAGGCCGATATGTTATCGGGTATATCGATCAATGGGCTTACGCTTTCTTGATCACAAGTAATTGTTGGAACTGCTAGAATTTGAAGAGGAGGTGGTAATGTATCTATTGTAACCTGGACGGTATCGCTTGTGCTACAACCATTTTTACCAAAAGCCTCCACAACATACAGACCCTCTTGATCTATATCAATATTATGATCGTTCGATATTATGCCTGGTCCGTTCCATTGAAGCGAATCCACTGGACTTAACAGGTTTAAATTACTTGTTGTAGATGAAATATTACAATCCAAAAATATGCTGTCGATTAATTCTATTTCTGGTGTAGAGTAATCTTCCAATATCAAATATTCTGCAGCCGCCGAGCATCCCACAGAGTTTGTGACTATCAAGCTGTAGAGTCCTGCCTGCGAGGTGTTGATCATTTGAGTTTGGGCTGCACTTTGATCTGGGAATGCCCAGGAATAACTTAAATCAGTCTGATTACTCTGAGCCAATAGATCTACCGACATCTGGGCACAATTTAATGTGTCCCCTAGAATAAATAATTCTGGAATTAATTCACTAGAAGTCAGTTCTATTGAATCCTGACTCATGCATCCATTTTGGCCTCTTACTTCAACATAGTAAATACCTGGTACGGCGGTTTCAAGACTATCCATCATAATCTCTTGTCCAGAAGGGGTCGTCCAGTTAACACTTCCTCCTTGCGTTTGAACAAGGAGTAGGGCAGTAGGATCTTGGCAACTGATAGTATCACCTGATAAATTATACGTTGGTGAAATTAAATCTTCGATTATTGAAAATGAATCCAATTGTGTACATCCATTTGAATCAGAAATATCGATGTAGTAGGTGCCACCATTTGATATATGCATTAAAGAATCAGGAACCAGGATGGATTGTTCTAAACTTACCAAATAAATGCTGCTATCAAAAGCAATAGAGAATTCTGATTCCGGATTGTTGCAATCAATTATAGAATCGAATTGGAGGTCATATTCAAATACAGGAATTTCTTCTGGCACATTGATGACTGCGCTATCAATACAATAATTGGTTCCTTGGACAAAGGCCTCATAATTACCCCCTTCAAAAATGAAGACCGAATCCACATCCATAGCAATTGTGTCATTATCATATATCCAGATGACCGATGAGAATGAATTTTCAAGTGAAATGACACTACTGTTGAAATTGCAATTCAGAGGATTGGACAGGTTGAAATTGACCTCTGCAAGGATGGTATCCTGAAGAACATAAATACTATCTTCAGCGGTACATCCATTATCATCATCATAAGCTTCAACGATATACCAACCCGCTGCACTTACTTCCAATTCATCATTTTCGAGTAAAAAGTTACCCATTGAATCATACCAACTGATGTCTATTCCACCAAAAAGTGCATCGGCAACAAGGATGGCATTTTGATCTTGACAGTTTAAATCATTTGATTTTGCAAGCATGATTTGCGGACTCAGTGTATCAGCTTCTACCTCAATATTCAGATCTTCTTCACACCCAAATTCATTGGTAATTGTAACGGAGTATGTTGCGGGTTCATCCACAAGTATATACGTACCATCATTTTGTTGGGTAACAATATTGCCATCTTCAGTATCCCACTCGATATCGTAGTCAAAATCCTGATCCAGTATAATTTCAATATCTGAATCCATGGTTTCGCAATCGATGTCCTCAGGAGTACTCCAATCGACTTCAAAGGCAGCATAGGTCACGGTAAAGCTATTGCTTGACTCGCATATTTGATGAAAGGAAATGTCATCTAAGGCAAAATCATTGCCACCGGAAGCAGTGTTCTGATTGGTAATACATATTTCTACAGAAGTTTGTCCGGACGCCTCCCACTCTGCAGTAAATTCCTCCCACTGGCAGGTTGTCCCTGAAAGACTGAATAAATTACCGATAAGTGTACCATCTATTGCAAATTGCAGTTGGGCCGGAGATGCGGGATTTACTGACGTAGCCCATGCTGTAAATGCATAGATACCGTCAGGCTCAACAGCAATAGTTTGACACCATATTTGTTGGAAACTTGAAGCACCATTCACGACCATCATGTTACCACCTCCGGTATGATCTGGGCAAGGGTCAAAATTGTTATGCCCCAAACTGGGATCTGTGATCACCCCATAGGTGCCTTCACATGCCAGGTAGCCCAGACCACTCATGCAGTTGCCATCTCCAACATAATAGTCCGTGTATTCAATCCAATCACCACTTTCGAAGTCCCCATTAACTATTAAATTCTCTTCGTCCATCTGGTAAGCAGTAAGGGTAAAGGTTGTTGTACCGTCGATATAGACTGTAGGATTCAAATCAGAATCCGTTAAAAAATCACCATCCTGTGTCCAGAAAAATTCAAGGTAATCTCCATTGATATCGGCGTCAATGTCAAAGTCTTCAGCTGAACATATCGTTATATCATCTGGGACAATAATATCGAGATCACACGCCGAATGTGGAGGCTCTGCGCATGTGGCTGCTTTTGCTTGAAGTAATATCAATAAGCCAATTAGCAAAAGCGATCTCAGGGTGTATTGCGTTTTCACGATTTTGAACCGCTCTAAGTTAGAATATTATTTCAAATCTTAATTGTAAAATTTGATATCTTCAAAGCCTTGTAAAACCAAATAACTACATGAAAAAAGCATTACTCTTCTTCGTTTTAATGACATTGACAACATTCATCATTGCTCAGGATATCAATCTTGAACATTTCAAAGATTTGAAGTTTAGAAATATAGGTCCTGCAGGAATGAGCGGTCGGATAACCGCTATAGATGTTAATCTAAGAGATAAAGATCATATATATGCCGGTTCGGCATCAGGCGGTGTGTGGGCGTCTCAAAATGGAGGAATTTCCTGGAAACCAATATTTGATGATCAACCCACACAATCTATTGGGGCCCTCAAAATCAATCAATCAAACCCAGATGAGATTTGGGTAGGAACAGGAGAGGGGAATCCAAGAAATTCTCATAATAGTGGTGCAGGTGTATTTAAAAGCCTTGATGGGGGACGTACATGGAAATACATGGGATTGAAAGAAACCAAATTGATTCATCGTATTATTATCAATCCACTCAATCCAGATCATGTATTGGTTGGTGCTATGGGTTCAGCATGGGGCGACAGTGCGCACCGTGGTGTATATATGACAAAAGACGGCGGAGCAAACTGGGAAAAAGTCTTGTATGTGGGAGAAGATGTAGGTATTGCTGACATGGTAGCTGATCCCAATAACCCTAATAAGATAATTGCCGCAATGTGGCAGTTCAGAAGAACGCCGTGGAACATGCAATCAGGAGGAAAGGAGTCTGGATTATACATCAGTTATAATGGGGGCAAGGATTGGAAAGAAATTACATCAGAGGATGGACTGCCTAAAGGAGAATTGGGCCGTATGGGAATAGCCTTTGCTGCTTCAAAACCAGGTTTGGTGTATGCACTTATTGAAGCCAAGAAAAATGGCTTGTATAAATCTGAAGACGGTGGTGCCAGTTGGAAACTTGTAAGCAACAAGAATATTGGTAATCGACCTTTTTATTATTGTGAAATATATGTGGATCCTTTAAATGAAAATAGAATCTACAACCTTTGGTCTTACGTCTCTCGTAGTCAGGATGGCGGAAAGACATTTAAAACGATCATGGATTATGGAAACAATGTACACCCGGATCATCATGCATTCTGGATAGACCCTGAAGATTCCAATTACTTGATCAATGGAAATGACGGTGGATTGAATATTTCGCGGGACGGTGGTGCTTCCTGGCAATTTGCGGAGAACCTTCCGGTTGGACAGTTTTACCATGTAGATGTGGACAATGATTTCCCTTACAATATCTATGGTGGGATGCAGGATAATGGTTCATGGGTAGGCCCGGGGTTCGTCTTAAAAAGCGGTGGTATCAGAAATTACGATTGGCAAGAATTGTACTTTGGTGACGGCTTTGATGTAGCTGCCAGAAGAGATGATAATCGCTATGGTTATGCGATGTCCCAAGGGGGCAATATTGCAAGCTGGGATAAATTGACCGGTAGAACCGAATTTATCAAACCAACGCATCCCGATACAACTAAATTAAGATATAATTGGAATGCGGCACTTGCCCTTCACCCGGAAGAAGATTGTGGACTATACTTTGGGAGTCAGTTTGTTCATAAAAGTATGGATTGTGGACAGAGTTGGGAGATAATTTCTCCGGATCTAACAACCAATGATTCCATCAAGCAAGATCAATCAAAAAGCGGAGGTCTGACGCTTGATGTTACGGGCGCAGAAAATCATACCACCATATTATGCATCGCACCAAGTATGCATGATCTTAACGAAATTTGGGTTGGAACGGATGATGGCAATTTACAACTTACAAGAGATGGCGGAAATTCCTGGACCTTATTGAATGACCGATTACCTGAATTGCCTGCAAATGCATGGATTCCACAAATAGAACTATCAAAGACGAATCCGGGCGAGGCTTATGTGGTTGTCAATAATTACAGGATGAATGATTGGTCAGCTTATCTATACTACACATCTGATTATGGAGCGACGTGGGAGAGAATAGTAAACGATGATGACGCGGATGGATTTGTTACTTCGATTGTTCAAGATGCTGATGCACCGAACTTATTATTTCTGGGCACCGACGTAGGCTTATACTTTTCTTTAAATAATGGACAACAGTGGCAGAAGTGGGATCAGGATTTACCTAGTGTTCAGATAAGAGATATGAAAATCCAGCAGGATTTTGATGATCTTGTCCTGGGAACTTTTGGGAGAAGCTTCTATATTCTGGATGATATAAAACCATTGAGAGCTCTGGCCAAAAATGGCATGGCTTTATTGGACAGTAGTTTCATGGTGTTTGAACCTGGTATCGCCTATAAACCCAATCGAAGGTCTTATGATGGTATTCGTTTTATTGGCCAGGCAGAATTTGTGGGACAGAACAAAAGCATGGGTGCGCGATTCCATATCTGGAATAAACCTGAAGATCCAAAAGATGAAAAGAGAAAAGAAGAAAATGGAGAAGACCAGAATAAAGAGGTAAAAAAGTCCACCAAATCCAAGAAAAAGAAAAAAGCAAAGACTGAAAAAGAACAGAAAACAGAAGAGGTCGATAAGGCGGACAATGGTAAAGGAGGGGATACAAAAAAGAAGACAAAAAAGAAACCTAAAGAAGTAACCATTTGTGCCATCGATATGAATGGCGATACATTGCGCACATTTAAAAGAAAGCTAAAGGAAGGCATGAATCGTATTGGCTGGTGGCCAGATAGAAAAGGTGGCGTAAAATATCCAACTAAATCTGAAAGAGAACGGGAAGGTGAACTGGGCGGTATGCCAATTTTGCCAGGCGAATACAAGATAGTGTTTGAATATGGAGAGTCAAAAGATTCTGTTCAACTGACGGTTGCTTTGGATCCCAGACTTGATCAGGACGCATTCGATATAGAAGGAAAATATGAAGCGCTTCAGGATTATAATGGAATGGTAGAAAAAGCCACGACTGCATTTGATAATTTAAAAGAGGCTAAAAAGTCGCTCGGTTTATACCGAAAGATTATCAAGGTCCAGGAAGATTCAATAAAGAAAGACTTCAATAAATTAACCGATGACATTGAAGAAGAAATTGATAGTCTGATGCACCTTTACATGTTGCCCCCTTCAGACAAAACCGAGTACCGAGACAGCGACAGCACACTCAACGCTTATTTGTATACGGGATCCAGATATATAAATACCGGCAAAGGTGCACCGAATCCAAATGCACAGAATGCTATCAGGCTAGCCAAAACTAAAACGGCTAATGTTTTAGAGGCAGTCAATGCTTTCTTTGGTGACACTTGGAACAGCTATCTTGAAGAGGTAAAAGGATTGGAACTGGATATCTATAAGACTTTTGAACCATTGAAAATAGAATAAGAAAATGTGATGCATCTTGAAGAAAAAGAAAATATTGAAATAAGCTATTGGAGAGATAGTCCAACGGAATCGCCCGAGAAATTCACAAAGGGAAACCTAATGAATAAGATGCAGGAATGCCGGCAATTTGATTACAAGCTTCGGAAATTCAGAAGTTTAATCAAAGGACGGGCACATATACTTGAATTAGGTGCTGGACAAGGGTGGGCATCTTGTTTTATGAAAAAGTTCTATCGCCCTTCAGCTCATTTTACCGTAACCGATATCAGTCCATTCGCCATAGAATCACTACCCAATTGGGAAAAAATATTTGATGTCAAGATGACGAATGCATTGGCTTGTAAAAGTTATGATGTACCATTGCGAGATGCTTCTTTCGACATGATTTTCTGCTATGCTGCTGCGCACCATTTCATTAAAATAAAAGAAACCCTGGAAGAATGTAAAAGACTCTTAAAAGAGGATGGAATTGTGTTGTTTTTGTATGAACCGACGGCTTCAAGCTTATTTTATCCTTTACACTATAAATACGTCAATACGGCGCCCCATGTAACGCCTGAGGACGTGCTGGTGCCTGGCAAAATCCAAAAAATTGCAAATGAAATAGGTTTGGAATATGTAAATCATTTTGATCCACACCAAGAGATCAATAGATCATTGTTTACAATGCTCTATTTTAAAGTGCTCAAGGTTATGCCTTTTTTACAAAGACTGCTTCCTTCTTCTTCTGATCTTGTGTTTAAACCTACTGTGTAACAACAATACTTTTAACCATGTTATCCATTAACTCATTGGTCTGGTTAACATGCGATAGGCTGTGGATTCTAGGCGTAGTTTCTATATCATAAATAGAATCTTGTTCGAATACATCTTTCAAATCCAATGTGATATTGATTTTATTATCACTGTTTAAACTATTGATTTCGATGTTTCTGAGTGCAGCGTCTGCACCTAAGTGCAATGCAATACCTTGCTCCAAACTTCCATCACCATCAAAATCCATGTTGCCTTCAATTTTTGCAAAAATATAAGACATCCAGCCGACCCAGTATTCACTGGTTAATGCAAGGGGGTGACTTGAGTCATATTCAGAAGGCAAGGTTGCGTTCATTTGAGGGGTTAACCCGATATTGAATCTGATGCCATCGTAATTGAGTTCATCCATATTTCGGATAATATAATCGTAGCCATCCTTAGATTTGTCTTCATCAATATTCGACATTGTTAAATCTATATAATCTACATCGACTAATTCAGTGGAGCTGCCTCCGGATAGAAGTTCCAATTCACTGATATAAAAGCTTATTCTGGAAAAATTGATCGTTTTACCATCGGGATATGTGTAATTGTCAAACATAACCAAAGGTTCACCATCATAGGTAAGTTTGAAATTTAGAGTTAATTCCTGCTCTTCTTCACCACAAGAAATGAACATCAGGGAGAAAGCGATAAATACACTTAATGTTCTAAACATTTTCATTAGGATTTTCTATATAGACAACAAAATTTCTAAAAACGTTGCCGAATTTCTTTAAATAATTTGATTAATGTCGGCAATGTTAACAATATTGACTCAATCTAAATAACCTGGCATCCTATTTTATTGATCAGGATCATATATTCAGTTGATTTAGATATTCTTAGAAACCGATTAAAATGTAACTTCGCAGAAATGCTAAATCAACCTAATCTATGAAGCTGCCTTTCAAACCATATCTTAATGTTTCCTCTAAATATAAGGGTGGAAAAGGTAAATCGGACGTGCAATCTCTCGTTCCAGGGAAAAAGATTTATAAGCTTTCCTCTAATGAAAATATGTTGGGTAGTTCTCCTATGGCTATTCAAGCTATTATCGAAGCGACGAATGATCTTTTGTACTATCCCGAGCGTACGGACAGAAACATACGTGAGGCCTTAGAAAGCTTTTATCAGTCAGAAATACCAGAAGACTTATTTCTCTGTGCGAACAGTGGTATGGAACTGTTGGATATGATTTGTCGTGCATTTTTAAATGAAGGTGAGAATGGCATAGCCTGTGCGCCGGCGTTCAGAGCTTATAAATTATTTACCAAACGAACTGGGGCACAACTCAAAAATGTACCATTGAAAGATGGGTCTTACGCTTTGGATGTGGAAGCCATATTGGATAGTATAGATGAAAAGACAAAGCTTATATTTCTAAACAGCCCAAATAATCCTACAGGCACCATCATCCCCGATGAAGACATCAGGAAATTATTGGACGGCTTACCAGAAGGTATTGTGTTGGTGTTGGATGAAGTTTATTTCCATTTTAACACCCATTCGGCTTGCTCCACGGCATATACATTCGTGAAGGAAGGTTTTCCTGTGATCGGTGTCAACAGCTTTTCCAAATGCTTTGGATTGGCAGGTTTGCGCGTAGGATATTTATATTCGACACCCGAGATAGTGCATTATCTACGCGGCTTACAACGGCCTTTTCAATTGAGTCACTTGAGTATGGTCGGGGCAATTGCTGCATTGGGCGATGACGCATTTATAAAAAAGACAGTTGATTTAGTCAATTCTGAAAAACCGAAAATATATGAGGCCCTCGAGGAACTAGCTGTGCAATTCTGGGAAAGCGAGGCCAATTTCATTATGATAAAACCCGATATGCCTGCGGAAGAATTCGAACGTGCGATGTTGATGGAAGGTATAATGGTAAGGCCCGTTGAGAATTTTGGAGCGCCTGGATGTATAAGGGTAAGTATAGGCACTGAGGAAGCCAACAAGGCATACATTGAGGCATTAAAAAAAGTAATAAACGGATAATATGAGTGAATTAACCGGAGGACAAGCCGTTGTAAGATCTTTGATAAAAGCAGGCATAAAAAAAGTATATGGATTGCCAGGGGTACAAAACGATTGGTTATACAATGCATTTTATGATTATAGGGATGAAATAGAAGTCTTACACACCCGACATGAACAGGGTGCCGCCTATATGGCCTTAGGTCATTATTTAGCCACCGGTGATGCCTCGGTTTACAATATCGTGCCTGGTCCCGGATTCCTAAATTCATGCGGTGCGCTTTCTACAGCTTGGGGACTAAATGCTAAGACGCTTTGTCTTGTAGGACAGATTCCGAGGAAAGTACAAGGTAAAGGTCTGGGGGTATTGCATGAAATACCGGATCAGATGGGAATCATGCAACGACTTACTAAGTGGGCAAAAGAAATTGAAAGTCCTTCCGATGCACCTTCTGTGATGGCGCAAGCATTCAGTGCTTTGCAATCTCATCGGCCTCGGCCGGTTGGGGTAGAAGTAGCCATGGATGTTTTATCTGCAAAACAAGAGGTACAATTCGATGATTTTAAAATCCATCCTGATATTCCACAAGTCGATCAATCATCAATCGATCAGACTTTAGATTTGCTAAAAGCTGCTAAAAACCCCTTAATTTTTGTAGCGGGTGGAGCCATGCACGCTTCTGAGGAGGTAAAAGCCTTTGCTGAGCATATGCAGGCACCGGTATTTTCTTACCGAACGGGCAAAGGCATTATGCCATCCAGTCATTATTTGAGTTGGCCGGTTCCAGCGGCACATATGCTTTGGAAAGATTGCGATCTCGTTATAGCTATTGGATCACATGCGCGAATGCCATTATTAAAATGGGGACAAGACGATCGACTTAAATTCTTAAGTATAAATATTGATCCGGACGCACATGATCGTATGCGCAAAGCAGATGTGAAAATCACAGCAGATTCAAAACAAGCGCTTCAGTCGATCATGGAACAGATAGGAGAATCCATTGATCAACGTCCAAGTATAGAAGTAGAAATGCTGGAATTAGGGAAGAAATGGAAGGAACAAACAGCCTATCTCGAGCCCCAAAAATCCTATATCGACCTTATCAGAGATGAATTGCCACCGGATGGTATTTTTGTCGATGAGTTAACAC
>JABDJE010000335.1 GCA_013002625.1 Saprospiraceae bacterium | reverse complement strand
GCCTTATAAATCGGGACATGTAATTTCCAAGGCTGAAGATTTGAATTTACCCATGGTACATCATCCCGCTTTCTATGGTTGTTTTGACTGGCACTCAGCCGTTCACGGCCATTGGTCCTTGATTTATCTGATGAAGTCATTCCCTGAACTGGACCGATATGAAGAAGCTCAAAACATGATTCTTTCAAATATAAATGCAAAAAATATTGAAACCGAACTGGCTTATTTTTCAATGAATAAATACACAAAATCATTTGAAAGAACTTATGGGTGGGCTTGGCTACTGAAATTATCGGAAGAGCTATATACTTGGGAAGATCCCTTTGCTCAGAATCTATACCGTACGTTGGAACCACTCAACAATTACATCAGTCAGGCCTATCAGGACTATCTGCCCAAATTGGTATACCCTATCAGAGTTGGTGAACACAGCAATACTGCATTCGGCTTGTCATTTGCCTGGGATTATGCACAGACAGTTGGCGACACAGCTTTGATGTCAAGTCTTAAAAACGCCGCTTTACGGTTTTATAAAAATGATGCAGATTGTCCTATTGAATGGGAACCAAGTGGATATGATTTTCTTTCTCCCTGTTTACAGGAAATAGATATAATACGCAAGGTAATGGATAATGAATCCTTTACAAATTGGCTGCATGCCTTTTATCCCGAATTAATATCAGGTCAGGCCGCATTGAAGCCCGGTAAGGTTATTGATCGATCAGATGGCAAATTGGTGCATTTGGATGGGCTGAACTTTTCCAGAGCATGGTGCCTCTACCCTCTTGGTATTGGAAAGGCAAACCAAATTGCAAATGCGCATATGGATTTCTCACTTCAAAATATAAAGGATGGAGATTACAGTGGTGAACATTGGCTGGCATCCTTTGCTTTGTACGCTTATAAAATGAAGATTGACTCCAATGAGACTGAATAAATATTTTGGTCCCAGTACATTGGTAACGGCGGCATTCATTGGTCCGGGAACCATCATGACCTGTTCAATGGCAGGCATCGAAACCGGTTACAGTCTTATATGGGCATTGATTTTTTCAATATTCGCAACCATCATCCTTCAGGAAATGGCTGCCAGATTGGGTTTTATTACTCAAAGTGGCTTGGGAGAAGCTTTAAACAAGAGCTTGATAAAACCTGTATCAAGGATTATAGCTTTCATGATTGTCATTGGAGCCATCCTTATCGGAAATGCAGCATACGAGGCAGGTAATATTGCTGGCTCAGTTCTGGGCGCAGAACTAATTTTTGGTGCAAGCAATTGGCACCCTTGGATTATCGGAGGTCTTGCGTTTGTACTCCTGCTTTATGGCAAGTATAAATGGGTAGAACGAACGTTGATTGCCTTGGTTCTATTTATGAGTCTTTGTTTTTTAATTACCTGTATTATCGTCAAGCCTGATCTTGCAGCCATAATTGAAGGTTTCATTCCCTCTTTGTCCGATGGAAATATTTTACTCGTGATGGCATTGATCGGTACAACCGTCGTACCCTATAATCTTTTCCTTCATGCTTCTGCCATTTCAAAAAAATATAAAACCGGTGCTTCTTTAACAGATATCCGAATCGAAAACTTTGTTTCAATTTTACTCGGAGGTCTAATTTCAATTTGTATTGTGATCGTTGCAGCAAGTGCTCAAAGCGGCATCGGTTCAATCGAATCAGGCAAAGACCTGGCCATGCAATTAGAACCACTTGCAGGCAAGACTGCCAGTTATCTAATGGGATTGGGGCTATGGTCCGCTGGTCTTAGTTCAGCTTTAACGGCACCCCTTGCAGCAGCTTATGCCGCCAAAGGCATTTTTGATTTTGAAAAAGGTGACGGCAGTATTTATTTTAAATTGACATGGTTGGTCGTTTTACTAAGCGGTCTTATCGTTATATCCCAGGGATATCAGCCAACATTGGTTATAAAATTTGCGCAGATTATGAATGCCGTGCTCCTTCCTTTCATTTCGTTCTTCTTGATCTATGCATGCAATCAGCCTTCAATAATGCGGAAAGAAGTCAATTCCTTACGGCAAAATATACTTTCAGGTCTTGTCATTATAATCACCTTACTTATAAGTATTAAATCACTCTGGCTACTGTTTTAATTATGCGGACACAAATTGACATAAACTGTGATTTAGGAGAACACGAAACACTGGACGCTCAGTTTCTACGCACTATTCTACCTCGTATTTCAAGCGCGAATATATCCTGTGGGGCGCATGCAGGAAACGATGAGGTGATCAAGGGCACCATCGCCTTGGCCAGAGATTATAAATGTAGTATCGGTGCGCATCCATCCTATCCGGACAGAGAAAATTTCGGACGAAAATCCATGGAACTCGATCAACAATCGTTTAATCAAATGCTTCATTCACAACTCGTTTCTTTCAAGGAATTATGTGCGTCTGAAAATGTGTACATGCAACATGTAAAACCACATGGCGCGTTGTACAATGACCTTGCTCAAAGTGAAATGTATTCTAATTGGTTTATTGAGTTCATTAATTTATTCGATGCCAATATTAAAATTTATGGATTGGCGCATTCTGTTTTTCATGAACTTGCGATCCAGCATAATTTGAATTTTATAAGCGAAGGATTTATGGATAGGCGTTACACCAAAAACCTGAAACTTAAAGCCCGTTCTGAATCTGACGCCGTAATCAATGACAAGACTGAATTGATTGTCCAGTTGGATAATATTCTTAATGGATATGTTGTGGTAGATGACACCAAGATCAATATTCAGGTAGACTCGCTTTGCTTGCATGGCGATACACCTGGTGCTGATGATTTGCTTAGACATGTATTTAATCATTTAAATAAAAAAGGCATTGAAATTACTTCAGCTTGATCAGATAAAATATGAGATCAGACAATATGGAAATGAATTTCTGATTCTTAAAAATGATAGTTGCGGTGCTGTCTGTAATAGCCTAATTGGAAAATCAATTCTGGATAAAAAACTGCCTTTTATTAAGGAGGTGATTGCCTCCGAAGAAGAAATATTGATCGCACTTTCCGAAACCGAATTGATTGATCTAAATGCCTTGACCGGTATTTCGGTAAAAGCAAATCAAGAATCGAAACAATGGACCATTCCTTTATTAATAGATAATAATGGCGATTGGTCTCATATCGCATCCAGAACAGGATTCAATCAGGATGCATATATCCAAGCCTTCCTTCAAAGCAAGCTTACCATGCAGATGGCAGGATTTCTACCCGGTTTTCCATATTTGAAAGGATTGGACAAAGCATTGTATTGCCCACGCAAGGAGACGCCGTCAATTAGCGTTCGGGCCGGAAGCATTGCTGTAGGAGGCCCATATGTCGGCATTTATCCTGTTGACAGTCCTGGGGGTTGGAATGTAATCGGTGTCACCCCTTTGCACATAATAAACGCAGATCACATCCCACCCGGCTTTATAAATCCGGGAGATATAATCAAATTCAAACTGATCGATAAACCAGAATATCACGTATTAAAAAACAAAGGTCTAAGTCTTAATGATTACAATTTCAGTTGAAATATTAAAACCTGGTATATTTTCATCCATTCAGGATCAAGGGAGGGATGGTCTGGCATTCTATGCCATTCCACGAGGTGGAGCGTCAGATCTCAATTCATTCCATTTAGCCAATAGCTTGGTTGGAAATGATATTCATTCGCCTGTGATAGAGTGTGTGCAGATGGGTCTTTCTTTGAAATTTAATGGCAGCTGTTATTTTGCAATTTGCGGCAGTGATTTTGGATGGACACTCAATTCAAAATCGATCCCTGTAAATCAGCTTATCCATGCTGAAAAACATTCAGTGCTGGCATGTGAGAATTCCGCATCAATGGCCAAAGCTTACATCGCATTTGGCGGAAGCCTGAAGAGCTCAATTTCATATAATTCCTATGCTACCCTACCGGCTTATGGATGGGGTGGCAACCAGGGTAAGAAATTGCGAAAAGGGGATTTGTTGGAAATTGAAACTGAAAGTTCAAAAAAACTTAGCACCTATCCTTCGCTTCAATTCAAGATCAAACCAAAATCAGAAATTTACTTTAACCCTGGGCCAGAATGGGAAGTCCTGGACAATGCACAAAAAGATCTGTTATTCAATAAGCCCTTTGCAATTACTTCAGAATCGAATCGTATGGGTGCCAGGCTGAAAGGACCTGCACTGATCCATGACATTCAATTAACTTACTCCGTACCTGTGCTTCCTGGTTTTATCCAACTCTTACCTTCAGGTCAGTTGATTGTTGTATTGGAGGATGGCCAGACCACAGGCGGATATCCTAGAATTGGCTATTTAAACAGGAATCAATTAAATGCCTTTAATCAATATCTGCCCAATCAAAGTTTTCGATTTGTTAATAGATAATATTAACTGACTTGATTTTGGTATAGGTGTAAATACCAACCTTCCCTAATTCTTTGCCAATGCCTGATTGTTTATACCCCCCAATTGGAAAGTGTGGATCTGAACGCGCAGGACCATTTACAAATACCCAACCTGCTTCCAATCTATCAACACATTCCATAGCCTTGTTAATATCATTTGTCCAAACAGTTGAGGACAAACCATAACGGGTATCGTTGGCAAGATTGATCGCTTCTTCTGTTGAGTTAAACGGAATGATGACGAGCACAGGGCCAAATATTTCATCCGTAGCAGCACAATTATTATTGCTATTTATTGCTAGGGCGGTGGCCTGAATATAGTATCCATCTTTTTCCAATCGCTTACCTCCAAAGATTAAACTTGCCCCTTCTTCCTGGCTTTTAGTAATATAAGAATCTACTTTGTTCAAGTGGGCTTCCGATGATAAGGGACCCAACCCAGCGTCCGGATCAAACGCATCTGAAATCTTCATTTTATCTACTTCAGATTTCAGAGACGCAACAAATGTATCCATTATTGAAGCTTCAACATACGCCCGTGATCCTGCGACGCACACCTGGCCGCTGTTTCTATAAATACCCAATGCAATACCGTTTGCTGCTTCCTTAATATTGGCATCTGCGAAAACAATTGCAGGCGACTTGCCGCCTAATTCAAGCGATAAATCGGTTAGGTTTTCCATGGCAGCTTTGCCAATTATCTTACCGACTTCGGTCGATCCTGTAAATGTAATTTTATTAATACCTGAATGTTGTGTTAGTGCGGCACCTGTCTGACCATCGCCTATGACAACATTAAGCACACCCTTCGGTAAGCCCACCCGAACAAATAGTTCCGCCATATACAATGATGATAATGGCGTCTGTTCTGAAGGCTTCAATACCACTGTACATCCAGCTGCCAAGGCAGGGGCTAATTTCCAGGAGGCAATTGAAATCGGAAAATTCCAAGGTACAATGGCGGCTACAACACCCACAGGTTCTCTTCTTGTAAAAGCAAAGTTTTGCTTTCCCGGTTTTTGTTTCAATGAAATATCCAGCGTCTCACCATCAAGTTTGGTACACCATCCTGCATAATATCTGAAAGTTGCAATTGCACCCTTGATCTCAGATTGAGCTTGTGCGATCAGCTTTCCATTTTCCAATGCTATCAATTCAGCAAGTACTTGTAATTCTTTCTCCAGGCTATCTGCCAGTTTGTGTAATATTGCTTCTCTTTGGGCCGGCGATATTTTTGCCCATGGATCAGACTTAAATGCCCGAGCTGAAGACAGAACAGCCTGATCTACCTGATCGGAATTGGCACATTCAAACTGCGCAAAGATTTCACCGTCAGATGGATTATGAAGTGCTATTGTTTGATTATTGGATTTATCCAAGTAGGTTCCATCGATGAACGAACAATAATCCTTCCTTTCCAAAAAACTAATTGTCTGATTTTGAAGCGACATTTGATTCATGATGCTAAAATAAGGACATTAAAGCACTCCTAAATGTAATATCCTACCTCCAGAGATATTAACCGGACTAATACTTTTTCCGATTACAATTCCATCTTCGGGTGCTACATACTCTTTTTGTTTGTCACCGAATATATCATATTGGACAGCAATAACCTGATCCTTTTTTACATATTCCGTTACATTAGGGAGTACAGAAAGAAGACCGCCTCTGTCGGTATATATCCAATATGAATTTTTACACATGACGGGGTGCTTATCCGCCGCATCAATTTCACCTTCTATCATATCGAGATGGACAAGGGAGTTATACAGTCCAGTTATACCTGTTCGGATCATACCATTTTGAAACGTGCTTGGGTTTCCAACTTCAAGCGTGATAGCAGGAATGCCAAGTTCATCGGCAGCACCTCTTAATGTGCCATCAGAAGGTGGGTTATGAACGATGATCTGAGCATTTTGTAACAGCGCCAATTCCTTGGTTTGTTCATCACTCATATCGGCTCGGATATAATAGGAGTTAATTCTTCCCGTACTGGCGGTGTGGAGATCAATCAAATAATCAAATTGTTTAACCAAGCCATTGAAG
>JABDJE010000107.1 GCA_013002625.1 Saprospiraceae bacterium | reverse complement strand
GTTCAATACGGCCGGAATGTACAGAGGCTATGCCAACGACAAAGAAAGAGTTGTGGGGATTTATAATGAATGAATGAATGATTGAATGATTGATTGATTGAATGAATGATTGATTGAATGAATGATTGATTGATTAGCTTGCAATTAGAATCCAATAATTCTTGATTTTGCATATAAATAATTTACATTTGTAATTCATTGATTTATAAGAAAATGCTGAAAAAATTCTTTTCCAAAAATTGGATTCATCTCGTTGCCATAGCTGCCTTTATAGCTATTTCTGTAATTAACTTCTACCCAAGACTTGAAGGTAAAAGTGTACAGGGCACTGATATTGTGAACATAAAAGCTGCACAAAAAGAAATACTTGATTATAAAAAAGAGACAGGCGAATCTTCCTATTGGACCAATTCAATGTTTGGCGGAATGCCCACTTACTACATCATATTTAAAAAACCACTGGATCTGATTGATTACGTCAATAAGATTATAAGAGCTGGTATGCCTTATGAGCCAGGTTACTTCTTGATGGGTATGATCTCGTTCTATATCCTATTGCTTGTCCTGGGGGTCAGTCCATTGATTGCCATTTTTGGAAGTATGATGTTTGCCTTTTCAACCAATAACATCGTATTGATCAATGCGGGGCATATGACTAAAATTGCGACCGTAATGAGCAGTCCATTGGTCATTGCAGGAGTCATCACTTGCTTCAGGCGAAAATATATTTTAGGGACCTCCCTCTTTGCGCTGGGTATGGCATTAAATCTTAAGAATGATCATCCCCAGATGACATATTATCTGGGCATAATTCTTCTTCCTTATGTTATTATTAAGGCAGTTGAAATGATCAAGGCTAAAGAAATTAAAGCATTGTCCAGGATTGGAGCCTTTCTTATGGTTGGACTTATCATCGGCGTTGGTTGCGCTACGAGTAAGTTTCTGCCCGTCATGGAATATTCTGAGGATACCATGCGGGGAAAGCCAATTCTTGAGCAAACGGGATCAAATTTTAGCAGCAGTAAAGTTGAAGGATTGTCATGGGATTATGCCATGAGCTGGAGCAATGGCCCTGAAGATATTTTGCAAAGCTTTATTCCTATGGTTGTAGGTGGGAGTTCTGCAGAAAAAGTGGGTTCTGACTCCAAGTTTGTAAAAGAACTCCGTAAAAAGGGTGTGAATACCCGTGCCGGCATACAGGCTCCAATGTATTGGGGAAGCCTTCCGTTTACATCAGGCCCCATTTATTTTGGTGGCATTGTATTTTTCCTTTTCGTGCTGGGCGCATTCATTAAGAAGGGTGCATTAAAGTGGTGGATTATTACTGCTTTTGTGCTTACAGCTTTATTATCAATGGGTAAGAACTTTGAAATTCTGAGCAGATTTTTCTTTGATTATGTTCCGCTCTATAATAAATTCAGAACACCTAACAGCATTCTATCGGTTACGGCCATTATAGTACCGCTCTTGGCGGTCCTTGGTCTAGAAGTCATTTTAAAGGATAAAAAACTAGATTTCAAAAAAGTACTTTACCCCGCAGGTGGAATTATTGCGCTCTGTTTAGCCATTGCATTTATCGGGCCTGGGATGTCAGATATGAGTTCTGCTGCAGATGCACGGTATGAGCAATTGGGAATTAGCGCGGATATCCTTAAATCAGACAGGGCAAGTCTCATGCGCTCAAGTTCCATAAAGGTAGCCTTACTCATGTTGATATCACTCGGATTATTATGGGGCTTCTTTAAAAACAAATTAAAGAAGGAATATGTCATACTGGGGATTGGGTTTCTGGCATTGGGAGATTTGATTTCTGTAAATTTCAAATACCTTAAACCAGCAGATTACGTAAGCCAACGCACATTTAAAAATAATTTTAAACTTCGTCCAGTTGACGAACAAATACTAAAAGATCAGGATAAGCATTATCGGGTTTTGGATTTGACAATCCCTACGTTTGAATCAGCAACTTCATCTTATCACCACAAAACCATTGGTGGGTACCACGCCGCGAAATTGCAACGCTACCAGGATATAATTGACAATCATATTTCCAAAAACAATATGAATGTTCTCAATATGCTGAATACGAAATACTTTATATTAAACGGACAGAATAATAGTCAGGAAGTACAACGAAATACCGCGGCCTATGGCAATGCATGGTTTGTGAACAGCTTTAGGATTGTTCCAAATGCTGATGCTGAGATCAATGCCCTTAATGAAATTGATCCTTTGGGTGAAGCTGCCATTCACAAGGAATTTGAAAGTTATGTCAGTGGCTTAAATCTAACCAAAGAAGGCAGTATTAGCTTGACAGACTATGCCCCGAACAGGTTAAGCTATACATCCAACAGCAACTCCGAACAACTTGCAATTTTTTCAGAAGTATGGTATGGTCCTGACAAAGGCTGGAAAGTAACAATTGATGGCAATCCGGTTGAGCACATTAGAGCAAACTATATCTTACGTGCATTGAAAGTTCCTGCAGGACAGCATGAAATCGTGTTTGAATTCAAGCCAGATTCGGTGAAAAACGGTTATTTAATTTCATTAATTTGCAGCATACTGATCGTTGGTATGTTTGGTTTGTATGCCTATAAGAACAAAGACGCAATGCTGGATAATGACGAAGCGCAAGCCGCATAATGTGAAAACGAAATATTTCTTTCATTTATAACTAATATCAAATTATCTTTGATGCCATGACACGCGGACGTCAAATCCTCAGCCCTGAAAGATTTAAGATCACACTTAGCAGGTTGGCGCATCAAATTATTGAAAACTACAGCACTGATGAGAGCATCAATATTGTAGGCATTCAGGAAAAAGGCGTTATAATGGCCGAGAGGCTTATTCAGATTCTTACAGAAAAGCAACCCAAAAAACATATTAATTTCGGCAAACTCGATATTACATTTTATCGGGATGATTTCAGAATCAGGTCTACACCCTTGAAAGCAAATGCTACTGAAATTGATTTTCAAATAGAAAATAAGAAGGTAATACTAATCGACGATGTGTTATATACAGGTCGTACGATTCAGGCAGCCATGTCCGCTTTACAAGATCTAGGAAGGGTAGAGAAGATTGAATTGATGGCCATGGTCGACAGGCGATTTAACAGGCATCTTCCTATTATGTGTGATTACACAGGTATTCAGGTAGATAGTCTTGACGAAGCCTATGTTAAAGTTGAATGGGAACATTTAGATGGCAATGATAAAATACTGATATTCTCAGCACAAAAGAACTAAAGACAAATGAGTGAAGGCGCATTAAGTACATCACATTTACTCGGCATCAAATACATCACTGACCAAGACATCGATCTCATTTTTAATACCGCCGATAAATTTAAGGATGTCATCAATCGACCTATTAAAAAAGTACCTTCCTTGCGAGATGTCACCATTGCGAACCTATTTTTCGAAAATTCTACACGGACAAAGCTTTCTTTTGAACTCGCTGAAAAGAGATTATCAGCAGATGTGATAAATTTTTCATCCTCTACATCTTCTGTGAAAAAGGGAGAGACACTCCTCGATACAGTTAACAATATCCTCTCAATGAAAGTGGACATGGTTGTCATGCGGCACCCTGCGCCAGGTGCACACCACTTTCTAAGTCAACACATCGACGCACAGATTATAAATGCAGGTGATGGAACCCACGAACATCCGACGCAAGCATTGCTGGACGCTTATTCTATACGTGAAAAAGTAGGATCTTTAAAAGGCAAGAAAGTCTGCATTTTTGGAGATATCCTGCATTCCCGCGTGGCTTTGAGCAACATATATTGCCTTAAAAAAATGGGCGCAAAGGTAAGAGTATGTGGCCCGCCAACACTCATTCCGAAGTATATTGGATCTCTTGGTGTGGATTACAGCTATGATGTCCGAGACAGTCTCAATTGGTGCGATGTGGCCAACATATTAAGAATCCAATTGGAGCGCCAGGATATTAAATATATACCATCTCTAAGAGAGTACAGCATGTAT
>JABDJE010000078.1 GCA_013002625.1 Saprospiraceae bacterium | reverse complement strand
GAGTTCGAATGGTCCGACCTTTAACAGCATTAAACTCCTATGACTACCCGGGCGGACATTGGGAGATCAGTTTGGATAATGTTAGAGTGCCAGCTTCATCTATGATTGTAGGACCTGGTAAAGGATTTGAAATAGCACAGGGAAGATTAGGACCTGGGCGTATTCACCATTGCATGCGCCTGATAGGCATGGCCCAACGAACGTTGGAATATATGATCAAACGGGTAGAAGAAAGATCTGTATTCGGCAAGTCATTAGATAAATATTCAAGTGTAAGGCAAATTATAGCCCGCTCATTTTGTCGCATTGAACAAGCGAGATTACTAACATTAAAGGCAGCCCATAAAATTGACACGGTCGGCATCAAGGATTCAAAAGATTTGATTGCTGCCATCAAGGTGGTCGCACCTAAAATGACTTGTGATATTGTAGATGAAGCGATCCAATTGTTTGGTGGTATGGGTGTCTCGAACGATATTCCATTGGCTTTGTTTTACACTGCGGCAAGAGCATTACGCATTGCGGATGGCCCAGATGAAGTCCATCTGTATCAACTGGGGCGTAATCTTGTTAAAGCTGGTGTAAAAGAAAAACAGGATGAACTTAATTACTTTAACCAGGAAAGCAGCTAATAGGAGATGGGTCTGATTGAAAGAATACAAAGCGTTGAAATTCAGGCGTACTTAAGTGAGAAGATGCCTTATATGGGCCAGATTAAACGCTTGAAGTCATTAAGAGGCGGTCGATCCAATCCAAACATCCTTATCGATGCAGATCATGGTCGGTTTGTCCTGCGTGCACAGCCAGACGGTAAGCTTTTATCAAAAGCACATGATATGGGTCGGGAATACAAAGTGCTTTCTGCATTGGGAGATACAAGTTTTCCATGCCCTAAGGTTTATTTCCTGTGTCAGGATAAAAATATTCTTGGTGTCGACTTCTATCTTATGGATTATATAGAAGGTGATATTTCTCAGTCCTTTTATTTGCCACATTTAGACAATGAACAAAGGAGACATACCTATATCCAGCTCGTTGAAAAACTTGCAGACTTGCATGAGTTGGATGTTAATAAAATTGGCTTAAATAATTATGGCAGTCAGGGCAATTATTATGAACGCCAGTATCACCGATGGAAAAAAGCATTTGAAGCTTCAGGACATCCTCCCAATAAGTTCTTTTCAGAATTATGTGATTGGTTGGGCGACCATTTGCCAGTAACGACAAATCGTGTGTTGGTACATGGGGATTACAGGTTGGACAATGTTGTTTTCGATAAGGGAAGCAGGAATATTAAAGCCGTACTGGACTGGGAACTGTCAACACTTGGAGATGGCTTGAGTGATCTCGGTTATCTGTTGGGTATACTTGATGCACCAAAAGAATTCGTTTTCCCTGGTTTTGGAAATGTAGATCGTAAGATTTATGGTATGCCGGAAGAGTTTGAATTGCTTGAAATTTATTGTGAAAGACGAGGCATTGAATCAATTGAAAACTGGCCATTTTATAAGTCCTTTGGATACTTTAGATTGGCTTCTATTTGTGCAGGCATATATGGAAGGGTTGCCCAGGGCAATGCTATTGATCCTCAAAGCTCTAAATTTGCAAAAATGGTTGAACCCCTTTGTAAAGTTGGATGTTCGATTATTATTTAGATTAATTTATTTGTATTGGCTGGAATCAATCTGTAATTTCGCCACACGATTCCAGAATAATTTTTGCTATCCGTTAGGATTAAAATATTATTGAGATTGTAGCTGTCTCCTTCACATTGTTACGGCGACCAAACAGTTGGTTTACCTGCCTGCCGAAGCTTCAGCGAAGGCAGTGAGCATTATTGTATGTGAGGAGAGAGAACTGAAACATCAGTTTCGGATGGGAGGCAGAGTAGATTAGAAGGAATAAAATAAAATGAGGGTATAGCTCAGTTGGTTTAGAGCATGAACGAGCGGTTCCGAAGGGATCGGAATTAAAGGTCCTAAATGGACCTTTGAAGCGAGAGAACCGCAACATCAGTTGCGGGCGGGCGGAGAAAGCGATCTAAACCGATGTAAAATAAAATTATGAGGGTATAGCTCAGTTGGTTTAGAGCGCTTGCTTGACAGGCAAGAGGTCCGCAGTTCGAATCTGCGTATCCTCACTTCAAAGCCCTAATCATCATTGGTTAGGGCTTTTTTGTATCCCATTGATGCGTTCCTTTCTGAACACTATTTATAATTCCTTATTTTAAAGGACATAAAACGAATACCGATAGGATGAGGGGTGCTTTCCTATACTTAACATTTATTTCATTGCTGTGTGGTGCATGGGTTAATAGTTATAGCAATTCTAAAAGAGACCTGAATGCTGTTCCTCAGGAAACTGATATTACGCCTGAGGAAGCATTTGATCTTATGATGAAGGTATTAATGTCTCCAAGATGTTTGAATTGCCACCCTTCTGGAGATAGACCTACGCAGGGAGACGATCTGCATATACATTATTATAATGTCCAACGTGGTCCTAACAATAGAGGCGCAGGCATACAGCAATGTCAAAGTTGTCACCAAAACAGCAATAATTATTATACAGGTGTGCCCGGTGCGTCCAACTGGCATTTAGCTCCTAAAAGTATGGGATGGCAAGGATTGACCAAAATCGAGATTGCAAAAATTATTCTAGACCAGAGTAAAAATGGTGGTATCGGGCTAGATAGTCTTGTAACACATCTGACAAATGACTCCAAAGTACTTTGGGCATTTGATCCTGGAATCAATCAGGAAGGTGTTCCAAGATCTTTACCGCCAGTAGCAAAAGAAACATACATCGAAGCGGTTAAAATCTGGGCAGAAAATGGTGCTCCAATTCCAAACGACGATTAATAACTATGAAAATAGAATTCACAATAAATGGAAGAAACTACAAGCTCGACGTAAATGGAGATGAACCTTTGTTGTGGCTAATCAGAGACACTCTAAAATTAAAGGGCACCAAATTCGGATGTGGTAAAGCAGCTTGTGGCGCTTGTACAGTTATAATTGATGGTCAAGCTACACGTTCTTGTTCGTATGCGGCAAGAATTGTGAATGGGAAATCAATTACAACCATAGAGGGCCTTGAAAACGAATCTGGATTACATCCTGTTCAGCAAGCCTGGATAAATCAAATCGTTCCTCAATGTGGGTATTGCCAATCTGGATTTATAATGGCAAGCGTAGCACTTTTGGAAAGATTTCCAAACCCAACTGAACAGCAAATCAACGATAGCCTCACCAATTTTTGTAGATGTGGAACCTATCCCAGAATTAGGAAAGCCTTAAATGAGGCAATCGAGAATATGACTTCTAAACCAAAAAGTGCAGTGTAATGGGTTCGAAGTTAAAAAGTGCGTCTCGTAGAAAATTCCTGATAAAGGTAACGGCTGGAACAGCGGTGGTGTTAGGTACCGCATATTTGACTCGGGGAATATGGAGGCGAGCGATTGACAAAGTGCTTGCTTCAGGAGAATTACCTTACTATAATTTTGATGGGCCTCTCGTTTGGTTTGAAGCCAATGCCAATAATGAGATTACATTTTACAGTCCAAAAGTTGAGATGGGGCAAGGTGTATTGACAGCCCTTGCTCAAATAGTTGCAGATGAATTACAAATTAAATTCAAGCAATTGAAAGTTCTTCATGCGTCCTCAAGTCATGGGCCTTTAGATTTACTATTTACAGGGGATAGCTCTTCTATAGAAGGACTTTGGAAGCCGATTAGAGAATTGGCAGCAACCTTCAGACAAATGTTTATCATCGAAGCTGCGAAGGAATTTAAAACATTACCTAAAAAAGTAAAACTTGAAAATGGTGTCTTTTCATATAAAGACCAAACTACAACCTATGGAGAATTGGTAAAGATTACGAAACAATGGAAAGTTCCTTCAACGCCTGATTTGAAGAATCCAGAAGATTACCAGTATATAGGTAAAGCTATTCCAAGATTAGACCTTGAAGATAAAGTCACTGGAAAGCCAATTTTTAGCATTGATGAAGAATTGGATGGAATGGTTTACGCAATTGTAGTTCCCTGCCCATACATAAAAGCTAAAAGAACCAATGTTGATCCAAATTCTGTCAATGGCTTGCCAGGCATTGTAGATGTTATAGTCGAAGAAGATTTTGTTGCAGTGGTTGCCGAATCAAGATTCCAGGCCTATAACGCTTCCCAAAAACTCGCTATAACCTGGGAAGTAGAAGAAGTGATACAACAAAAGGATATTGAAGAAATGGTAACAGTTGGTGTAGGCAAACCTTATGTGATCCAGAAAGGCAAATGTCCCAAAAATCAATTTAAAAACGCGTCTGAAATAATTACTTCAGAATTTAGGACACCAATGGGTGCGCATGCACAAATTCAACCTTCTGGAGCCTTAGCAAATTTTAAAGATGGTTCTCTGGAAGTGTATGTGGCAACTCAAAATGTTAGAAAAACGAGAAAGGATATTGCATGTAGGTTGAATATGCGAAAAAAGAAGGTCAATGTTTTACCAGCTTATCTCGGTGGAGCATTTGGTCGTGCTTTGTATACAGATCTTGCTACTTATGCTTCCTTTATTTCAAGACAGCTTAAAAGACCTGTACATTGTTTTTATACACGCGCCCAAGAATTTCAAGCAGATTATTTTAGACCACCCACGCATCATCTCTTAAAAGCTGTAATGGATGATACGGGACATATTACTGCCTTTGAGAATAATTGTTCAAGTGGCGATGTGGTCAAAGGATCTGATGTCTGGCCTGAAATAATTAACGATATCATAGGAGCAGATTTTGGAGCATGGCGCGGGGCCCTTAACAGATATGGAGGTATTCAGCGATATGAGATCATATCATGGAGAGCCAATTTGCCTCTCCGTACAAGTTTTTGGAGAGGAATGGGCCTTCTGGCGAACATATTTGCCATAGAAAGTTTTATGGATGAACTGGCTGAAAAAGTGGGTATCGATCCTGTTACATTTCGTCAAAACCATCTGAATGATTCTGAAACAGACCAACGATTATTGGCGGTGCTAAATAAAGTAGTTGAACAATCTTCATATACTGACAAGGTGGAAAACGGTATTGCTATGGGACTGGCTTGTTGCACAGATGGTGCCACGCATGTAGCACAGGTTGTTCGTCTGTCTATTGAAGCGCAAAGAATAATTGTGAGCGATGTTTATTGTGTGATTGATACGGGAATGGTTATAAATCCAGATCAGGTCAAAGCTCAATGTGAAGGAAACATTATTATGGGTATGAGCGCAGCCCTGTATGAAAAAGTTGAAATACATAATAATGCTATTGGACCTTTAATTTATGGACCTTATAAGCTTATGGCATTGAGAGAGTGCCCGGAAAATATTGAAATACACTTAATGGACAGCGATCGCGCTCCTCAAGGATTGGGTGAACCACCTATGGGTCCAATCGCAGCGGCTATTGCCAATGCTACGTATAAATTAACAGGCAATAGAATCAGACGATTTCCAATGAATCCGGTAAGCTAAGTTCCACCTTTTACCTTTGTGAGGGGTTGTCCGGTGGTATTACTGAAATACATAGTTACTTCTGCGATAATGGCAATGGCGATTTCTTCCGGTGTTCGTGCACCGATATCTAATCCTACAGGTGTAAATATCTGTTCCAATAATAATTGCCGCGTGAATTCTTTTTCCAGTGTATCAAATATTTTATTCCGTCTGTCGATTGGGCCTAATAAACCTATGTAGGAAGCTTGTTCGGAAAGGGCTCGTTTTAAGTTTCGGATATCGGTATCGATATCATGCGACATAATGATGAAAGCCGTAAATGGATCGGCATCCGGTAAAGGCTGATCATTTTCGATGCAGTTTCTGGTGATTTGCCCTTTGTAGTATATCTTTTGCAGCTTGCCATAGATCGTTGTTTTCCAACCAATCTTTTCAGCAAGTTCGGATAATACCAAACTGTCATACTGATGGCCACAGACAACAAGATGAATGGCAGGGGTGTAATATTGAATCGAGTACCTCTGTTGGTCAATTGTCGCCAATGATGAGCGCTCTTTTTTAAAACTTGTGGTAACGGCCTGTCTTAATGCGTCATCTTCAATATGCAAAGCTTGATCAGCTGGATACAGAATAGAATTGCTTATCGTTTTGCTATCTATGGCCTGAACCATAACCAATGGCTTTCTTGAATCTACTATTTCTTGCAGCTGACCTATCTCATAACCTTCATTATCCAAGGGCTGAATTAAGACATCAATAATTCCCTGACAACCTAATCCCAAGCCGATAGGAGAGTCATTTTCTTGGGTTGTATCATAGCGCACCAATTGTGGCCTGCCGCTGTAAATTACCTTTTGTGCTTTCTTCAAAGCATCACCGTCGAGACAACCTCCGCTTATCGAACCCGTGAATTCCCCATTTTCCAAAAGTAATATCCGTGCGCCTGGTTTACGATAGGAAGAGCCATTCACCTGAACAATACATACCAGAGCACATTGAAGACCGTGTGCGTTTTGCTTGTAATGGTTTATTATTTCTTTAAGTTCCTTCACAGATTATAAGCTTATTCTATCAGTGCGCTGACTTGAGAAATTGCAACTATTGCTGCTGTTTCAGTTCGCAATCTGTTTTTTGAAATATTTACCTCTTGGCATTTATACTGCTTTAAAAGTGATAATTCCTGATCATTAAAATCACCTTCCGGACCAACGAAAACGATGAGATGATTTGAAGAATATTCAGCCTTGTTTAAGAATAAATTGGTATCATCAAAATGACACAGAAATTTATCAGCAGTTTGAACTTCAGGAAAAGCCAAATATTTTTCAAGCGAAATTATCTCACTCATTTCCGGATGGGTTATTCTTTTGGATTGCAAAGCAGCACTTCTGATGATCTTTCTGTTTCTATCCAAATTTATTTTCTTGCGTTCGATATTGGAAGTGATTATGGGTGAAATCTTATCCACGCCGACTTCTACAGTTTTTTCCAAAAGCCATTCCCACCGGGATTTTGTCTTGGGCGGTGCGACAGCCAATTCGATAAATATTGATTTTCTTTCACGCGAAGTCTGATGTATTATATTGAGACTGGCATGACGCTTATGTATATGTTCTATGCGTGCTTGGGCAAATATGCCCTGCCCATTTGTTATGTGAATAACATCGCCTTCGCGGTGTCTGAGTACCTTACAACAGTGCTGAAACTCATCTTCTTCGAGTAGGGCTTCATTATTATCGATATCAGATGTATAGAATAGGATCAAGGGTATATGTTTGTGCCAGTTATCAATTTAAATCGTGTCTCTGTCCGTCAGGCTTTGAACTAAATCTAAGATAATGGAATTAAAATATAGAAATTGCTACTTTTGGGGCTCCTTAAAAGCCGCGTTTCGTTATTTAAAGATATAAATATGTGGATTACAGTTGCACAGTTCTTTCTTAGTTTAAGCATCCTTGTCATTTTGCACGAGTGGGGACATTTTAGTGCAGCAAAATGGTTTAAAACAAGAGTTGAGAAATTCTATTTGTTCTTCAACCCGGGATTCACGCTATTTAAATTTCAAAAGGGTGAAACCGAGTATGGAATTGGGTGGCTACCATTTGGAGGTTATGTGAAAATTTCCGGTATGATCGATGAGAGTTTCGATAAGGACCAGATGCAAGGTGAACCTCAACCCTGGGAATTCAGATCTAAGCCGGCATGGCAACGCTTGATTATAATGGTTGGTGGAGTAACCGTAAATTTCATTTTAGGAATTCTGATATTCTCAATGCTTTTCTGGGTATATGGAGAATCATATATTCCTAATGACAAACTTCCTCATGGCATTGCAGTGGACAGCATGGCCTATGAAATGGGATTACGAGACGGCGATCAACTATTGCAAGTTGGCGAACTCGAATTGGTTAAGTTCAGAGGAGGTCTCATCACCAAGGAGATCGTAATCAACGAAGCAAAGTCCATAAAACTAAACCGTGATGGTCAGGAGATGACAATTGAGGTACCTGAGTCGATAAGACAATCTCTAACAAAATATGACAATAGAAATGTAAGATTGGTAACGCCAAGGTTTCCTTATGTCGTAGACGGTTTTTCAAAGGAAAGCATTGGTAAACAAGCGGGAATGCAGATCAACGACCGTATTATATCCTTAAATGGCCAGGCTACACCATTCGCACATGACTTCATGAAAGCTTTTAAGGAAGTTGACGAAAATATAACCATTGGGATTCTTCGAGGCGCTGACACGCTCAATTTTGATTTGACTCTTGGCGAAGATAAATTGGTGGGTATAACAGCTTTTCCGGCAGCCCACTTCATAGATCTTGCAAAAGAGAAATACTCATTCGGAGCTTCAATCCCGGCAGGTTGGAATAAGTCCTGGACCTTCCTTACAGATCAGGTTAAAGCCTTTGGGCAAATGTTTTCTGGTAAGATTAAGGCAAAGGATAGTCTGGGCAGTTTTATTACAATAGGTAAAATGTTCGGGACAACCTGGGACTGGGAACGGTTCTGGAGCATGACCGCAATGTTATCTATTTTGCTTGGTTTCATCAACTTATTACCGATTCCTGCCTTGGATGGGGGTTATGTAATGTTCTTGTTATTTGAGAGTATTACCGGGATCAAAGTGCCAGATAGAGTCATGGAGATCGCGAATCTCATCGGATTTGCTCTGCTTATCATTTTGATGATTTACGCATTAGGTTTGGATATATCAAGATTATTTTAAAAATTGTAGTGTGAATTATTTCGAATTATTCGGAATGCCCCTTGGATTTGAAATTGATCAGCGATTGTTGAAGCGTAAATATTACGAATTAAGCAAACAATTTCACCCTGATAAATTCACACTTCATTCAGATGAAGAACAAGTCCAAGCTTTGCAAAAGTCAACTGAGGTTAATAAGGCTTACAAGGTATTGAAAGACAAGCAAAGCAGAATTAAATACATTTTGGAATATCTAGGTGTTGAGTTTAATGAAGGTAATGAAAAAGTGTCTCAAGAATTTCTGATGGAAATGATGGACATAAATGAAACCTTGATGGAGTTAAAATTTGACCCGGATATAGAAAAGCAGAAAGCAGCACTCCATTCAATCGAAGCAATTAAGACTTCCCTTAGTGATGAAATTGCACCTGTGACTCAGAAAATTGACTTAAATAATCCCACTGACAGCGCACTGGCTCAGATAAAGGATTATTATTTGAAGTCTCAATATCTGAAGCGACTTGTGCAGCATTTAGATCACTAAAATTTAAAAAATATGGCAAATGTAAAAAGAGTAGATAAAGTTAAAAGTCTGCCCGGCGAAAGATGGAAGAAAGTTGAACTTCCTAAAGAAACCAACCACGTTGAATATTATATTTCAAATAAGGCCAGAATTAGATCCGTCCATAAGTATAACGGTTCACAACACCTGCTTAAACCTACTATCGATCCCAAAAAATATGTGCGATGCAGCATAAAGATTGATGGTAAAAATTATGCGTTGTACACGCATCAGCTGGTTGCAAAATACTGGTCTAAGAAGAAGAAACCCCACTTCACTAAATACATCCATGTTGATCTCGACCGAACAAATAATTTACCATCTAACGTGGTATGGGTATCGGATGAAGATTGGTTAAAATACATCCGTGCCAGAGCAAAGAAATTTGGATTTGTGCCTCATAGAAAAGGTGGCAAGCCAAAACTGACAGAGAAAAAAGTAGCCAGAATTAAAAGGATGCTTCAGACTGGCAGAAAGAAGAAAAAGTATATCGCTGAAAAATTTGGCGTAAGCCATACCCAAATTAATCGAATAGAAAGTGGTGAGAACTGGGGCCACGTAAAACCAGCTGTCAAATAATTTCGGCAAAATTCTTGCTCTAGTCTTTCAAATACCTTTTGAATGACTAACCTTACTTACACGTCCTTAAAGACTTCAGGGTCTTTGAATCTTTCTTTGTATGGTAACCTCATACATATTGATGGCCTTAGGCTTTATCAGGATATATTAGAAAGATTAGATAATGTGAATAATGTAATAATCGATCTGGCTCATTTGAATAGAATTGATTTGACCGGTTTAAATGCATTGATGGTCTGCCAATGCCATCTGAGTGGCGCAAATATCGATCTGAAAATAAAACTGGGACAAAATCGACAATTAAAAGAGTTGATGCAAACCACTTCGGTTACACAATACTTACTATAATAATTTAACGTCTGGCGTTTGAGTTGAAGTTCTGGACACCAATTAGTCTATCGTAAAAGCTGCCGAATTCTCGGAAATATACCAAAACGAGATAGTCGTTTTCAGTTTCATACCAACTGCCTTCTATTGTCTCCATGTCTAAGAAGCCGGTTTCGCTGTCCTCAAGTGCAAACATGTAATCATAATATCCTTGCTTAAAAAAGGCCTCACCTATGTAAATAGATCTTGAAGGATCATATTCCAGCTTGTATTCATCTTTTGCTTGCCAATCAGAAAAAGCTCCTATGATATAAAGATTACGGGCGTATTTTTTATGAGATTCTAATGTGAAAATTACATTCGCATATTCAGAAGAGATTGTAGGGTCTCCATAATCGAAGTTGTCAAGTACGAAAAATCCATTGGCATCAATTTCCGAAATAAAATTTCGGGTATATCTTTTCTTATTGAGGTCCAATAATACAGTCGATACATCTTTGTCCCTATCAATGGCAGTTACAAATTCTGTTGTGTAGCTCAAAGATCTAATATCAAAATTTCTGAATTCCTTTAGGGCGGGAAATACGATGTAATCATATAGATCAAAAAAGAGGACATCTCCGCGCTCGTATGTGCCTTGAAGGTTGTGAAGTGCCGAGTTCCAGTTCCCGTTTTGAATAACTGTAACAAATAGCTCAGTCCTGGGTCTGGTTATGTGTATGTCTTTATGATTTATGGTTAATTCAAGTTCCTGATGTGTATTGAATTTTTGTACATTTTTTGGCTTGCGAACATTATAGCCGATGTTGACCTGATTTTCAACAACCATAAATCTTCGTGTTAGAACAGGTACTTCATATTCTTCATCATAGACTGCCAATAGGTAGTTGCCTGAGATAGTCCATTTAACATCATCGTTAGGGAGATATAAATCGTAGTGGGTATATTCAGAGTAGGGGTTTGCTGAGAATGCAAAGTTGTCAATCTCTTCATAATTAAAACCATCCAAATATTCAATTTCTTCAAGCTCAGAAGGATACCAATCTTTGTCACAGTGAATAATTCTGTAAACAAACGTTTTGAATCCACCTTCCAGATCATCAAAACCCAAATGTAAAAGCCCCTGATAACCAGAATTAAAATCAATGACAGGAATCGATGTCTGTAATCCCCGGTGTGAGAATGTGACACTTTTTATATAATCATTGTAGATATAGTTATCATAAATAATATTGTCAAACTGCGCCGATACATTCAGACTTAATGCGCAGAGTATTAGTAAATATAGCTTCGACATAGCAATTACATAAACGTGCTTCTCCTAATAAAATTCAAACTATGGTGAAATTAACAATTCTATAATTTGTCGGGATAACTCCACTTTATCAATATTAATATTCAGATATTCTATAAAATCACTTTTTAACATATTCTCAATCCAGAAAAAAATAATTTCATTAACAGGCAACCAACTACAGTTTCCTGCATATAGTATAACATACGAATGACTAAGATCGATATGATCGAGGATAAATTATTGATAAAACATAGTATTCAAGGCAAACCAAAAGCTCAACGTGCCCTGTATGAAAAATATAGGTCGATGTGGTTTATGATTTGCTTAAGATATGTTCAAAATCGCGAAGATGCATTGGACATATTGCAAAATGCTTTGGTCAAGATTTATTCAAAACTTTATCAATTTGATCCTCAAAAGGGAAAATTTTCAACTTGGTCTTCCAAAGTCGTCGTAAATGAGAGTATCATGTTTTGTAGAAAGAAAGTGAAAGAGTTGGGCTTAGGCCAGCTGCATGAAGATGCCCTTATTTATGCTAAAGAAGAGGAAAAAGTTGAATTACTTTCAGCACAGGAATTAACAAAGCTCGTTCAAGAACTTCCGGATGGTTACCGGTTGGTATTTAACCTAAATGTGGTTGAAGGATATACCCATAAAGAGATTTCTGAATTATTGGGCATTTCTGAAGGGACTTCAAAATCACAGTTATTTAAAGCAAAGAAACTATTAAAGAAAAAAATCCAAGTATTGGTGTGAAGTAATGAGTGCACAATCCCATGATGATATTAACAAGATTTTCCAATCCAAATTAAAGGATACGGATTCCGGAGATGGATATTGGAATATTCCACCTGATCGAGTCTTTGATGAGGCAATGATTGATGTGGCAGCTATGCGCAAGGCGCGTCGCAATCGTAGAAGAAGAATAGGAGCATTACTCCTATTGCTGATCGGCCTGACAACTGTTGGTTGGTTATTAAATAATCATATCAATCAATTAAACGCAAGAATTCATCAGCTAGAAACACAAGTGGAAATATATGCAGAGTCAAAAAGCAAGACCTCGGATGAAGTCGTTCTAGCACAAAGTAATGTAATTACCGTAAAATCTGGAAAGGAAATGGAGTTGGAAGAGTCTGTTTTTATTAATCAGAACAATACGCCTACAAATAGCAATAGTGCTGCAAAGGTGTTGGATGACGTGGCAGTTACCAATCCTGGATCTGAACAAAAAAGCTTCAATCATGAGAGTGAACCAGTAAATTATATTCCTCTTGTTACCAGTAACTTGACACCTGAATTATTGTGGATACAGGAGATAGACACGCCTGAACATTCTGTGTCTTATAGAAGGTCTGTTCCAGAATTATTTTTAACATGGAGTGAAGCTTCAGGACCAGATAAAGAAGAACTGAATAATGGAATCACCTTGGCTTTGATTCCTACAACTTTTATTTCTTGGGCTCGAATGGATAATATTATGCCTGAAAGTTATGCCTTAACCAAATACGGAGATTTACGATCCAGTTATGGTCTACAATTATCTGGCGCAATTCCTTTGAACAAGTCATTATCAGTGACTGGTGGATTGGCATTGAGCAGTATTAGAAACAGAAGTTTACTAAATGACCAATTTGAATATGATTTAGACAATCAATATTCAAATAATAATGGTCTACAGATGTACAGTTCGAACATTGAGATAGTTACACCTTTGGGTATACATGAAAATGTTACAAGTTTTGATGTAAGTAATTTTAGTTTACAAGATGGTTCAACCATAGAGAACAGAACACAACTTGACCAAAGTATACGCATAGTCAGCTTTCATACAGGCCTTAGGAATAGCTTTAAGGTATCTGATAGAATCTCTGCCTTTGCAGGTGTGGGCTTGTCGTATAGTATCATTGAAAATTATTGTAGTGATATGCTTATGCAGCTGTACGATGGAACAGATATGATTGATGAATTTGACATTCATACTGAAGATGGATCTGCATTAAATAACAACTTCTTTTCATTGAATGGAGAGTTGGGCTTGAATCTTTCCCTCGGAAGGAATTGGGGAATTAGTCTTATTGGATCCTATAGTAAAGGCATGTCTGACTTAACAAGAGGACCTTCTCAGACTTATTTTGATAATATTGGCATTGGGACAGGAATTTATTTAAAAATTTAATTCCCCAGGCAACTAATCAATGACATGATCATATACTGAGTACAATTTATTTACTCTTCAAAATATGATCAATGAAATCTAAGCTTACTATTTACGTTTTCTTATTCTTTCTTGCGTTCACAAACTCACAAGTGCTTACAGCATCAGTTGCTGATACAACGCAACAAGAACCCTACCTCTTATTCGGTTTAGAAGATTGTGCTTCTTACAGCTATAATCAAACGAATCAGGATTACTCAGAATTTACTGCAGTATCTGTTGAAAATACTGAATGTACAATACTATCTGTTGGAACTCTCGGATATCTGTACAGAGAAGATCCTGGCGTGAACATGCATTCATGTACACCGGGCGTCAACAATACTGTCGCTATGTGTGTGAGTGCAGATGAATCATGCACTTATATGCCTTCTTCTACTAGAGCCGTAAAATTTGATATTGAAGTTTCTCCTGGCCCAAATGGAACCGGAGCTATCAGTACTTTGACCTTTTATGAATCTGCTCCTCCAAATTTTGATTGGATAGATGGTCCTTCAGGCGCAAATAATTATCCAACAAAGTATGCCTTGAGGGTCTCTCTAAATGGTAGCGTTGTTTACGAAGAGAGTGAAATTTCAACTACACAGGATTGGTCCTTAGAAGTCTTTGACTTTTCAAATGTAGATGCATTCACCGTTACACAGACGTCAACCTTTAATTTCGAACTGGTAGCTTATTGTCTTACAGGTAATGGGGCGATGTTGTCCGTATGGGATCTTGATGAAATAATGGTAAAAGGGGCCTGCGATAATATTGCAGGTGGTACGATTACAACTTCAGATGAATTGGTTATTTGTGCAGACGATGGTAATGATGATTTTATAGATGTTGAATTATCTGGAAATATTGGAGACAACTCTGCTTGGGTAATCACAGATGATTTAGGGAATATACTCGCCTTACCTCCAGCGCCTCCATTTAACTTTGAGGGTGCCGGTGCAGGAACTTGTCTGATCTGGCATCTTAGTTTCACTGGCCCATTAGAAGGAGCAGAAGTTGGAAGTAATGCAGCAGATCTTATGGGTTGTTTTTCACTATCAAATCCAATTCCAGTTGAACGATTAACTGGTACAGATTGCACGGGCTGTGAGGTCTCTGGTGGTATTCTGGTTGGAGGACCATTTGAATTTTGTGTAGAAGATGGTGTAGCAGATAATATTGGACCTGATGAAATAGTATTAAACGGGAACAGTGGTACCAATAGTCAATGGGTGATCACAGACGACCAGGGGAATATTTTAGGTTTACCGCCAAGTTTCGATGTTGTTGATTTTGACGGTGCTGGAGATGGCACATGCTTGGTATGGCACATGAGTTTTGATGGTAATCTTGAAGGTGCAGCCTTAGGTAATAACGCTGCCGATCTTCAGGGATGTTTCTCATTGTCCAATCCTATTACAGTAGTGCGTCATAATCCTGTTGGAGGACATTTAATAGGGGGACCATTTGAGTTTTGTGTAGGAGATGGAATTCCTGATTTTATTGGTGCTGGTGAAATTGAGCTTTTTTCAACACAAGGTCCAAATTCTCAATGGGTGGTCACAGATAATCAAGGGAACATATTGGGATTACCGTCATCCTTTGATGTAGTAGACTTTGATGTATCTGGACCAGGAGATTGTCACATATATCACCTCAGTTACTTCGATCAATTAGTTGGCTTAGAAGTTGGAAATAATATTTCAAGTGATATTTCAGGATGTTATGATTTTTCAACAACGCCTATAGTTGTTTTCAGAAATCAACCAGAAGGCGGAACCCTTGAAGGCGGTCCTTTCGAGTTTTGCGTTGGAGATGGTATTCCAGACAATATCGGACTTGATGAAATAGTATTAAGCGGAAACAGTGGTGCTAGCAGTCAATGGGTCATCACAGACGATCAGGGTAATATTTTAGGTTTGCCACCGAGTTTTGATCTTGTTGATTTTGATGGTGCGGGCGCTGGAACTTGCCTTGTATGGCATTTGAGTTATGATGGAACATTGGAAGGCGCAGAAGTTGGGAACAACGCAGCGGATCTTGTGGGTTGTTTTTCATTATCCAACCCAATTGCGGTGACCCGTAATCAACCGATGGGCGGTACATTGGAAGGGGGACCATTTGAGTTTTGTGTAGGAGATGGTATTCCAGATAATATAGGACCAGATGAAATAGTATTAAGCGGAAACAGTGGTGCCAGCAGTCAATGGGTTATCACAGACGATCAGGGTAATATTTTAGGCTTGCCACCGAGTTTTGATCTTGTGGATTTTGACGGTGCGGGCGCTGGAACTTGCCTTGTATGGCATTTGAGTTATGATGGAACATTGGAAGGCGCAGAAGTTGGGAACAACGCAGCGGATCTTATGGGTTGTTTTTCATTATCCAACCCAATTGCGGTGACCCGTAATCAACCGATGGGCGGTACATTGGAAGG
>JABDJE010000074.1 GCA_013002625.1 Saprospiraceae bacterium | reverse complement strand
CGACGGATATAATGGCTTTAATCCAGAATGAAATTTTCCCGGAAATTCAGGCCCAATTCCCCACGGTGAAAGCACTTTATGAAGGACAGAACAGAGAGGCAGGTAAATTTATCAGTTCTGCAAAAATTGTTTTTCCAGTCGTTATAATTCTCATTTACATTGTCATAGCATTTGTTTTTAGATCCTACAGTCAACCACTTCTATTATTGCTATTGGTGCCGTTTAGTTTGATTGCTGTTGCATGGGGGCATTGGATACACGGCTTCGCAATTAATATTCTATCCCTCCTGGGAATAATTGCATTAATTGGTATCATGGTCAACGATGGACTTGTTCTGATAAGTAAATTTAATGGCAACCTTAAATCCGGACTAAGTTTCGATGATGCATTATTTCAAGCGAGCAAATCCAGGTTTAGAGCTATTTTCTTAACTTCTTTAACAACAATTGCTGGCTTGGCACCACTTATATTTGAAACAAGCAGACAAGCACAATTTTTAATTCCAATGGCCATATCCATTGCCTACGGTATTGGCTTTGCAACTGTACTAACACTTCTGGTTCTGCCAATTTATTTATCATTCATCAATAGCATTAAAGTGACAGGGACCTGGCTGCGATCCGGAGAATGGGTGCCTGCAGAATCATTGGAACGCGCTGTTAAAGAACTAAAACATGAAGAAGATGAAGTATAATATTATTGTATCAATATTTATTCTTGTTTTATGTCAAGCTTTCTGTATATCCGGCCAGGGTGTGCTTTCCTTGGATGAGGCTGTCAAGGAAGCGGTAGAGAATAATTTTCAAATATTATTAGCGGATAATGCCAGACAAATAGCTGAGAATAACACCAGTATTTTCAATACAGGCCAGTTGCCAACAGCCTCATTAAATGGTGGAGGTAATTATAATATTGATAATACAACTGCCAATTTTCAGGATGGCAGGACCACCACAATTACTGGAGCCACATCAAATGCAGTCAATGTTTCTCTCGATGTAGCTTATACCATTTATGATGGGCAGGCTCGTAAATACAATATTGAACAACTGAAGAGACAATATGAACTCAGTGATTTACAATTGCGCTTATCCATTGAAAACGCTATAGCTCAGGTTATGGATCAATATTATCTTATAAGCAGTCTGGCAAACAATGTGAATTTAATCGATTCTACCATTCAGGTAAATCTTGAAAGATTGGCACGTGCAGAAGCTCAATATGAGTTTGGGCAGGCTAATAAGTTGGCAATTTTAAATGCGCAGGTAGATCTCAATACAGATAGTATAAATCGTATGCAGGCCATGAATTTACTCGAGAATGCTAAGCATTTGTTGAATCAATTAATGGTGAATACTGATAATGTTCCCTATCAAGTCAATACGCAAATAGATGATTATTCTCTTTTGGATAGACAAGTTCTCTTTGAAGAGATGATTGCGCAGAATACGAATCGTCAACTACTGGATAAACAGCTGCAGATTGGCAATATCGCTATTGACCTGAGCAAAGCTCGAAGACTCCCGGTTGTGGGCGCGAATGCATCTTATGGTTTTAGCAATTCAAATAATAATCCAGCGTCTTTCTTGTCCAGCGTACAGTCTAATGGCTTAACGCTTGGCCTGACTGCTCGATGGAATATATTTGATGGTGGAGCGACCAGAGTGGGTATTGAAAATGCAAAATTAAATCTGAAGGGCATTGAATTGCAGGAGGCAGAGCTGATAAATGAGCTCACTTTTCAATTTAATACAGCGTGGCAAAACTATCAGAATGCAATTGAAATCCATGATGCCAGACAACAGAATCTTACTATCGTTGAAGAAAATTATAATCGAACCCAGACACAATTTGATGCAGGACAAATTACCTCTGTAGAGTTGCGTCAGGCTCAGCTTAACTTTTTAAATGCCCAGGTTCAATTGAATACTTCTCATTTTGACATCAAAAGGGCTGAAGTTGCATTGTATCTTTTGTGTGGAATGTTGTTGAATGAGTAATAATGTATTGCCTCAATCATTCAACCACTACCCTGGCTCCGTCATAGCCCATTACAGTATTTGGAAATTCTGATTGCGCCTCGATTAACAATGGTGATGGATCCTTGTATCTACTTGAGTAATGCCCAATTACAAGCTGCTTGACATCAGCTGCTTTAGCCATTTGTCCAGCTTCTTTTGCTGTGGCATGCCCCCTTTCATGAGCCTGATCGCGCATTTCATCAAGATATGTAGATTCAAAATACAGAAGCGTAGAACCTTGAATAAATGGGATGAGGTCTAATTTAGCCAATGAGTCTGCGCAATAGGAATAGGATCTTATGGCTGGAATTGGATGACAGACCTCATCTGGATGTAAAGTTCTGCCATTATAATTTATAATTTGATCCTCCTTGAGTTGCTTGATTTGTTCGATGGTTAATTGGTACGTAGACAACTTGTCTTTCATAATATTACGTTGGCGCCTCGTCTCCTCTATTCGATAACCATAAGTGGGAATTCTATGAAAAACCGGAAATGCCGAGATCTTATAATGCTTATTCTGTGCCATTTGATGGACACCCTCATGTTTCATTTCGATGATCTTCAACTCAAATCCAATATGAACTTCACCTAATTTAAAAAGGGTCTCCAGGAGTTCTTTAATACCATGAGGTCCGTAGATTACAAGGGGTTCTGTTCTATTGGTGTGGTTAAAGGAGGTAATGACACCCGGTAGACCATATACGTGATCACCATGTAAGTGAGATATCAATATGGTTGAAATCTTATTGCGCTTAATCTTATAATCAGCCATGCGCATCTGACAGCCCTCACCACAATCAATAAGGATAAGTTCGTTACCAATATTAAGAATCTGGCTTGTTGGAAACCTGCCATAGGATGGAAGTGCCGAGTTACTTCCAAGGATCGTTAACTCGAACGAGATCATTCTTCTTCAGAGCTCAACTCCTTTTCAATCTCTTCCATGAATATAAAGTCTATTGACTCCTCAACTGATGGTAGAATTGTAAAGATGCTGTCAAGCCTGCTGATTTCGATAAGCTTTTTGACACTTGGGTGTGCTATGCCTGTTAAAACAAAGTTTCCCTGATCACTCCATAACCGGTTAGCGGTAAGGATTGAACTTAGACCTGATGAGTCTACATATTTAACTTGAGAAAGGTCAAGAATTAAATTCTCAACACCTTCGTTGCAAAGGAAAACAAACTCAGATTTAAGGTCAGGCGCAATCATGGAGTTTAGATTTTCCTCTTGTAGAGTTAACAACGAATATTTATCTTGCTTATCAACGACGAATTTCATGCGTATTTATTTCGGTCTGCAAATTTAAATTTTCATATCCAATATTGCACGTAATCTGCCAATTTTACAAAAAGATAATTTTTAAGTGCTATTGTTTCGTTAAATTCTAGAAAAGAAAAACAATATAGCTTAACTTATATTTAATAGAATGACAAGATGACAGATCGTAACAAATGGTACGGTTTTTCTGTTAAAGAATTAAAGCGTATATAAACTATATATAAAAAATTTTCATAATATTTATATCAAAGAAATTTAATGAATAGTAAGTTTTCACCAAAAGTCAAAAAGATCATTTCGATCAGTCGGGATGAGGCGATAAGGTTGGGTAATGACTTTATTGGAACTGAACATCTTTTACTTGGAATGATAAAAGATAAGGATAGTCTGGCTATTAAAGTCCTGGATTCCTTGGATGTTGATCTATATGAACTGAAATATAAAATTGAATCTTCTATACAAAATAAGAGAGGCAGCAATTCACAGTTAAACGTAGGGAGTATTCCATTAAATAAACATGCTGAAAAGGTATTAAAAGTTTCATTTCTGGAAGCTAAATCTTTGAAGCAGGAAGAAATTAATCCTGAGCACATTATGTTGTCTATTCTGAAAATAGGTGACAATACCGCATCAGGTATATTGGATGAGTTTGAGGTTGATTATGCCATTTACAAAAATGAATTAGAATACGTGAATCAAGAAGAAAGTTCGAATTACTCAGATATCGTTTCGTCAAGCGATTCTGATTTACCAATGGAAGAAGAGCGGGAAGAATCGTTTACGCGCCGAAAAGGTAATTCTAAATCCAGAACCCCTGTGTTGGATAACTTCGGTCGAGATGTGACAAAATTGGCTGAAGAAGACAGGCTGGATCCTATTATTGGACGTGAGACAGAAATCGAGCGTGTATCGCAAATTCTCAGCAGAAGAAAGAAAAACAATCCAATCTTGATTGGAGAACCGGGTGTAGGTAAGACGGCTATTGCTGAAGGTCTCGCCCTTAGAATAATCCAAAAACGTGTAAGCCGAACGCTCTTTGACAAGCGAATCGTAATGCTGGATCTTGCAGCTTTGGTTGCAGGTACAAAATACAGGGGACAATTCGAAGAAAGAATGAAGGCCATTATGAATGAACTTGAGAAATCAAGAGATGTCATTCTATTTATTGACGAGATACATACTATTGTTGGTGCGGGCGGCGCCACGGGATCACTGGATGCCTCCAATATTTTCAAACCGGCATTGGCGCGTGGTGAATTACAAGTTATCGGCGCATCAACATTGGATGAGTACAGACAATATATTGAGAAAGATGGTGCTTTGGACAGAAGATTTCAGAAAGTCCTGGTTGAGCCACCGAGCCCAGAAGAAGCAGTTGATATACTTCAGAATATCAAATCTAAATATGAAGACTTTCATAATGTCGAATATTCGCCACAAGCCATTAAGGCCTGTGTTCAGTTAAGCACACGTTATATCACTGATCGGTTTTTGCCGGACAAAGCGATTGATGTGTTAGATGAAGTAGGTGCGCGTACACATTTAAAGAACATCCATGTTCCTAAATACATCGAAGAACTGGAAGAGAAGATTGAAGGCGTTAAGGAGATGAAGAATCAGGCTGTAAAAAATCAGCAGTATGAGAAAGCGGCTGACTTGCGTGATCAGGAATCTAAGCTTATCAAGAAATTGGAAACATCCAAGGTGAATTGGGAAGAAGAGTCCAAAGCAGCTAAATATCCTGTGAATGAGGAAGATATTGCCGAAGTTGTATCGATGATGACAGGCATTCCTGTAACTAAAGTAGCTCAAAAAGAGAGCAAGAAACTTGTTGGTATGAACGATGAGTTGAAAAACCATATCATCGGACAGGATGGCGCAGTCGATAAAATAACACGTGCAATTCAAAGAAATAGGCTCGGTCTAAAGGATCCATCCAAGCCAATTGGAACATTTATTTTTCTGGGGCCTACAGGTGTAGGTAAAACGGAACTGGCGAAAGCCTTGGCTAAGCATGTATTTGATTCTGAAGATGCCTTGATCAGAATTGATATGACAGAATATATGGAGAAATTCTCTCTGTCTAGATTAATAGGAGCGCCTCCGGGATATGTGGGATATGAAGAAGGAGGTCAATTGACTGAAAAAGTCAGAAGGAAGCCTTATTCAGTAATTCTTTTGGATGAGATCGAAAAAGCACATCCTGACATCTATAATGTACTGTTGCAAGTTTTCGATGATGGTCAATTAACAGATGGTCTGGGTAGAAAAGTGGATTTTAAAAACACTTTAATTATCATGACCTCGAATATTGGGGCAAGACAATTGAAAGACTTTGGACAAGGTGTTGGTTTCAACACCCAGGCAAGAAAAGAGTCTGTGGATGATCATTCCAAAGGTGTGATTGAGAAAGCACTGAAAAAGACTTTTTCACCAGAATTCCTGAATAGAATTGATGATGTTGTGATATTCAACAGCCTTGAGCAGGAACATATCTTTAGGATCATCGAAATTTCACTTAAGGATTTATATACGAGATTGGAGAATATGGGTTTCAAATTGACCTTAAGTGCAGCGGCCAAGAAATTTGTTGCTGAAAAAGGATTTGATCCACAATTTGGAGCAAGACCATTGAATCGAGCGATACAGAGATATATTGAAGATCCACTCGCAGAGTTTATTTTAAATGAAAATCCGAAAGAAGGCGCCATACTAAAGGCGGTAATTTCCAAGAATAAAGAAAGCCTGGAAATAAAATCTTCTAAAAGCCTTAGTGCTGAGGATGCTAAATAAAACTATTTTTAAATTAATTTAGTTGATGAGAATGTAACCCTCCTTGAGAGGGTTGCATATTTTTAAATAAAAATTATATCATTTGAGGAAAAGAAGAAATTTTAGAAGACCACAAAACCAAGAAAAAGACAAATATCGAGTCAATAGACGCATAACAATACCAGAGATCAGATTGGTTGGCGATAACTTCGATGAAATCAGCGAAGTCGCCGGTAGAAAAGTTGAATCTGGTGTATTCAAAACAAATACAGCTATCCAATGGGCTCAAGACCTTGAGCTTGATTTAGTAGAGATTAGTCCAAAAGCAGATCCACCAGTATGTAAGATCATAGATTTCAATAAATTCCTGTATCTGAAAAAGAAAAAGGAGAAGGAAATTAAAAGTAAGACAGCTAAGACTGTTATTAAGGAAATCAGATTTGGTCCGAATACAGATGAACATGATTTTGATTTTAAATTGAAACACGCCAAGAAGTTTTTAGGTGAAGGCGCTAAGGTCAAAGCCTATGTTCACTTTAGAGGTCGTACGATCGTCTTTAAGGACAGAGGTCAGCTCCTTTTGCTAAGATTTATCAAAGAACTTGAAGAGGTCGGCGCTGCTGAAGCACTGCCTAAAATGGAGGGACGCCGTATGATCGTAATGATCGCTCCAATTAAGGTGAAAAAATAAACCTCAGCCTGTTTTATCTAAATATTATTTGTTGTACTTTTGCGGGTCTAAATAAATTGTGCAGTATGCCTAAAATGAAGACGCACTCAAGTGCTAAAAAAAGATTCAAGCAGACAGGTTCTGGAAAGATTAAAAGATTCCAGGCGAATACCTCTCACTTGATGAGAAAAAGATCCAAGAAAGCCAAGAATAGATTATGTGGCTCTACTCTAGTGAGTAAAGCTGATGAGAAAAGAATCAAGGCTTTATTGAACATCTAATATTTATTAATTGATTATGATGGCTAAGAATTGACTTGTCAATTCCCTCATGATTCAAAAACACTTTTACTATGCCACGTTCAGTAAATCACGTAGCCTCCAGAAGAAGGAGAAAGAAAATTTTAAAAGCAGCCAAAGGATACTTTGGTGCTAGATCTAATGTTTACACTGTTGCAAAAAACGCTGTTGAAAAAGCATGGTCTTATGCTTACAGAGACAGACGTAATAAAAAACGTGTTTTCAGAAGACTATGGATTGCAAGAATTAATGCAGGTGCAAGAGCCAACGGCCTCTCCTACTCCAAATTCATGCATGGATTAAAAAACAATAATGTTGAATTGAACAGAAAAGTACTGGCTGATTTAGCTATGAATCACGAAGAAGCTTTTACTTCAATTGTGAATTCTGTGAAATAATCCTCACTCATAAAGAATAGACAAAAGGGATGTTACCTCGTAGCATCCCTTTTTTATTTTCAATGAATACAATTTTTTATTGCCGTATAGCTACAACCGGATCAAGCCTAGATGCTAGAT